>NZ_JBWKQH010000003.1:223366-618789 GCF_059418665.1 Undibacterium sp. GW821-FHT07F11
CTTCGATAAGTCACCATTCGCTACAGCTGTTGTCACATCAGCAATATTTCTCACCTGTCCCGTCAGGTTACCTGCCATGGAGTTGACCGAGTCGGTCAGATCCTTCCAGGTACCGGCTACACCTGGTACATTTGCCTGCCCGCCCAGCTTGCCCTCTGTACCTACTTCGCGGGCGACACGGGTTACTTCAGATGCAAATGAGTTCAATTGATCCACCATCACGTTGATGGTGTTTTTCAATTCCAGAATTTCGCCTTTAACGTCCACCGTGATTTTCTTGGACAAGTCACCATTCGCCACCGCCGTTGTCACTTCGGCGATATTACGCACCTGCCCTGTCAGGTTGCCCGCCATCGAGTTCACTGAATCAGTCAAGTCTTTCCAGGTACCACCTACACCCTTGACCTGCGCCTGACCACCCAGTTTACCTTCGGTACCAACCTCCCTTGCCACCCGAGTCACCTCTGATGCAAACGAGCTGAGCTGATCCACCATGACATTGATAGTGTCTTTTAACTGCAGAATTTCGCCCTTGGCATCCGCCGCGATTTTCTTCGACAGGTCACCGTTTGCCACCGCCGTTGTCACTTCAGCGATATTACGTACCTGCCCGGTCAGGTTGGATGCCATGAAATTGACGTTATCCGTCAAATCCTTCCAGGTACCACCCACACCTGGCACATAAGCCTGCCCACCCAGTTTGCCTTCGGTACCCACTTCACGCGCTACCCGGGTTACCTCGGATGCAAACGACCGTAACTGATCGACCATGGTGTTGATAGTGTCTTTCAGTTGCAAAATCTCGCCACGGACGTCGACCGTGATTTTCTTGGATAAGTCACCGTTTGCCACGGCCGTGGTCACTTCGGCGATATTGCGCACCTGTGAAGTCAAATTACCGGCCATGGAGTTGACTGAGTCGGTCAGATCTTTCCAGATACCTGCCACGCTGGGCACATTTGCCTGACCACCGAGTTTGCCCTCGGTACCGACTTCACGCGCCACCCGGGTTACTTCTGACGCAAAAGAGCTGAGCTGGCTCACCATCGTATTTGCTGTAGTCGCCGCACTCAGAAATTGTCCTTGCAAGGCGCGGCCATCCACTTCCAGCGCCATGCTTTGAGAAAGATCGCCTTTTGCCACAGCACCAATTACCCTGGCCATCTCAGTCGTGGGACGTACCAGATCGTCGATCAGGGAATTGACAGAATTGACGATGGTTCCCCAGTCTCCCTCCGCCCGTACGGAAGAAGCGCGCTGCAGCAAACGCCCTTCCTGGCCCACCAGTTGGCTGACATTCAGGATACCCTGCGTCATATGCGAGCTATTTTCTATGATCTCGTTTAAGGTGTCAGCGATCTTGCCATTGAGGCCAGTCAGGTCAGATGGCATTTTTACTGAGAAATCACCCTTCTTGAGCGCCGTCAGTGCAGCAAGCAGGAGCTTGGGATCGAGTGTTTCCGAGATGTCAGTGAGCGTGTTCATTCTGGCCTTTTAAGCGATGAAATTGATAGCAAATGTTGCAAAAACACCGTCTCGCTCACCTTCTTCACAAGAGCCTGACTTAGACTGATATGGTGCCCGCCAGGCAGCACCCAAATAAACTATGTATTTTGCAGTGCAATATGCATGCAGGTGATACTAAAAACCTGCAAACAACTATTCAGCGGTATTCGAGTATTTTTCTTTCCGTGAAATGAGATACGGTGACATAATTTACTTCAAATTTAAGGATTTGTGACAATTCAATATTTGTATAATGATAAAAGTGTCGCCAACTGGAAACGGTGCAGGTGAGGAAACCCGTGCAAGCAAAATATAAACCCAAGATCCTTGTAGTCAATGACGATGCGGCGAGTTTGTTTGCCTTAAGCGGATTGCTCACAACCTGTGCAGACGAAAACCAATGTTCGGTGGTCACTGCCAAATCTGGCGAAGATGCGCTACGTCATGTACTGCAAGATGACTTTGCCGTGATACTGCTCGATGTCAACATGCCGGGCATGGATGGATTCGAAACTGCAGAAGCGATACATAAGCGCGCCCGCTCCTCTTCCATACCGATTATTTTCATTACAGCTTTTCTGGCTGATGACCTGAATAAATTACGGGCTTACCAGCAAGGCGCGGTCGATTATCTTTTCACCCCCATCATTCCCCAGGTATTGCAAGCCAAGGTGTCGGTGTTTGTTTCACTGGCGAAAAAAAACCTGGAATTGAAAGCGCAAACAGATGCTCTTGGTCTGCGTACACAGGATTTACAGGCGGTCAATGACAAGCTTCAGCGGGAAATAAAAGAAAGAAAAATAGCCGTCGAACAAAATGAAGCGAAAGATAAATTCCTGGCCATGCTGGGTCATGAGTTGCGCAACCCTTTAAGTGCCATCACCAGCGCAGCATCCATCATCGGGTTTCCAGGCGCAAAAGCAGATAGTGTAGAGCGCGCAAAGAAAATTCTTTCCAGACAATCACAACATCTGACACGCATAGTCGATGATTTACTGGATTTGGGGCGAGTGATGTCAGGAAAAATTGTGCTCGACAAAACTGCGGTCAGTCTTGCAGACGTGGTCACGTCTTGCCTGGATAGCCTCAGAGCCAGCCGCCCTGTTGATAGTTACCAATGGAGTATTGATCCTATCGACGCATGGATAGACGCAGATCCCACTCGCGTAGAGCAAATCGTTACCAACTTGCTGGATAATGCCATCAAATATACCCCCGCTGGTGGCACCATTGCCATCAGAAACAATCATTCTGACGGCAAAGTAAGCCTGATGATTACCGACTCTGGAATAGGCATTACAAAAGACTTATTACCACGTATTTTTAATATTTTTGTCCAGGGTGAACATTCGCTGGATCGGGCTAAAGGTGGTCTGGGTATAGGCCTCGCTCTGGTTAAACAATTAGTCGAATTGCATGGGGGCGACATTATCGCCCATAGTGAAGGTGAAAATCTTGGTAGTACCTTTTCTATCGTATTACCCCAGGCCAGGCAGGGTAAACCCTCACCTGAGCATCACGAGGTTCGCAAACTGGAAACAAGCAGAAAGTTGCTGCTTATTGAAGACAATGAAGATGCCCGAGAAATGACTACACAGTTGCTCAAAGCTCATGGATTCCAGGTTATTGAAGCGGCAACTGGTACCGAAGGGATCGTTCTGGCGAAGAGTGAGAAACCCTGTATTGCCCTTATCGATATCGGCCTGCCGGGTATGGATGGTTATGAAGTGGCACGACGCTTGCGCAGCGACAAGGACACCCGTGACATGTACTTGATCGCATTAACCGGTTATGGCCTCAGAGAAGATCAGAGGCTGACATCAGAAGCTGGCTTTGATTCTCACTTTGTAAAGCCTTTGAAACTCCAGCAACTCATACTTACGATAGAGTCTCTGCAAGTTGCATGAAACCTGCTTAGTACCTTTATCTGAAGTCCTCGGTTGATTGATATAGATTCATAAAACAGTGCTACATAAAGCAGTACCTGCAATCAAGAAACAAAACCCAGTCTGAACTTCAAGATCAATTGGTGGCAAATAATTCGTTGTCGTCAATGGTCAATGTGCATTGTTAAAATCAAAACTCCCTCATTATTATTATGCAGCAAATCCATCAAGGAGTTGTTGTATCTGGCTCAGCTCATAGGGCTTGGTTAACATATGACAGGGGAAATTCACATAAGAATGCATATGCGCACCATGACCGGATGAAAAAACAATATGCATATCAGGCGCATCAAGTACCGCTTGCTTTCCCAAAGCGATGCCGGACATTTTTGGCAGGTTGATGTCCGTCAGCAGCACATCAAAACGTCCTTGTTGAAGTAGCTCCAAAGCGCTCTCCCCACTTCCGGCAGGGGTGGGAATATGACCTATCATATCCAGCATTTCACATAACATCTCCAGCAAATCCTGATTATCTTCAACAACCAGAATACGCAAGCCTGCACCTCGCTGACCATCAGACTCATTAACGAGGGAGGCCTCGTTCCCATTCTCGGGGATAGTATTTATCATAGTTACCTATCTGGACTAAGGACTTCCCTGTCTGGGCAGCGCAGGCAGGATCAGATGCATTTCATTTGTCTGAAGCGAACAAAGTTTTTCATTATTTTGATCAGCTAAAAAACGTGCTCACCTTCAAATTTGCAATCATTTGTAGTTGACATGTTCAAATGCTTTTCTTTGCTTCCATACTTTGCAAAATTGATCAAAACATATATCAAAAGAATATACTTTGAATCCTAAGTCCAAACAGTCTTAAACCCTAGCAATTTAATCCCAAAATCACGTAAGGCAATTCCTACAAACAGGCTTGCACGTCTTTCGTGTCCGGTATTATTCAATTGATTTTTACTACTCCACTATGTCTGCAAGCCTGGTTATCTTCCTTCAATGATAAGTTTCTGCAAATAGTCCAGTTCGACAGGCTTGATCATATGCGCGTTAAATCCAGCATTCTGGCTACGTTCCTTATCATGTTGCTGTCCGTAACCGGTCAAGGCTATCAGCCGAATATTGGTACCACCTGGCAAATCCCGTATGGCGTTCGCGAGTTCATAACCGTCCATGCCTGGCAAGCCTATATCAAGAATGGCAAGCTCAGGTATCGATCGCTGCACTTCTTTCAATGCATCTACAGGATCGTAGACTGCTTTGACATCATGTCCCAGGCTTGAGAGCAATTCAAAGAGTGAATCGGCAGCATCGCGATTATCATCCACGATAAGGATACGTCTTTTTACACTGAGTGACATATGTACTTGTTCTTTTTGTTTTTCCGCCTCCACAACAGTCAATGTATGTGGCAAGGTAATGGTAAAGCGACTTCCCAAGCCTTCGCCGGGGCTCTCTGCGTGCACACTACCTTGATGCAATTGAACCAGATTTGCCACCAGCGCAAGGCCTATGCCCATACCTCCATCCGACCTGTCTACACTTCGCCCACCTTGTACGAAAAGATCAAAGATATTTGGCATCAGACTGTCGGAAATACCGACACCGTTGTCGCTGACACATATCTTGACCTGATCGTCTTCGTGATAGCTCACCAGCGAAATTTCTCCGCCATCAGGCGTATATTTTGCGGCGTTCGTTAACAGGTTTGCTACCACCTGTGCAAGACGTGCGGGATCTCCCACCCAGGTGATCGGTGCAACATCCATGGTCAGGTGATGATTTTTTTTCTCCAGCAGATGACTGGCCATTTCCACTGCCTTATTCATCACGTCACGCAAATTGGCAGCGACTATCCTGAGTTGAACCTTGCCACTGGTTATCCTTGAAACATCCATGAGGTCGTCAACCAGACGTACCAGATGATCAACCTGGCGCTGGATAACTGCCTGCTCCCTGCTGATAACGGGGTTACGCATTTTCATCAACTCCAGGGCAGTCACTATGGGTGCCAGAGGATTGCGCAATTCATGACCCAGCATGGCCAGAAAGTCGTCTTTTGCACGGGAAGTGACATTCAGGTTGTCATTCAGGCGTTCAATCTCGGTTCGTGCCAACACCTGCGTTGTGATATCAATGCCTATGGCCATCAAACCATATACCTGGCCATCTACACGCCTTATCGGGGCAAGGTTGTAAATATAATAGCGATCCTCAGGCTCGCCGCCATGCAGACTAAGACGTATCATGGTTTCATCAGAAACAAAGGGCGTGCCTTCCCGGAAAACCTGCCTGAAAGTCGCACGTACTGATGAATCCAGCAATTCCGGGAAAACTTCGTCAAAGCTACGCCCCAGCACCTGACTTTCCAGTCGGCCAATCATTTTGCAATAGATGGGATTGGCTAACTGATAAACCAGATCCTCCCCTACCATGATCGCGGTTCCTACCGGGGCATCGAACAGCAGACGGTCTCTTTCTGCCGCAGCAAAATCGCGCGCCAATACACTTTCCAGATGAGTGAGTGCGCGACAGACAACTGCGGTAAATTCATGCAGGAATTCCCTGTAAGCAGTATCAAACGGCAAACGTTGCGAGATTTCGAATGTCAGTGAACAATCATGATGAAAATGGAGTTCAATTGCATGGATACTAAAATGAGTATCTTTATTCAAACTGGCGGCATCTTCATGATTGACGGATACAGCCACAATATCTGCCGCATTGTCAGCAGCGACAGCACTGACGGTCATAAAAATTTCTTCCCGGCTTTTACAAAGCATCAATCGCTGCGTCAGGGAAGACAAGGTGGCTTGCCTGCGCTCCGCCAGGATATGCGATGTTGTTTCGGTACACACTACCAGTGTGCCTGCGATGCGGTCGTCGTCACCAAAGACAGGTGTATAGGTATAAGTCCAGTACACATCTTCGATACGTGAATTTCGCCAGATGGGAACCAGGTTATCTTCATACCATAGTGCTGCACCACCAGTCATGACATGGGCTATCTGCGGCCCGATGACAGGCCAGATTTCTTGCCAGCATTCAGCCCCCTCTTGACCTAGTGCTGCAGGATGTTTACCAGCGCCAAAACTGGGTACATAGGCGTCGTTGTATATCTGGATCAGCTTTGGTCCCCACCAGAGAAACATGGGGTGTGCAGAATTCAGGACAATGCCCACGGTCGCCCTCAAGGCTGGCGGCCAGTTGCTGATGGGGCCAAGTTCTGTTGCAGACCAGTCAAAATTCCTGACTGCCTCACGCATAGGTGTCCCGCTGCCTATGAATGCCCATCCCGGCGCGGGAGCCGGAACGGCTGATTTGCCGGCATTATCGTTTTGTATCGGGGACATACTCGGTCCTGAAAATGGGTAAGCAACATCACGGTGCTGCATGGGTCAATATACCGAATAATGCCTCACCCAAATGGCAATAGCAGGCAAACGCATACGCCCAGCATATTTTGAATGCAAGGTTAACGCCATTTTGCAGTATCGGCAACAATTCAAGTGAATGAATTTATGCGTTTGTACTGACTTGGCGGATAGAGAACTTAATATTGGGGAAAATTAAAAGCTCTGGAATCGGTAATACGTCAAAATCCAGCTATCAGGAAAAATCAAAGTTGCCGCGACAACTTTATCTGACTGGCTTGCTGCGGCTTACGCATCTCGCTGTTTTCAATGCTGCTTGCATTCAGGTGTTTTACTTTTTGTACAGGATCAGAAAATGATATATCCCTCTGCAGTAATTCTTTCATAATCTTTAAATTAACCGCCTGCTGTGTATCCATATACAAGCCATAATCCGGTTTCAATACAAAGTAAATTACTTCAAACTCTATAGAGTTGCGGTCGAATAATTTGAGATGGGCACGATCAAAACGTACTTCTGCCTGATCTTCTACAATTTTTTGCAACATGGGTGGAACCTGCTCCACGACATCGGGCGGGGTATCCGAAGCGACTTTGACCGACAATTGTACGCGCCTGTCTTTCATGCGCTTGTAATTGCGTATGGTGTTCTTTAATAAGTCAGCATTAGCGATAACGATCTGTTCACCGCTATCAGCGCGAAGGCGCGTGGTCTTCAAGCCCACATGTTCGACCGTACCTGTTATGCCATTGATATTAATGGCGTCTCCTACTTCAAAAGGTTTGTCTACGGCAATCGCCAGCGAGGCAAACAAGTCGCCCAACACATTCTGCACTGCCAGTGCAATCGCAATCCCGCCTATGCCAAGACTGGCGATGAAAGCCGATACATTGATACCTACGTTCGACAACATCGCCAGGAGAAAAACCACCCACAATACAAACTGCAATGCCCAAACAATAATGGTATGTGAAACCCGGCTGACCGGCGCGCCATCAGTCGCCATCGACGTAAAGTAACGCTTACTCAATACCTTGATGGTTTTGTTGATCCACAACGCCAATTGCAAGCCAAACGCCAGGAACCACAAATGATTGACACGGTCACTCCAGCGCGCTGGCAAATCCAGCACGGCCACACCGATCAGCACTGAAGTAATAATGAGAGTGATATTGCTGGTACCGCCCAAAATTTGAGGGACCAATTGTGAGGTGGCGACTGTACCAGGTTCATTCTCTGCGACCAGCTTGCGTTTAAAGACCCCGATTAAGGCATGCATCACAAAGTAAGCAATTACAGCAACGCCACATGCCGTGATCCAGCTGATGAGTGGAATATCCAGAAAGTTACTATTGATGGCCGATTGAAAATCCATAATTTCCCTGAATTTTTTATGTCATGAGTGTTGCGTGTTGCCCTGTGCGCTCAGGCGATTGCGCTTGGACAGTTGGTATGATGTACGCTTGCATACGCAACACAGTTACTGATGCCGGATTGCAGAAAAATTTCACGCAGCCCGGCACCCATTTTGCGGTGTGGCTTATTTTGGCTTATTGCATAGATGGGAGGCTGATTTCATCCTTGCGTTCTTGTATTGCCTCTCCCAGAGATACCAGGTCAAGCTTTGCTTTTTTTGCCTTGGGAAACATCTCCCCTTCCTCTTCCTTTACATGATGCTCAATTTGTTCGGATAAGACTTTGACCTTGGCATCATACAGATCGTCATCAGGCTCCATAGCCAGAATCTGTGTAATCAAGTCTTTGGCGGCAGCGTGTTCGACAGTGGCCTCATCCATCAAATCCTTGACATCTTCACCAGTCTCGCGCATGGCAGTATAAAAAATCTCTTCCTCAGCGATGGTGTGTTTGGTCAATTCCAGGCAAATCTGATGAGCGACTTTTTTCTTACTGGCAAAAGCGTTATTACCCAGGCTCTCGAATTTACTGAACAGTGCTTTCACATTTTTATGATCTTGCTTAAGCAGACTGACCGCATCTTGCGCTTCAGCACCTTTGTTTTTTTTGGGGAGAGCTACAGCAGAAATGTTCGCAGGTTTGGCTTTTGCCGTAGGGGTCGCAGTGCGCATGATGGTTCCTTTAAGTCATTAATGAGAGAAGTTAATTTCAATAATTACCTGCCTGTCACCATCGCATCCCGCGAATGGCATTCCCCGTGCAGCTTTGCCTTATTCATCTATTCAAAAACATAAGCTACCAACTCAGGCGAGCAGTAAGTTCATCTTAAAACCTGCACCCGCAAATGCCGGTAAGCCGCCGCGCTGACGCCATGTAGGACAAAAACCAAAGATTCTTGTGGCAGCAATTAATGCTTTACTTTGATAAATTCGTTGATATACTCCAATAAACATCCTATTACCATCCATATGGATGGTTAATTTAAAGTAAAGGCGTACCATGACTGTCACCGATATACGGGCCAAGGCCAGCGATACAGAAAAAATCACCATCAATCTTGGCCTGGTCGATCTTGGCCAGGTTGACTTGCTGGTGCAGGAAGGCTTTTATTCGAACCGTACCGACCTGATACGCACAGCGATACGCAATCAGTTGCTGACCCATGCTGAAGTCATACGCCAGACGGTAATACGCAAGAGTCTGGTGCTGGGCCTGCAGCATTACACTCGTGCCGATCTTGAAGCCGTGCGGGATGCAGGGCAGCGTTTGCAGATACAGGTCCTGGGTCTGGCCAGCATTGCAGCAGATGTCAGCCCCGAGCTTGCTGTGGCGAGTATCGAATCCATTTCTGTCCTGGGTGCATTCCAGGCCAGTAGCGCGGTAAAAGCCGCGCTGGCAGACCGCATCCTTTGAATGCACATTCAATCTCACATGCAGCAACATTGAAAGTACAACATGAATTTTAATCAAAACCTGCTAGCCCGTATGCGCATGGCAGGTAAATCCTGGCGCGATGCTCAGGCGTTTGCCGTGCCTACCCAAGGCGCCATTCATCCAGATCAATTGCAGAAATTGACAGCCGTCACAGAATTGATACAACGTACCCTCAACGATAATTTACCAGGGCTGGCTCCAGCTTATCGTGGCACAGGCTCCGCCCATGCGGGACAAGACGATGCAAATGGGAACAACTCTCTGCATGACATCAACCCACGGCCTGAAAAGAAGCACGATAGTGAGGTACGAGGCCAGGCACTACACCAGACAGATGTCATTGATGCTGAAACTGCGGCTGAAACTGTTCCTGAAACTTCACAGACCAGGAAAGCAGATGAAAGTAATATTGGTCGCTTCATTAGCGGCAACTATGCCAACGCACATGGCAAGCGTGCTTATAAGCTGTATATCCCCTCCAGCTATACTGGCAATACCGGGCAAGCCTTGCCGCTGATCGTCATGCTGCATGGCTGCACGCAAGGGCCAGATGATTTTGCCACAGGTACAGGTATGAATCTGATAGCCGAGCAACAACATTGCATTGTGGTCTATCCGGCTCAGGAGCAAGGTGCAAACACGTCCAAATGCTGGAACTGGTTCAAGGCCGTGGATCAAAAACGTGATCAGGGAGAGCCTGCCCTGATTGCTGGCATTACCCGAGAAATCATGGCTGACTATCATATCGACGATAGCCGTGTGTTTATCGCTGGCATGTCTGCTGGTGGAGCAATGGCCGCCATCATGGCTGATGCCTACCCTGAGCTGTATGCAGCAGTTGGTATACATTCTGGCTTGCCGTTTGGTGCAGCAAACGATTTGCCTTCCGCACTGGCGGCCATGCGTGGGGCATCAAGCCAGATTAAAACCCCATCTACTGGTACTGCGATACCGATCATCGTCTTCCACGGCGATCAGGATCACACCGTCAATAGCAAGAATGCCGACCGCATCATGACGCGTTATCTCGACCATAGCCAGTCAAAGGCACTGAAGGCACAAAAAGAAAACGGTAGCGGAAAGCTGGGCCGCCGCTACACCCGCACGCGCTTTGCTGAAAATGCCGCAATCCAGCCAGCCCGTGCCGAACAATGGGTCATTCACGGTGCTGGTCACGCGTGGTCAGGCGGCAATAGTCAAGGCAGTTTCACAGATGCATCAGGGCCAGATGCCAGCAGTGAAATGCTGCGTTTCTTTTTGTCGCAAGTAAATCAGAATCAGGTATAACGCGATAAAATCCAATGAGGAAAGCCTGATGCATAACGATGCACCAGGCTTTCCTCAATAGTGCCGTCTTTACAAAGGTGGTCGCACAAATTTTTCGCGGGCCCACAGCCGTGTTTTTGCCGCAGCGATGAAGTCTTTCAATTTATCTGTCGAAATCACAGCATCATCTTTATCGACACCTGCCGCAGTCAACAGCATTTCACTGCCAGCATCATAGGCTATCGCTTTCAAGTGACTGAATGCATCGCTAACAAAGCCTTTCGCTGTCGTATCCCGTTCCAGTTTTTTTGCAGCTTCATCTGAAAGAACAAGAACGACTGCATCAAATATCACAGAAGGGCTGCCTGCCAATTGACCATTTACCTTGGCTTCCTTACCGTCAGACAAGAGTATGCCATTGATACGCGGAGCAATGAGCTTACACTTGCCCTCTGCGGCTCCAACAACCGCTTTGACTTTTTCCAGAAGCTTGGCATCTGAACCGTCGGCGATGAGAATGCCAACCACACGGCCTGCAAGAGTATCTTTCATCTTGTCAATCAAACCCAGGGCTGGTGATACTGGTAAATCCTGTATCTCTGCGTGAATGGCGGGTGCCGCAGGCAAGTCTTTCACGCCCAGGCCAGCGGCGACGCGTTGCGCCAATTCTTCATTGATATGCAACATATGGCCGACCATCGCTAAGCGTATATGTGGATGCTCAACTTTTGACAGTTCAAAGACCAGCGCCGCAACTATATGCGCTTGCTCGGTTTCGTTCTGGCTAGCAAAAAATTGACGCGCCTGGCTGTAATGATCAGCAAAACTTTCAGGGCGTATCCTGCCTTTGTCACCAGCAACTGGCTCTGCCATACTGTTAAAACCTGTTGCTGGCTGCTCGCGCGGCGCATCCTTTGCCAGAGTATTTGGCTCATATGCAACCCTGCCAACGGGGCGCGTCATTTGCATATGGCCATCACGCTGGTGATTGGCAAATGGGCACTTTGGCGCATTGACGGGAATTTGGTGAAAATTAGGCGAACCCAGTCTGGACAACTGTGTATCCAGATAAGAAAATAAACGCCCCTGCAACAAAGGGTCATTGGAGAAGTCAATGCCGGGGACTATATGCGATGGGCAAAACGCCACTTGCTCAGTCTCGGCAAAGAAATTATCAGGCCACCTGTCCAGCACCATGCGCCCTATGACAATCAGTGGCACCAGTTCTTCGGGGATGAGCTTGGTGGCATCAAGATGATCAAACGGAAATTCATCTGCTTCTTCCTGCGTAAAAAGCTGCACCGCCAGTTCCCATTCAGGGTAGTCGCCAGCAGTGATGGCTTCAAAAAAATCACGCCTGTGAAAGTCAGGGTCAGTTCCCGCAATTTTGACTGTCTCATCCCAAATTGTGGATTGCAAGCCTGCTTTTGGACGCCAGTGAAACTTCACGAAAGTGGCTTCGCCATCCTTGTTAATGAGTCGGAAAGAATGTACACCAAAGCCTTCTATCATGCGCAGTGATCTTGGCAGTGTGCGGTCAGACATGATCCACATCACCATATGCATGGTTTCTGGTGTCAGTGAAATAAAATCCCAGAACGTGTCATGTGCTGTCGCGGCTTGCGGGAAGCCGCGATCAGGCTCCATTTTTACTGCGTGGACAAGATCAGGAAATTTAATGGCATCCTGAATAAAGAACACTGGAACATTATTGCCCACCAGGTCCCAATTGCCTTCAGGGGTATAAAATTTGACTGCAAAACCGCGCACATCCCGTGGTGTATCTACAGAGCCAGAACCACCCGCAACCGTCGAAATGCGGGTAAATACCGGTGTTTGCAGACCCACATCAGTCAGGACTTTGGCCGTCGTGTATTTTTCAAGCGAATGTGTCAGTTCAAAATACCCATGCGCACCAGTTCCACGCGCATGCACGATACGTTCAGGTATGCGTTCATGATCGAAATGAGTAATTTTCTCTCTTAAGATAAAATCCTCCAGCAAGGTCGGCCCTCTGACACTGGCTTTCAGGGAATTTTGATCATCTGCAATGACGACACCTTGATTCGTCGTCAATTCCGGATGAGTTTTCCCTGCGATCTGATGTAGCTCTCCCCCATTACCGATCGAGGTGGCAGTAGGGGTAGTAGTAAGGTTTTTTGTTTTTTTGCTTTCGGCTGTGGCTGTGATCGCATTGGTTTTAGGCATGGTGGGCACTCTAAAAAGTAAGATTTTGACGCGATGAAAATCAAGCACTATGCAAATTGACGCTTAAATTTTGCTCGTTTGAAGATAGACCAAAATGCGGTAATCATTTGTACGGAAACGAACATTAAGGTCAAAGCTGGAATAGAAATTACTTTTTATTTTTTCTATAATTTTTGGAATTTCGCATTCCAAGTTCAAAGAAAAACGGACTGCTTTATGCAGTCCGTTCTTGCGCTACAAATAACCTGTCACTCAGACACAAGCTTAAGAGACACTTGCTTCGGAAGTTGAGTTGATGTCTTCTGCGCCAGCTTTTTTGTAGATTTCTTTTGCATTGGAAGCCTGATCAGAATTATCGGTATGGACTGAGATAAGAACATTGCCTCCGCGAATTTTTCCGTCATACAATTTTGCTTCATATTCTGGAATGCCCAATCCGACCAGCGCACCAATGATGCCGCCAGCCGCGCCCACCAATGCAGCACCACTCAATGCGGCCATGATAGGTCCGGCGGCAATGAAAGGCCCAACGCCAGGAATTGCCAGCGTGCCTATACCTGTCAGCCACCCCAGTATGGCACCCACCCCCATGCCAGCAGCGCCACCAGTGGCAGCTCCTTCAGGTAATTTGGTATTTTGCTCGTGCGCAAAATCCCGTGTACCAGTCTGGTCAGGAAACAAGACTGAAATATCGCCGCTTGGGAATCCGGCAAGTTTCAAATTGTCGACGATGTTTTCTGCCTGAACACGATTTGTTGCGATACAGTAGATTGCGGTTTTCATATGCATACCCCTTGGTGAATTAAATTGCGCGCCTTATTTTGCTGCGTTACTGGCTTGTCACACTTGCCCAGCTTCAATTGGTTTTTACATCCAGTGAATTATTAATGGAACTCACACCTGTGACAGCCTGTACGATTTTTTCGACTTTCAATTTTTCATCTGCAGTTTTTACCGGACCGCGTAAAGTGACTTTACCCGTATCCACCATAATTTTGATGTTATGCGCCATCATTGAGAGCGATTTGTCCTGTACGACTGCGCGCCTGACTGTGGCGAGAAGATTGCGGTCTTCTGGTGTATTGAATTGATCTTCTGGCGTTTTATTCCCGGCATACTTGTCGCGGTTATTGATCGCCGTATTATCGACATTCGATGCGCTCTTCCCTTCCGTGACCACGGGGGGAACAGGATCCGCAGCGAATCCTGTTCCTGGCAATGCGGCAAGGCACAGCAGCGAGGCAAGGCCAATCTGATTTAATATTCGTCCCATTCATCTCTCCTGATTAAGTCCATTGCGGACAAGTAGCGACAGATTAGGAAAATTAATCAACGACATCTGTGCGGTAAGTCACATGCAAGAAAATCAGGCAGGAAGATTCTCCCGCCTGTGTGATCAAAAAGAGTGATGTTATTTCATAGGAAAAACATCTGAAGGAGTTGATTCAAGGTTGCACCCCGGTGTGTCGTCAGATCAGAGAAGATTTCACGCTGATTGCAGATCGCTCAACAGTAAGATTTTTCCTACAAATCAGGTCGCTGTTGTCCTGTACTTAATATGCGGGATTCTCGTTATCATGACAACTCTATCGCAGAGTAACCATCCCTTATCAATCTATGGTACGGCTTATGCTAATGCAGTAGAGAAAGTACACAGCCAACCTATTTTTCCAGAGGAATTATCATGAGGAATTTTTTCGGTTTCCATTTTTTAACTAAAAATCAAAACCTTTCAGCACTCAACAATCAACAAATTGCTCCTGGCATTACTGCAACAGACATTAACAGCGCTGAAAAACCGAAAAATATGACTCCTGCAAAACAGCATATGCATTTGAAGAAAATGGAAGAGCGTAGCCGGCATTTGAGAACCATGTATTTCTCGAGCTAAACGAATGCTCGCCAATAGAGCCTGGCAATTTTTACCGGAGCATTTGAAATGAGAATCCAAACGATAAGTTAAAAATGTGTTTTGCTTTGCTTGCTTATACTCAAGTAATTATCAAGCAGTTAGTTAGTGCCAGGCTTCAATTAATAGACAGGAATGATCATGACAAAAAAAGTCACAGAAAATTCAAACAATCCGCACCGTATATCAAGTTCAGATTTTAAAGATGAACTGGATAAATTGATCAACCGGCTACCCTCTATGTCTGATATTGAAATAAGTGCCGCCAAGGATCAGTTTTTGCGAAAAATAGAAATCGCCATCGCTAGTCAATCTTCATAGCACCAAATCAGAGCCATCTTCTCCCTTATCAATTTGCACTATACAAATCGGATGGTTCTATCAGTGCTACTGCAGACGCTCAGACGCTTTTATGCTGATAAGCACTAGCAATCACAGACCTGACCTTGCGCGCAAGTGCTTCACGACTATACGGTTTGCTCAGCAATTCCACACCAACATCAAGCCGTCCTCCGTGCACGATGGCATTTTGTGTATAGCCCGAAGTAAACAATACCGCAAGATCAGGCAAACGCTCGCGTGCTTTGCGCGCCAACTCAGGACTGCGCAATGATCCAGGCATAACGACATCCGTAAACAGCAAATCAACTTTGGCACCACCCTCGATTATAGACAGTGCACTCTCTGCATCAGCAGCATGTAATACGGTATACCCCAAAGCGACCAGTATCTCGATTGCCGTAGTACGGACTTGCTCGTCATCTTCTGCGACCAGAATAGTTTCACTCCCCCCGACAATTTCTTCCGTTGCCTGCAGCGCCAACCGGCCTTCTTGCTCTTTCGAACGGGGAAGATAGACTTTAACCGTAGTGCCATAGCCAAGTTCACTGTATATATTGATGTGTCCCCCCGACTGTTTGACGAAACCGTAGACCATGGACAAACCCAACCCTGTCCCCTTGCCCTCGGCTTTGGTCGAGAAAAAGGGTTCAAATGCCTGGGTCACAACTTCTGGCGCCATACCTGAGCCAACGTCGGACACTGCCAACATCACATATTCACCAGCGCTGACTTCTACATGAGTACGCGCATAATTTTCGTCCAGAACAACATTACTGATTTCTATGGTGAGTTTGCCGACGGAGTCCATGGCATCGCGAGCATTGACTGCAAGATTAAGCAAAGCATTTTCGACTTGAGCGACATCGACAAAGGTATTCCACAAATCATCAGCCAGAATAGTTTCGACTTCGATAGTCTCTCCCAGGCTGCGTTGCAGCATATCTTCCATATCAATCACAAAACGACCGATATTGACGACTTTGGGATCGAGTGCCTGACGTCGTCCAAAAGACAATAAATAACTGGCCAGCTTGGCACCGCGCCGGACACCGGCGAGTGCATTGGTAACTCGCCTCTCTGCATGTTGATTACCTGCAATCTCAGCTGACAGTAGTTGAAGATTTCCTGAAATGATCTGTAACAGGTTATTGAAATCATGGGCTATGCCACCAGTCAATTTACCTATTGTTTCCATCTTTTGCGCATGCTGTAATGCTTGTTCGGTTTTTTTTAGCGCGATGGCAGCTTCATATTTTTCGGTAATGTCCCTGGTAATTTTTGCATAACCAAGGAATTCATTGAAGGTATTGTAAATAGGGTCAATCACAACATGGGCACGGAATTGACTTCCGTCCTTCCTCACGCGCCAGCCTTCCTGCTCAAAACGACCTTCGCTCCTGGCAGTCAATAGAGCACGCTGCGGCACTCCGCTATGTTGATCTTCTTGCGTATAGAAACGGGAAAAGTGCGTACCAATAACATCTTCTTGCCGATACCCCTTGATACGTTGCGCGCCAGCATTCCAGTTACTGACATAGCCATCTTTGTCCAGCATATAGATCGCATAATCAGTTACGCCTTGCACCAGCAAACGAAATTGCTGTTCGCTCTGGCGCAACGCTTCTTCCGCTTTTCTGCGATCAGTGATGTCACGGGTAATTTTTGCAAAGCCAAGTAATCGACCATTTTCCCGGATGGCATCTATGATGACACTCGCCCAGAAATAAGATCCATCTTTACGCACGCGCCAGCCCTCAGTCTCGTAGCGCCCTTCAGCTTCCGCAATCTGAAGCGACAGTCCAGGAAGACCAGTTGCCTGGTCCTCAGGTGTATGAAATCGGGAAAAATGCTGGCCAATAATTTCTTCGGAGGTGTAACCCTTGAATTTTTGCGCACCGGCATTCCAGCTAACCACGCGACCATCAATGTCCAGCATATAGATTGCATAGTCAGTAATTGCATTAACCAGCAAATGGAAGCGCTGGAGGTCAATCAATTTTTGATCTTCGAGTAAATTTCGGCTGAGCATCGGCTATTTCCACAGTTACAAACTTTGTTAGCTAGCGCGCATCAACCGTATCTGTCTATGACGGATAAGACATCGTGCGTAGTACTTCCATGACGCGTCAAACTGGACGATACATGATTTTGGCATTGTCATCCGCATCATATTCTATAATTAAAAACAACTATAAACTTGAGAACCAAGCTTGATTGTGCGCTAACGTACTGAAAATACTAAAATTGATTTCATAAAACCCTGTCATACGCCCTCTCACATCCCAGTTCTTTCAGATTCATGTGAAGTTTTTTTAAGCTGCGTCGTTGCTTGTTATTTTTACCTGCTTCGATTTTGAGCCAGCTTGAAAGTTGTAATGCATATTTGTCGATGGCTCTGATCGTTTGTGGCTCTGCATAGGCCGGCTCTGTGATTTAAGAGCGCAGAAAGCGCCTGACAATGTTGCGAGAGATCCCAGCCATCTGGCGATCTCGCGTAATGGAATCTGGTCACGCATGTGCCTGCGTCGAATAATATCTGGTAATGCCAGGGCTGTCGCTGTCGTCTCTTACTCATCAAGACAAGCAGGATTGTGTGCCAAACGTGGGTCACAATAAATGCACATGATCCCGCAAAGTGGGGCAATTCTCAGCGCAACCCAATACACTAGCGCAATAGGATGATGTGGTAATAAGCAATATGCTGATCCGGACTGAATATTTTCAAAATAGCTGGAAATAAGATTGATTCTCATTTACACTAACTACGTTGTTTGCCTGACATGCAATTTTGCTTGCAATGCCATGCAGGCTCATTTGTTAATCGTATTTTGTAATGAGCGCTTATGAGCAGCCTGAGATCAATGCCTAATCAGTTTGAAGATACCCGCCATCAAATTTGCACTGGCCCGGGTATCAGAATCTCCCATATCGACTATACGCCACAGCAATATCGTAGTGTGAAATCGGAGTCACCGCCCTGTCTGGCCTTGTGTGTATTTTTGGAAGGTAGCGGAGAGTCCATACTCGCTGACCGTTCAAGAATTAATTTTGCCCCGGATCAGGCACTGTTATTCGCGTCACCTGCCAGCAGTTGTTCCGAAACAAATCTGCCTGCACATCAGCGCTTGCGTGCCATCGAAATTCACTTCACCGCACAGACGCTGGAGCAGATACAGGGGATGCAGATACAACCTATGCTGGAGCGTCTGGCAGCAAATTCAAAGCTGCGCCCGGGTGGGGCCGAGAGTTTTCTGTATCAGTTCCCTGCTTCTGCTGCGATTCGCGCCATTGCAGAGCAGATTTTCCGTCAGCGTACACCTGAGGGAGTCCAGCAACTTTTCTTGCATAGCAAGGCACTCGAATTGCTGTCCTTGATGATCGATGCTTTGTTCTCTCTAATGGAAACACCACAAAGCTTGGACAAACCGGCTATACAAAAACGGGATCATAAAAAACTGGACCGCGCGCGCGAATGCCTGCTGGCCCGGCTGGATCATAACTGGTCACTGGCAGAACTCGCGCATGCCTCCAACCTGAATGAACGCAAGCTGAAAGAAGGTTTCAAGGCTTTGTTCGGTAATTCAGTACATGCCTATTTACAAGAAAAACGCATGCAGGCTGCGGCACATTTGCTTAGCTGCACAGAACTCAGCATCACCGAAGTGGTGATGCAAACCGGTTATGCCAATCCCAGCCACTTTTCCAAATTGTTTCGACGTCATTTTGGCATGTCACCGCGTGAATTTACCCAGCTAAAAACTTCAGCCTGACGCCATTTTTTGTTTCTCAGGCCGCCTGGCGAAAACGCCAATGGCGGCTTTTTTCCTGTTGTTGCCAGAAATGTGCGTACAAGCCTCCATGCTGTATCAGATCCATGTGATTGCCTTGTTCGACCAGCGTGCCATGGTCGAGCACGAGTATCTGATCAGCATCGGCGATGGTATGCAAGCGATGGGCGATCATTAACACTGTCTTGTCGCGCACCAGTGCCGTCATGGCTTGCCGGATTGCATGCTCATTGCCTGCGTCTATGGATGCAGTCGCTTCATCAAGCAAGATGATGGGCGCATCCTTCAAAATGGCACGAGCAATAGATAAACGTTGACGCTCACCACCAGACAAGGTACCGCCCCCCTCACCTATCACGGTCATGTAACCCTGCGGCAAGGCTTCGATGAAGTCGTGACAGCAGGCTGCACGTGCGGCGGCAACCAGTTCATCACGGCTCGCATTCGGTCTGGCGATCCGCAAATTGCTTTCTATGGTGTCGTTGAACAGATAGCTTTCCTGCAGGACGATGGCGAACAGGTCAAGCAGATCGTCCTGATGCAGGTTACGTATGTCGATCCCACCTATGAGTATTTTGCCGCTTGCGACATCATGAAAACGCGCCAGCAAATGTACTATAGTAGTTTTGCCTGCCCCACTTGGCCCTACCAGCGCAGTCACAGTGCCAGGTTGTGCGCTAAATGAGATATTTTTCAGCGTTTGTGCACCGGCTTCAGCACTGTAACTGACATTGCAAAATTCGACGTCATGCCTGTCTGGCACCAAGGCCAGGGCGGGTTCGGGGAGAGATTTTTCACCTAGCAATGCGGCGATTCTTTCAAAGCTTTTTCCATAAAAGGCCAGTTGTGCCATCAAAAGCGCTGATTCGTTCATCATGGTGTAGAAGCGATGGCTCATAACCAGAAACATGACTAACGTAGCATGCACCAGATAACCACTGATATTCAACTGGAAGGCGCGTGCGAGTACAAGTAAAAAACCAATTTCCAGCAAGACAGAAAAGCCGATGGCAGCAATCCCGGCAATGATTTCTACCCGTATGGACAAAGCACGCAGGTTTTGCAAGGCAATCAATACCTTGTCATAACCGCGTGTCGACAGGCCAAAAGCACGTATGACCTTGATACCTTGCACAAATTCCAGCAGTCGGCTATTGGTTGAGGCTTTCTGGTTTACTTTGGCGCGACTGATCTTGCTGGCGTTTTCCTTGATAAGACGAAATAATACCAATCCGGCTGCCACGCTGGTCACGGCAAGCAAGCCCAGTTGCCAGTCTATGTAAAGCAGCAATGCCACTGTCAAGCCTGCAGTGGCCAGCCTGCCACATAATTCACCTGCAAGATGGGTAAAGGCTTCTTCTACATGCAACAGGTTTTCTGTCATGACTGAAGTCAGTTCCCCGGTCTGGCGACGTCCATAGAACCCCAGTGGCAGACGACGTAAATGCTCGGCAATTTGCAGGCGTAAATCACACATCATGCCTGTGCCACCGACAAAGCCATCCACATTGGCGGCAACACTGCACAGCAATTGCAACAGAAGACTGACTGACAGGATAAGCGTGAGACGAATTAAAAGACTCATATCAAAAGAGCCTTCAAACATGGCATTCAATGCTGCAAACAGTACGACATAGGGAATGGTGGCAAATAGTGATTCAGCAATCCGCCACGCTATGCTACGGCGGAACCGGCCTGTATTATTCATCGCTGCGTCGTTACGCACCAGGCGCATTAATCCAAATATCATTTGCATCAGGCAACTCCCTTGACGTGTTCATCGGCTGAGGCACTTTTTATTTTCCAGGTGGCGCTATCGCTTTGCAATTGCCACAGATGACGATATAAAGCGCAGTCTTCCAACAATTCTGCGTGTTTAGCACAGGCTATGACACGGCCAGCATCCAATACGACAATCTGGTCAGCATCTACTATGTTTGATAAGCGATGGGCGATGACCATGACAGTTTTGTCGCGAGTCAGCACGCCCAGGGCTTGCAGTAACTGCGCTTCGTTGATGGGGTCCGAAAATGCCGTAGCTTCATCCAGAACAATAACCGGTGCGTCCTTGACCAATGCTCTGGCGATTGACAGACGCTGTTTTTCCCCTCCGGACAGGTGCGCACTACGCTCACCCAGGACAGTTTGATAGCCTTGCGGCAAACGGCTGATGAAATCGTGTGCCTGGGCCGCAGTTGCTGCTGCAATCACCTGTTCTTCACTGATGTCCTGCCGACCAAGGCGGATATTTTCCAGCACTGTGTCATGAAACAGGAAGACGTCCTGCATCACATAAGCGACCTGGGCATGCATGTTTGCCAGAGGTAGCTCACGGACATCCATACCGCCAATCTTGACAGCGCCTTGCTGCACATCCCAAAAGCGCACCAGCAATTGTGCCAGCGTCGATTTACCAGCGCCACTAGGGCCAACAATGGCTGTCAAACTGCCCGCAGCAATTTTGAAACTGATGTCATGTAAAACACTCACCTCACCATAAGCAAAGCCTGCACCATCAAATTCAACGCTATTATCAGCTGGTATCAGCGCGCTAGCAGTGTCTGGTAGCTCAGGTGCCTCCATCAAATCCTGTACGCGTCCATAACCATCCTGTATCAGTCGCATCAGGCTGCCAAAAAATGCCAATTGAAACAATGGCCGCGTAATACCCAGTCCCATTAACAGGCACAGGATAAACAATTCCAGCGGCAGGCTCCCCTGCAAATACCAGTAACCGCCAAACGGCAATATACAAAGCATGTTGGCACCAATGACCACGGTAAAAGCAGACCAGGCCGGTACCGTCAGCTTCACCATGCGCACGATAACATCGAAATAAGCGGTAACTACTTGGGGTAAACGTATTGCGCTGACCGTGCTTGCTGCACCATGATGATAAGTCTTGATGACTGCAATGCCTTGTACATACTGTACGACCTGGCTGGCCAGACTGGCATTGACTTCATTATGTTCACGCATGACTTCCGGTACTTTTTTCCATAGCAGCAGTTGAACCATTATGGCTAAGGGCACAGTAATCAGAGTGACCGTAGCCATACGCCAGTCCAGGTAAAACAGGATAATGGCGCTGGCCAGTGGCAATGCAAGTCCAGCGGCGCTGTCGTTCAGATGATGGGCAATGAACAGTTCTAGCCGGTCTATGTCGTCACGCAATACTTTGTTGGTGGATTCTGCACTGCGTGCCGTAATCCAGCCCATGGGCACGCGCCTGAGTTTATCGGCCACTGCCAGCCGCAGATCGAACAGGATATTAAACGCTGCCAGGTGCGCCAGTACCCCACCGCTGATCTGCAATAGCCAGCGCAAGCCCATTGCCAAAGCACCCCAGCCTATGATGGGCCAGAGGCCTGTGAGCGTGTTTTTTTGCTCAGGATGGGCCAATTGCAATAGCACCAGATAGATCACCAGCAATGGTACCAGTGACAGCACACTGCTCAACGCACTCAGGAAAGTGGCCCAGACCAGGCTGGATTTGCGTTCGCCAGCCAGTGCCAGCAGTGCACCCATCCCACGTTGACGAGTTGGCGTTTTTGGTGAGGCTGTCGGATTTGACGTGAGTGATGTATTTGAAGCATCTGCTGCACCAGTTGTTTGATCTGTCATTATGCAGCCCGCCTACTCGCCTGCTGTACTTGAATATGCTCGGTGATATGAAGTTCTTCTTGCGCACTTTTGATAAAATAATTAAGCAGCATGGCCTTGGGCATGGCGCTCATGATCCAATTACGCAAGCGGAAAGACCAGACACCATCTGGCAAATATAGCTTGGCGGCTTTACGTCCACGCTGTTGAAGTGCCTCTATGCCAGGGCGCATACGCTGTTGATAACGCAATAGTGCTGCCGGGGTGGAATCTGCCGCCATTTCCTGCGCCAGACAGCAGGCACCAGCCAGTGCCATACTGGCCCCTTGCCCGTTTGCCAGAGTCAGGCAATGGGCCGCATCGCCCAGAAGTACCACTCTGCCGCGACTCCAGTCAGGCAGGTGTACCTGCATCAGGGCGTCCATGTAAACTGAGCTGCTGGCCGACAAATCTGCAATCGAATCAATCACGCGCGGATGGCTGCCGACAAACTGTTTGAGCAGATAGTCCTTGCGTGCATCTTGCGCAGGTGCGGCGTTCTGATCCGATTTCCAGATATGTAATGCGGTGACACCTTTTGTGTCAAGCTGGTAATACATACTCATGCGGCGTGGCTCGGCGATGGCAACCATGTCTTCTTCCAGCTGCGTATCACTATCCATCCAGTAAGCAGCAGCCTGCATGCCCAGATGCTGGCAAAAGTCGGCATCTGGCCCAAATGCGAGACGCCGGGTGGCAGAGCGAAAGCCGTCGGCACCAATTACATAGTCAAAGCGTTGGGTGCCGCCATGATTCAACTGCACGTCGACACCGTATGCATCTTGCTGCAATGATGAAATCCTGGTGCCAAACTGTAATGTAACTGCATCGCTCAGACTCTGGTGCAGGATATCTGCAAGATCGCTACGCAATACCATTTGATGGTTAAGTTGTGTCAGCAGCTTGCCGTGATTGAGTTGCATGATGGTACGCCCACGTGCATCCAGATATAAATTGCGGTTGATTGGCAAGGCAATCTGATGCAAGCACGGTAACAAGCCCATTTCTTCAATGACACACCGCCCCGCACCGGACACACTGAGCATATAACCTTCATCGCGCAGGGTCGCAGTCTGTTCAATAATAGTGACTTCATATCCACTGCGACTCAACCACCATGCAGCGCACAAGCCGCCTATGCCAGCACCGGACACCAATATGCGTTTGCCATTCATGCGACACCTTCACTAATTGCAACTGCGCGATCACGCAACATGGCTTGCACTTCCAGACGGGATTCACGCAGAAAAAAATGCTCGGCATCCACGGTTTTTCCAGCTGTTGGTATCGCACTATAAGCCTGCCAGCCGCGCATATGGGCTGGCGTCACCAGTTTGTCGCGCTTGCCTGCCAGGGTATATATCGGGCATGGCAAGCGGCACTGGTCAAAACGCTGGTAACGCGCACCGACGGCAAAGTCCGCCTGCATGGTCTTTTGCACTGCGCGCATCATGGCCGGTGCTGCCAGCACGTCCGGCGGAGTGCCGCCCAGCACTCTGAGCACCATAGCCAGATCGGCACTATCGAAAGGGATGGTTTGCAATAGGTTCATCAACATGGATGGGAGTGGCAGATGGGGGGGATTGGTCGCAGTCAGCCACAACGCTGCCGGCGGCCTGCCTGATGCTGTCAGTGCCAGCGCCAGTTCATATGCCAGCAAGCCACCAAGGCAATGGCCGAACAGTGCAAACGGCTGCTCATGGCCGAGGGCATCCAGTTGTGGCCGGATCTGTGTCATGGTCCATGCAACCCACTGCTCCATGGTCTGCAAAGGTGCGTCCATCATAAAGCCTTCGCGACCAGGTAGTTGCACCGGGCAGAATTGCATTTCACTGGATAATGTTTGATGCCAGCCTCGAAATACTGAAGCACCACCGCCGGCGAATGGAAAGGCAAATACCGGCAAACGCGAATCCTTGGCTGGTGCACTGTATGGAAATACTTCGTCAACAGCTTCAGGTGTCGTAAAAACCGGCACTTCCGTTGACCTGCCTGCTAATGTCGATAATGGCAAATGCCAGTCTGGCGCATTGTTATCGACGAGCCTGTTGTCACGTATAAAGCGCATGGCCTGATACCGCAAATTTGTGGTCGCCAATGCGGCTTGTTGCGCAGCAAGTTCATCGCTGAGTACCGTTCTCAGGAAATTTTCTTCACTACTGCTCACATTGACAGCGACAGCATTTTCCTGGTACTTGGTTTGCCTGCATGTGGCCGCAGCCAGTACGCCTGCACTCAGGTCACGACTGGAATCGAGAGTGAAACCACAGTCCTGAATACGGCTGACCAGTATTGTCCAGGCAGTGTCGTCAAGCAGATCAGCAACCAATAGGCAGCCACCAGCACGCAAAGCTTGTGCCGCACTACTTACAAAAGCAGATGTTGCCTGCAATTCCTGGAGCAGTTCTATCGCCAGTATCACATCCTGGCTGGCATTCGCGAGTGGCAGGCTAATCGCATCAGCCACTTGCCAGCGTATTTTCAGTCTACCGAAGCTGCGACGGCAAGCGTCAATCTGTTCCGGTGACAGGTCTATGCCAGTCAGTCCGGCAGGCTTGTGCCTGTTCGCAATCGCTGCCAATGATCCACCACGCCCACAACCAGCGTCAAGGATATGGCGAGCTTCCAAGGGAGTATCTCCAATGATTTCCCACAGCAGATGCTCTTGCGTATCATGTACGCTTTGATTACTTTCAGGAGCGGCATAACCGCGATTCATGAATTCAAAACGATGTCCGCCATCCAGGGTGTTTATCAGCTCATTCAGACGCGCATACACCAGGCGTGTCAGCATCGCAGCTTCCTGTACTTGCAATTTTGCAGCCCTCATGAACTGGCCTCGGCCAGCATGACAGATGGTTTGGCTGTATCTGACTGGTCCGCAACGACGTCAGTTACAGTTTCTGTCACAGCACCCGCAACGGCTTTGGCATACAGACGCGGTGCCAGCAAGCAACCTGCAAATGCCAGACCACTGGTGATCATGAAAGTGACACCATATCCAAGTCTGGATGTCACCCAGCCAGCACTCAGACCAAATACCAGGGCGCAAAAAGCGTCGGTGCATTGCAATAATGAATAGTCAGTGCCAGCCTGTGCTGGTGATGCCCAGTCCATCATGATGGTATACAAGACCACGAAACCGAGTGACATCGTTGTGCAAAATAGCAAAAACACAGTCGCCAGTAAAACTTTGGCGTGCCACCCCTGGCTTTCCAATAGCAGATAAGTGAGTTGGAGTACCAGATACGCAATCAGGCTGGCTTTCAGCATGCTTACACGCGAGTAAGGCTTCAGCAATATGCCGCCCAACAAGGCACCGACGACCCCGGCAATGGCAACGCCAGCACCAGACAGGATACCAACTTCAACCACGGCAAATCCACGATCCACCAGATAAGTCAGCATGATGGTGCTGAACCAGCGCATCGACGCCTGGCAACTAATGATGGTTGCCATACCCCAGCGTATGGACGGCCTGCACCAGGCTGCCTTGAGACTGGGCGTTGTTGCAATGACAGGCACTATTGCCACCATGCGCCGTCTGCGCATCCATAAAGCAGGTAAGCCACACACAGCGACCAATGCTGCCAGGGCACGTATGCCGGTTTCCCATCCGAGATAGCCAACCGCTGTCACCAGCAAACCGCCACCCAGTATGTAGCCCAGGTAGCTGCCGCCTATCTGCATGCTGTTACCCAAACTGCGTTGCGCCAAGGGTAAAGCCTGCACCGCCATGCCATCGGTGACGATGTCTTGCGTCACCGATGCCACCATCAGTATCAGCAGCAAAAAAATGATGGCTGACAGCGTTGATTCCAGCGGAAGTAAAGTCAAAATCAGCACACCAAGCAGCAGGAATAGCTGAAAATTACCTGCCCAGCGCAGGCTTTGTTCAGGCTGACCCTCAGTCAGGCGATCTATCCGGGATGCCCATAAAAATTTCAGGGCACTCGGCAAGAACAGCAGTGACAGCAAACCTATTTTGTCCAGCCCTATACCACGTGCACGCAAAAGTACGGGCAAGCCTTCATGTACCAACCCACTCAGTAAGCCCTGTGTGGCATACAACCCACCCAATACCGTAAGCAGGCTGCCAGCAGCTAATGGTGTACCAATTTTTTTCATCATAATTGCGCTTGCAGGCGTAAGCCGACTGTGCGTCCACGATTATATTGGCCGAAATCACCCAGTGGTCCGAATGAGAATGCGTAGTTAGGCACGACACGGTCACTGACATTGTCAACATACGCAGTCAGGCTAAGACGCTTGTTGATTTCCCACTGGACTGAGGTGTCCAGCAGGGTATACGTTGGCTGATGTAATGTATTGGCAGTGTCGAACCACAAATCACCGGAATAAGTAAGGTCAGTACTCCAGCGCAGCAAACCAGCACCTGCCAACTGGAAGCGCAGTTCAGTACCAGCCCGCAGGCTTAACGGCGCAACATAGGGAACGCGTTTACCGTTCAGATCCAGATTGCCTGCCGGCGCATGAAAATTTTCTATAGCGCTGCGCGTCCAGCTTGCACCACCGCGCAGGCTGAAGTCTGGTGTAGCAGCAAAGGCAGCATTAATTTCCAGGCCATTCACCTTGGCATCACCAACATTAGCCAACATCTGAAATGGGCCTGATTGCACAGGTGCCTGCAAGCCCCGCGTTTTACTATGGTAGATAGTGCCATCCAGCTGCAAGCGATGACCCATCAGATCAGCTTTGAAACCAGCTTCCAGGTTACGTATGGTTTCTGCCTCATACGGAATACCACCAGCCGTATTTTCTGCAACGCGGTTATAGCCACCTGCCTTGTAACCCTCGCTGACCAAGCCATACAAACGCCACTCTGGATTTAATTGATAACCCACTGCCAGTTTGGGGCTGACATGGCTGAAACGCTTGTCAGCAACAAAAGACAGGGCCGCCGGACCTGTGCGTTTAAAATCAATATCCGCTTTGTCTACGCTATAGCGCAGGCCGCCCGTCAAATCCAGACGCTCGTCAATATGCCAGACTGCCTCACCAAAAATCGCAGTGGATGTAATGGTTGATGCACTTTTGCTGGGTCCAGGGAACAGGAAGGCAGGTACCGTTGGTACTGCGACACTACGAAGACGTTCAAAGTCCTGTTTTTCATAATACAGACCAAACAGACCATCTACTACACGCTTGCCGCCACTGGTTGCCAGGCGCAATTCCTGATAATAGGTCTTCTGTTTTTCCGGGTCGGCATTCCCGGTGGTGATTACCCTGTCAAATTTTCTGTCTTGATATGAACTGCTGGATGTCAGCTTCCAGTCATTGACGAAGTAATCAACACCAAGCCCGACCTGACTGACCGTGCGGGTCAACACTGGTTCAGTAAAATCAAATGGCGTGCTGGCTATGGCGCGACGATCTTTCAATGGGAAAGATTGAAAGTATTCGTCATGCGCACTATAGCGATCACGGCTGACAGTCAGCATGGCGTCCAGGTTGCCGCCCGTTGGCGCCCAGCGCAATCGTGCACGCCCCAATGCTTCGCGGCTTGAACCCAGATCATCTGCGCCATTCGCGCGTAAGCGACCTGGATATTCGTCAGCATGGACATTGATATCGCCATACAAACTGTCCTTAACCAATGCACCGCCTGCCATTGCATCAAGACGACGCGTCATGTTGCTGACATCCAGAGTCAATTGCGCCTTGCTGGTCTTATTTGGTTTGTTGGTAACGATATTGATAACGCCACCCTGAGCAGACCGACCATACAAACTGCCTTGTGGCCCTTTCAATAATTCGATTTGTGCAACCCCAGTCAGCGGTTGCGCAAAATAGGTCATATCCTGCGGTATGCCATCAACATACACCGTCACAGCAGGGTTATAAAAATCGATCGCGGGTGCACCGCGCATGCTGAACAAGGAATATACGCGCGTACTGCGCGGCATGACTGTCAATTCGGGGAATATCTTTCCCAGTTCATCGGTACGCATCACACCTGCAGCATTCAAGCGCGCTGCTGTCGCCACAGAGCTTGCCACATCAGGCGTCAGGCCGGTGGCATCAAGTTTGGTGGAAGTCACCACCAGTTCTGGCAATACATAGTCTTCACGCTGCTGTGCCGCGACTCCAGTCATGACACCACTTGCGCCTAGCGCTCCACCAGCCAGTAAAACGCTTCGCAAATAACTCAACTTCATTATTTCACTCCCCTTTTATCAGTGGGGGCAGTATCCACGTCAATTCCCTGGAGCACTACCGCGATCGGTGTCAAAAATATCGTAATCAGTACTTTTAATTGATAATCATTCTCATTTATAAGATATTCATATGCTAATACGGAAAACCGATAAGTCCCCAGCGAGACAAGCAGGTTTCCGCCAATGCCAACTGATATCGAGGTAAGAGATGCTCCCCAAACCCACCATTTCCTTGCGCCAGCACGCCACCCTGATTGACTGGATAGAACATCATGCAAAGCATCAACCTGACACCGAAGCCCTGTGTTTTATCGGCCAGCGTGGAGATGGCAGTGATGATGTACGGCTGACTTATGCCGCTCTATCGAAACGCGTGCAGTGCTATGCCGCCAGTTTGCAAAAACATGCGACGCCGGGTGAGAGTGCACTGATTCTGTTCCCTTCGGGAATAGATTATGTCGTGGCTCTGCTGGCTTGCTTTTATGCAGGCATAACGGGCGTACCAGTCAATTTGCCAGGTGCAGCAAGAGTAAAGCGTGTACTGCCAAAACTGGGCGACATCACGCGCGACTGTCGTCCTACCCTGCTTATCAGTAACAAGCAGGTTGCAGAAGCCAGTGGCAGCGATCTGCAAATATTTGCCGATGAACATAAGCTGCATTTACTGCAACTGGAACAAATGCAGGAAGGCGATCCACAAATATGGCAACGACCAACGCTGGACGGTGCTGCACTGGCCTTCCTGCAATACACATCAGGATCAACTGGTCAGCCCAAAGGGGTTATCAATCGCCATGGTCCCTTGTTGCACAATCTCGAATTTCTTGGACGGCTGACTGCAGTCGACACACGCCCTGCCACGGACACTGTCATTGCCAGTTGGTTGCCGTTATTCCATGATCTGGGCTTGATCATGGGCATCTTATTGCCGCTGGCTTATGGTGGCCGCGCCGTCTATATGGCACCGATGGCTTTTGCTGCAGACCCATTGCGCTGGCTGGAAGTGGCAACGCGCGAGTTTGCAACCGCCCTGCCCTGTCCATCATTTGCCTTGCGTCTGTGCGCTGATGAAGTCAAAACAGCCGCGCAAAGACTGTCCAAGATCGACCTTACCTCTGTTACTTGCCTGATGCCAGCGGCCGAACCGGTATTGCCCGCTCAGATAGAGAGTTTCCATGCCACGTTTGCTGCATATGGCTTGCGCCGCACAGCAATCAAGCCAGCCTATGGTCTGGCTGAAGCGACTTTATTGGTGACCGCCCATGTTGATGACCATGATCCCTATTTCATTGACGTAGACAAGACGAAACTGGAGCGTGGGCATATTGTCGTTAGCCCAGCCCTTGATGAAAACACAGATACAGGCATGCGCCGCTACACCAGCAATGGCAATGATTTTGGTGGACAGGATGTACGCATCGTTAATCCTGAAACCTATGCAGCCCTGGCTGAAGACCAGGTTGGTGAAATCTGGATCAATGGCCCTGCCGTTGCAGGCGGTTACTGGAACAAGCCAGAACTGAACCGCGATATCTTTGGTGCCTGCATAGTCAGCATCAATATCAATGAAGAAGACTGCAAGCCCTATCTGCGTACTGGCGATATGGGTTTCATGCATGAGGGACACTTGTTTGTCACGGGCAGGCTGAAGGACATGCTACTGTTCCGCGGACAATGCCATTACCCGAATGATATAGAAGTCACCAGTGGCCGCAGTCATGAGGCTGCAGTGCCGGAAAGTGGCGCTGCATTCTCGATCACTCAGAATGATGAACAAACAGAGCATCTGGTCATCGTACAGGAAGTCCTTAAGCAGGCTGATGTCGATTACCAGCATATAGTCAAGACCATACGCACATCAGTGGCCGAAGAGCATCAGCTGAGCAGTCATGCCATCGTACTGATACGTAAAGGCACTTTACCGCGTACTACCAGTGGCAAGGTGCGACGTGCCGCGGTGCGTCAGGCCTATCTTGATGGCAGCTTACCTGTCTTACACCGGCATGTACTGGACACACAACAAATCGTGGAAGTATCCGCGGATACTGCTTTACTGGATACATTGCGCCCACTGTCACTGGCACAACGCCACCAACATTTACGCAACTGGCTGGCAAACGAAGCTGCCACCATACTGGGTACTGTCACAACAAGAGCAATACATCCCGAAGCCAGCCTGTTTAATTATGGGCTGGACTCCATGTCGGCAGCACGCCTGGCCACAAGCGTAGCCAAATCTCTGGGAATGGGCTTGCCGGACAACGTGATATTCGACCATTCCAGTCTGACTGAACTTGCAGTGCACTTACAAACTGTCTTGGTGACCCAGGCACGCTTGCCACTCGCTGCCGATAATTCGTTGCCAGTTTCGACCACTCCGGACCGCGATACAGGAAAAGCAGTTCCCGCTTCCACAGACAAAGAAGCCATCGCCGTCATCGGCATGGCATTCCGCTTGCCAGGTCAGGATGGGCAAGATGCCAATAATGATGAAGCATTCTGGGCCATGCTGGAGCAAGGCGGTTGCGCCATACGCCCTGCGCCATCAGAACGTTTCCGTACCCGTGAAGATATACCCGGTTTTGGTGCTTACCTGAACCATGTTGATCAGTTTGACGCTGCCTTTTTCGGCATGTCACCGCGTGAAGCGATGAATACAGATCCCCAGCAACGACTGTTGCTGGAAGTGGCATGGCATGCGCTGGAAGATGCAGGCCAGCGCCCTACTACCTTGCGTGGTAGCGACACCGGCGTATTTGTGGGCATAGGTACGGGCGATTATGGCCACCTGCCCTTCATCAGTGGTGAACCTTCACATTTTGATGCCTACTGGGGTACTGGCACTTCATTTGCTGCCGCCTGTGGTCGCCTGTCTTTCAGCTTTGGCTGGGAAGGGCCATCCATGGCAGTGGATACGGCATGCTCGGCTTCGCATAGTGCCTTGCATCTGGCGGTACAAAGCCTGCGTGCGCGTGAATCTGGCTTGTCACTGGCTGCCGGGGTCAAATTGCAGTTATTGCCGGAAGTTGATCTGGTATTGCACAAGGCCGGCATGCTGGCTCTTGATGGTCGTTGCAAGACACTGGATGCACGCGCTGACGGTTATGTACGTGGCGAAGGATGTGTGGTGCTGGTGCTGAAACGTTTGTCCGATGCTTTGGCCGATGGTGATGCCATACGTGCCGTCATCCGCGACACGACGGTACGCCAGGATGGTGCAGGTAGCAGCCTGTCAGCACCGAATGGCGCTGCCCAGCAACGCCTGCTGAGCCTGGCGCTCAAAAAAGCGGGGCTGACACCCGCTGATATCGACTATATCGAATTGCATGGCACCGGCACCCGCCTTGGCGACCCGATTGAGTATCAATCTGTCGCTGATGTTTTTCGTGGTCGCGACCTGGGTGATCCTTTATGGCTGGGTTCAGTCAAGACCAATATCGGTCATCTGGAAGCTGCCGCCGGAGCTGCCGGTCTGGTCAAGACCATACTCGCCATCGAACATGGCAAGTTGCCGCCTGCTGTTGAATTGCAAAATGTTAATCCGTTGATCGATCTGGATATCATTCCTGCGCGGGTGCCAGGTCAAACCATCAACTGGCCCGTGCGTCAGGCTCTGCGTCGCGCGGGTGTGACCTCATACGGCTTTGCTGGAACCATAGCCCATGTCTTGCTGGAGCAGGCACCTGTGGTAGCTAGCGCCAAGCCATCAGAAAAAATCACTGCATCCCAGCTTTTCCTGCTGTCTGCACGCTCAGCAGAATCACTGCGCATGCTGGCATCCAGCCATGCAGAAAATTTAGCAGGCTGCGATGACTTGCCTGCCCTGGCACGCGGCATGGCACGCCAGCGTGAGCACCACAGCATGCGCGCCGCCGTACTCGCATCCAGCCGTGAAGAACTGGCTAGCGGTTTGCAGCAACTGGCAGCACCCGGATATACAGCGACAGAAGCAATGCGTAATCCACGCATAGGCTTTTTGTTTACCGGACAGGGTTCACAATATAGTGGCATGGCACGTGAGCTGTATGCACAGCAGCGTGATTTCCGGCAGGCGCTGGATGCCGTTGATGCTGCGCTCGCTGCTGACCTGGGCATGTCTGTCATCACCCTGATGCATGACGATGCACAAAATGAACGCTTGCAACAAACCGCATTTGCCCAGCCAGCTCTATTTGCACTTGGCTATGCGCTGGCAAAAATGTGGCAGGCTTTTGGTGTGCAGCCAAGTATCGTGCTTGGTCACTCCATAGGTGAATTCGCAGCGATGGTCATTGCTGGCTCGCTGACACTAGAACAGGCTGCGCGCCTGATCGTCAAACGTGGCGCATTGATGCAGGCACTACCGGCTGGTGGCGCCATGCTGGCGGCTCGTGCAACGCCGGAACAGGCAATTGCCGTATTGGCCCAATTGCATGCTGGCCATGCAAGCGAGATTGCCATTGCAGCCTTCAATGGCCCGCAGGATGTGGTGTTTTCTGGCTCTGCAGCCGCCATGGAAGCCGTACAAGCCCTTTTGACTGAACAACAATTGCATGCACGGGCTTTGCAGGTATCCCATGCCTTCCACTCTCCCTTGCTTGATCCCATGCTGGCTGCATGGGAAATCGAGTGTGCAGCACAAACGATGCAAGCCCCCCGCATTGCAGTCTGCTCCAGTCTGACAGGTGAATTGCTGATCCAGGCACCCGATGCTGTCTATTGGAAAAATCACGCGCGCCAGCCAGTACGCTTTGACCAGGCCTTGCAAAATGCTGCCAGCATCTGCGACATTCTTTTGGAAATAGGTCCAAACGCCATTTTGAGTGCGGTAGCCCAACGTAACCAGGTTGTGCAGCAATGGCCACATGCTGTCAATTGCCTGGCAAGCCTACGCCGTGGTAGCAATGATCTCGTTGCCATAGGCGATGCCTGCGCAGCACTATATATCGCCGGGCAAGATTTTGATTGGGATCATGTATTTGCTGGGAGCCTGCCATCTCCACGCAGCTTGCCGCGCTACCCATTTGAACGCCAAAGCTATTGGCTCGACTATGACGATGATGCACCACGCCTGCCTTTGCAACTGCAACCGCAGCCAGAACGCGCAGCGGCGAAGCCGGTTGATCTCTACGCCATGCAGTGGGAACACTTTACGCTGGCAGAAAATGACACACATGCGGCGCGTTATTTCCTGCTGGGTGGTGACCTTGCACATACAGCCACGTTTGCTGCCGGATTGAAAGCCACTGGCGCCAATATCTACTCACTGACGGCAGGTGAATGGCCGCTGGCAGCAACTCAACTGGAAGACAGCGATATCGTCATTTATCTTGATGGCTGGCATGCGCAAGCTGAGCCCGCGACACTGGCAGATCAGCAAGGCTGGCAATTGACTGAATTCGTCAAGGTGCTGCAACACTTGCAAAAGAAACCACGCATCCTGCTGCCTACCAATGCGGGCCAGGCAATTGCAGGTGATTCAGGAAATCCTTTGCAGGCATCGTTATGGGGTGCGGCAAGGGCATTGGCGCTCGAATATCCAGGCCCGCGCTGGCTGATGGCAGACAGCGATGCTGGCCTGCTGCCGTTCGCATCTGCCCTGTCAGCCCTGCTCCCCTTGTTTGGCAATGAAGAAGCCGTCGCCTTGCGCAAGGGACTGTGGTTGCGTCCGCGGCTTGAGCATGTCAGTGCACAAGCTCATGAAATGGCAGCACCGCCAATGTTGAAACGGGACGGCATCTACCTAGTGGCCGGAGCCTATGGTGCACTTGGACGCCATGCCACTGACTGGCTGGCAAGCCGTGGCGCTCGTCATCTGCTGTTACTGGCACGTCGCTCTGCGCCAGCAGGCTGGAAGGCACGACTGGCTTTATTAAAAGCTCAGGGCATACAAATCATTCATATTGATGCCGACGTGGCAGATGCAAATGATATGGCCCGAGTGTTTACGCACATCACCCACATGGAGCAGGATAGCGGCCTCAGCTTGGCTGGTGTCTTCCATTGTGCAGGCACCAGCCGTTTCAATGATCTGGCCACGATCACGAATGAAGATTACCAGCTAGTCAGCCGCGCCAAGATACAGGGCGCATGGCTGTTGCATGAGCATACGCGCAGTCGCGCACTGGATTACTTTGTCTGCTTCACTTCGATTTCCGGCATCTGGGGCTCACGCTTGCAAATTCCTTATGGCGCAGCGAATGCCTACCAGGATGCCCTGGCGCGCATGCGTCATCACCAGGGCTTGCCTGCACTGGCAATTGCCTGGGGTCCCTGGGGCGGCGGTGCAGGTATGTCGGAAGTAGATGAAGACCTGCTGCAATTGTTGCGGGCAGCGGGTATAAGGCGGCTGGCACCAGCACGCTATCTTGCCACGCTGGATAAACTGCTGGGTGGCGAATACGTCACGGACAACGGCACTTGCGTCGCCGTCGATGTCGATTGGCAGCAATTCGTTCCCCTATACGCCTTGTACAACCCAGCCAATACTTTCGAGCGTTGCCTGAGTGCCAGCCAGGCAAATGCAATTGCCGTATCGGCCACTACAGAGACTCCCAGCGCCCTGCACGCCCTGGATGAACAGGCACGCCAGGTAGCAGTACATGCCTTCGTGATTGCCGAACTAGCCCGCACCCTGCGCGTCACACCTGCACAACTGACACCAGATATCCAGTTACTGAAGCTGGGTATGGATTCCATCCTGGTCATGGATTTCTCACGCCGTTGTGAAACTGGTCTGGGCGTCAAATGTGAATTGAAAGCCATTTTTGAGCGCAACACTCCGCAAGGCCTGACTGATTACCTGCTGGAACAAGTGGGCAAACAACTGTCGGATAGTCATGTTCATAAAGAGACTGAGCAAATCATCGCTGATCCAGCCAATGCCAACGCCCCCTTCCCGCTGACTGAGCTCCAGCATGCGTATTGGATAGGTCGTCACAGCCACTATGGCCTGGGTGGCGTAGCTTGTCATGCCTACCTGGAAGCGGATGCACCCAAGGGCCTGGACCTGGATTTGCTGGAACGCTGCTGGAATATACTGGTAGCCCGTCACGGGGCGCTGCGTCTGGTAATAGCTGAAGATGGCCAGCAACGTGTGTTACCGAAAGTGCCTGACTACGCCTTGCGTGTGGCTGACCTGACTGATGCTGGCCAAACCACGGCTGATGCGCATTGCACGGCATGGCGTGAAACCATGTCACATCAGGTGATGGATGCAGCACAATGGCCCTTGTTTGACCTGCGTGCCAGCCGCCTGCCTGGCGGAGCAGTCAGGCTGCACATCGGTATAGACATGCTGATCAACGATGCTACCAGTGGCCAGATCATCTGGGAAGAACTGGCTGCGCTATACCAGTCCAAGGCGGATATGCAGCTTGCCGGTTTATTGCCATTCCAGATCAGTTTCCGTGATTATGTACTGGCCAAATACGTCCATAGCAAGCAGCGCCGTACTGAGCGCGAATCTGCCAAGGCATTCTGGCTGGAGCGCATCCCTGTCCTGCCACCGGCCCCACAACTGCCTTTGCGGGCTGAAGCCTTGCGCCAAACCAGTCCGACATTCTCACGCAGACAACAGCAACTGGCAGCACCCTTGTGGCAAAGCTTGCGCGACCAGGCGGCCCAGGCAGGTTGTACCCCCGCATCATTGTTGATCGCGGTGTTTGCCGAAGTGCTGGCAGCCTGGAGTGCAGAACCGCAATTCACGCTGAACCTGACTATTTTTGACCGCCTACCCTGGCATGCCGATGTGCCGCGCCTGCTGGGTGACTTTACTGCCGTCACCTTGCTGCCACTCGATTGCAGCGACGCACTGCCATTTGGTCAGCGTGCCGCGGCCGTTAATGGCACAGTGCTTGAACATTTGCAGCATCGTGCTTTCAGCGCCGTCGATGTCATGCGTGAATGGAACCGTGGCCGCGAACGTCAGGATGCGATAGCCATGCCTGTCGTTTTCACCAGCCAGTTAGGCATGAATGATCCGACCAAGGGGGCAGCGCCGGACAGTGCACTCGGCGATGTCGTCTACGGCATCAGCCAGACCCCACAAGTGTGGCTGGATCACCAGGCATGTGAGCTCGATGGCGCACTGATTTATAACTGGGATGCTGTCGATGCCTTGTTCCAGCCGGGTACGCTGGATGCCATGTTCAATGCCTATCACGGCTTGCTGGAAAAGTTGGCGACACAGCCACAAGCCTGGCAGCAGGCATTGCCAGCATTGCTGCCACCAAGCCAGCAAGCGATACGCGCCCAGGTCAATGCCAGTGCTGCCCCTATGTCTGATCGTTGTCTTGATCAGTTGTTCTTTGAACAGGCGCAGCGCAACCCGCAAGCTGTCGCCATGATCGCCCATGAACAACAATGGTCATATGCAGAACTGGCAGACTGGTCCTTGCGTCTGGCGAACGCCTTGTTACAGCATGGCGCAAAGCGTAGCGACCGCGTTGCTGTGGTCATGCGTAAGGGGCCGGAACAGGTAGCTGCCTGTCTTGGTATCCTGGCGGTCAGTTGCGTATACGTGCCGGTAGATGCCGATGTACCTGCAGCACGTCTGCAAGCAATACTTGATGGCAGCCATATAAAACTGGTGTTGACACAGGCTGATTGCCTGCCCATCGTGCAGGAAATGTGTGCCGGTCGCGAAGTGACCGTGCTGGATGCCAGCCACGCTGCGACACAAATCTGGCCAGCCAGCCTGCCACAAGTTGAACGGGCAGTGACAGATCATGCTTATGTCATTTACACCTCAGGTTCAACCGGCATTCCCAAAGGGGTATTGATTGATCATCGTGGTGCGGTGAACACGGTACTGGATATCAACCGCCGTTTTGATATTGGCCATACTGACCGGGTACTGGGCTTGTCCTCGCTGTATTTCGATTTATCTGTATATGACCTGTTCGGTATTTTTGCGGCTGGTGCTGCACTGGTATTGCCAGCAGTAAGTGGCACACGCGACCCCGCGCACTGGCTGGATTTGCTGTTGCGTCATCGGATCACAGTCTGGAATTCAGTACCAGCCCTGCTTGAACTCTTGCTTGATGAAGCAGAAGCTGCCGGTGCATCACTGGCTGGCCTGCGTCAGGTATTCCTGAGCGGCGACTGGATAGCACTGGGCTTGCCAGCACGACTGCGCACGCAGGCACCGCAGGCAAGGCTGGTAGCCATGGGTGGTGCAACCGAGGCGTCGATCTGGTCCAACTGGTTTATCGTGCCAGAAGTACTGCCAACACAATGGCGTTCCATTCCCTATGGTTATCCACTTGCCAACCAGCATTACCGCGTGCTGGATACACGGCTGCGTGATTGCCCTGACCATGTCAGCGGCGATTTGTACATAGGTGGCATAGGTCTCGCTGTGACCTATGAAAATGATGCCACCAAAACTGCTGCCAGCTTTATCACTCATCCCGTACATGGCGAACGCCTCTACCGTACTGGCGACCTGGCCCGTTACTGGGGTGATGGCACGCTGGAATTTTTGGGAAGGCGTGACTTCCAGGTCAAGATCGCTGGCAACCGCATAGAGCTGGGTGAAATTGAAAGCGCGCTCTTGAGCCATCCTGGTGTTCGTGAGGCAGTTGCCGATGCTGTCGGTCCGGCACGTGGTAACAAACGACTTGCAGCGTGGGTAGTGCCAAATGTCGCAGATACCAGTCTGTATGATGCATTTTCTGGCAACCCTGTCTTGCACAGCGAGCGCTGGGATGCTGTTGAGCAGGCTGGCAGTCAAACTTTTGCTCAGGCATATGACACGCAACAAACTGAAAGACTGGAACAATTCTGGACTTTGATGGACCACATTGGTCAATGCATGATGCGCGATACCTTGCTGGCTGCTGGTGTCGTCTCCGGCGATCATGGACAAATACTACAGATGCTGGCACCCGCACCGGACCTGGTAGTGCTGGCACAACGCTGGTTGAACACTCTGGATCTTAATACGCAATATGACAGCGAATCTGCCTGGAATAGCCTGACGCCGGCAGCACTGGACTTCGGCTTATCACGCGCGGTCTTGCAACGTCTGCGTTCAGGCGCGACTCAAAGGCTGGAAGTGTTGCGCGGCCAGGCCAGCGCGCTGGAAGTGTTTTATGGCGCGGATGACACTCTGGCACCAGAACAAATGACACGCATGAATCCGCTGTCCAGTCTTTGCACATCTGCGCTGGCCGCCACCATACACAGTGTTGCGCAGCGTCTGGGACGACCTTTGCGCATACTGGAAATTGGTGCGCGCAGCGGTGCAGCAACACGTGATTTGCTGGCACAGTTAAGCAATTGCGCGATTGACTATACCCTGACCGATCCTGCGCGCAGTCTGGTCGAACAGGCTGAACAGGCGTTTGCCGCACAAGACAGCAGTCCCTTGCACGCCATGCATTGCCGGGTATTTGAGCATGAACGGGCAGCAGCAACACAGGGAATGCCGGAATACGAATTCGATTTACTGATTGCCTTCAACGCCCTGCACCGCAGTCGCAATATACCGGCCTTGTTGCATCGTCTGCGTAGCCTGTTGAATGCGGGCGGCATGCTATTAGCCCCGGAAATCACGCGTAACAGTGATTTCCAGTTGGCGACCGTCGCCTTGCTCGAAGGTGGCTATACCCAGTTTGAAGATCGCAGGAAATTAAATGGAAATGCGCTTTTGGCAGCAGATGCGTGGCTGGATGAATTAGCGCAGGCAGGCTTTGCAGCCAGTGCTGCATCTGGTATAGGCAGCAATGGCGGCATGCATTTGCTGACCGCACGCCAAACCGATACGGTGTTGCGTTTTGCCTCGCGTCGCCTGGTGGAACACCTGACTACCTTGTTACCAGCATACATGGTGCCGCAGACTATTCTTGAACTGGATGCCTTGCCATTGTCTACTACTGGCAAAGTCATGCGCCAGCAATTGCCACGTCCTGAAATGGGAGGCTCCCGCCGCATTAGTCGCCAAGCTGGCAATGATGCGATGCCACCAGCAAACGATCTGATCAGGATATGGCAAGAATTGCTGGGTGTTGAAGACCTGCATTGTGACGATGACTTCTTTGATCTCGGTGGTGATAGCTTGATCGCCGTACGTCTGATAGAAAGAGTACGCCACGGCATGAATGCACATGTCGCTTTGTCAGACCTGTTCGATGCATCCAGTCTGTCTGCATTTGCAGAAAGAGTAGCAAAGGCAGCCCCATATGAAGACAGCCTGCCACCATTGCTGCCTGATGCAGCGGAACGCTATGCGCCCTTCCCGTTGACGGATGTACAGCAAGCCTACTGGATAGGACGTGATGAAAGTTTCGAGCTGGGTGGCGTCTCCACACATCTGTATGCCGAGATTGAAGTTGAAGACCTTGCCCTTGCTGATCTGGAGCGAGGCTGGCAACAGGTCGTGGCACGCCATGACATGCTACGTGCAGTCATTAATGCTGACGGCATGCAACAGGTAGTGCAGGATTTGCCCGCCTACCATCTTGCCAGCCATGATTTGCGCGCTGCCAGTGCCTCCGAGGTATCCGAGTGGCTGGAAATCACGCGACTGGAACTGTCGCACGAAGTGTTCGACACAGCACGCTGGCCTTTGTTTACCGTGCGTGCCGCGCAGATGACAGATAGCCGTGTACGTTTGTTTGTCAGCCTCGATAACCTGGTGTGCGATGGTCGCTCCATGCGTACCCTGCTGGCAGAATGGTCGCAATTCGTCCGTGATCCGGCTTTGCAATTGCCGCCACTGACGGCAAGTTTCCGCGACTATGTCATGCTGACCCAGCAAATAGAATTGCTGCCATCTTACCAGCGCTCGCTGGCTTATTGGCATGACAAGCTGAGTACCCTGGCACCTGCCCCAGCCCTACCGCTGACGCACTATGCTCCGGAAGATGTATCGCCACCTCACTTCACCCGGCGCGAAGCCAGCCTGACACCGCAAAATACACTAGCCTTGCACGCACAGGCGGCAGCACATGGCGTCACTGTCAATGCAGTATTGCTGGCAGCTTATGGTGAAGTGCTTGCCAACTGGTCTGCAATACCGCGCTTTACCTTGAACCTGACCCTGTTCAACCGCCCGCCTGTGCATGAAGAAATCGATGCCCTGGTCGGTGATTTCACTTCACTTGTGTTACTGGGTTTTGATGCAGGTGTAACAGCCAGCTTTGCTGAACGGGCATTTTCCATGCAGCGTCAGATCTGGGCTGATCTGGAACACATGCAGGTATCGGCAGTCCGTGTATTACGCGAAGCCGCGCGCCGCAACCGTCGCCTGAACCAGGTTGCCATGCCGGTAGTGTTTACCAGTGGTCTGGGTGTAGCCAGCGATGGCGCTGCAGAACTTGACTGGCTGGGTGAGTTTGTCTATGGCATCAGCCAGACACCACAGGTATGGATAGACCAGCAGGTAGTTGAACGTGATGGGGCCATGGTATTCAACTGGGACTCTGTCGATGCTCTGTTCCCTGAAGGCTTGCTGGATGAAATGTTCCAGGCATACCACGGCTTGTTATTGAATCTGGCGCAAGACAGTGATGCCTGGCAAAGCAAAGTCCTTATGCCAGTGAATCGCTGGCCTGCCTCAACGCTCAAATCCGTGAGTGAAATTTCAACAGCCGCATTGCCAGATGCCAGCCCTGTCATCGACGATAAATTGCTGCGCATGGTCAGCAGCCGTCTTGCTGTGCTGCTTGGTCATGCTGAACTTGCGCCACAGACCAATTTCTTTGAATTGGGCGCCACCTCACTGGATTTGATACGACTGCGCCAGCAATTGCAGGCGGATACCGGTTTGGTGCTCAGCATTACCGAAGTATTCCAGCACACCAGCATCGCCACCCTGGCCGCCCATTTGCGCAGCCGTGATCAGTCACTGGTAAACGAAGATATTTCCAGTGACGAGGCAGGACAAGCCCGCAAACGCCAGCGTCTCGACAACGACCGCCGCCGCAAACGTGGCCAGCAATCCAAAGCCTGATGACTAAAAATCACAATAAGAAATCACAAAAATAAAATATACAAGGATATTTATGAATACAAGCAATCAAATCAATTCAGCGACAACACCAGACTATGGTGACAGTATGCCTGTCGCCATCATCGGTGCCGGCTGTCGCATGCCGCACGCTGATGATATTTTTGAATATTGGCGCAGACTGGCAGACGGTGAAGAACTCATCAACTTCTTCGACGCAGAGCAATTGGCTGCTGCTGGTGTCAACCCCGCCCTGTTGCAACGCCCAGGCTATGTGCCAGCCGCTGCGGTTGTGGCAAATGCAGACCGCTTTGACTGGGGTTTCTTTGGCTATTCACGCCATGAAGCAGAATCCATAGACCCACAGCAAAGACTGTTCCTGATGTGCGCATGGGAAGCGCTGGAAATGGCTGGACATGCTCCCGCCGAACTGGCCGCCAAGGGTGACGAATTGAAGATAGGCGTTATCGGTGCCTGCAAGATGAGCAGCTACCCCGCCGCTTCTTTCGATAAAATGGAAGAGATCGCTTCACCATCCACCTTCGCCCGACTGATAGGCAACGACAAGGACTATCTTGCCACCCGCGTATCCTACAAGCTGGGGTTGACCGGCCCCAGCATGACAGTACAGACCGCCTGTTCCAGTTCTTTGGTGGCGATACATCTGGCTTGCGAACAGATTGCCAGCGGTGAATGCGATATGGTATTAGCGGGTGGTGCTGGCATAGGATTCCCGCAAGAATCTGGCTATGTGCATCGCGAAGGCATGATTTTTTCCAGGGATGGCCATTGCCGCCCGTTTGATGCAGAGGCAGGCGGTACCACGATAGGCAATGGCGTGGCCGTGGTCTTATTGAAATCACTGGAACGCGCCCTGGCTGACGGTGACCCGGTACTGGCCATCGTCCGTGGCTCTGCCGTCAACAATGATGGTGCTGGCAAGGCAGGCTATACCGCGCCATCGCCAGAAGGCCAGGCACGCGTCATCAGCGAAGCCCTAGTGATGGCAGAAGTAGATCCAGCCAGCATAGGCCTGGTAGAAGCACATGGTACAGCCACCCCGCTGGGTGACCCTATAGAAGTGGAAGCACTGACCCATGCCTGGCGCAAGCACACCAGTGCCAGCCAGTATTGCGCCCTTGGTTCAGTGAAATCCAATCTGGGTCATCTGGACACTGCTGCGGGTGTCGCCAGTTTCGTCAAAGCTGCGATGGCCTTGCACTTTGGCCAGGTGCCACCCAGTCTCCACTATGAACAAGCCAATCCGGCCATAGATTTTGAAAACAGCCCTTTCTTTGTTCCACAAATGTTATTACCGTGGCCCCTGGATCAAGGGCCACGTCGGGCCGCTGTCAGCGCCTTTGCCATAGGTGGCACCAATTGTCATGCGATACTGGAGCAAGCCCCGGTACGAGCCACATTGGTGCCTGCCAACGGAGCACCAGTATTCTTGCTACTCAGCGCGCGCAGCGAAGCCGCCTTGAAAACGCTGGCGCAGCGCCATGCATGGCGTTTGTGTGAATGGACCGCCGATCAGTCTCTGGCAGATTATTGCGCCACCAGTGTCCATCACCGCAGCATCTACCCTTATCGTCTGGCACTGCTGGCCAATGATGCCGACAACCTTATCAATTTACTGTACGCCTTTATCGATGGCGATGATAAAAAAAGCAAAAAACTCCAAAGTCAGCAAACTCATGCATGGATAGCTGATGCATTAGTTCCTGATGCTGGCAAGCTGAGCTTGCTTGATTTTGTAATAGCACAGGCCAGCGCTGAACATCCTGCTTGGGAACAGCACCCTGTTTGTGCTGTCCGCCCTGTGGCACGCGCCTTGTTACCAACTTGCCCTTTCGAAGGTGAGCGTTGTTGGTATGCGAAACCCATAACTGTTCCAGCCATCATTAGTAGTGGCGAGCATCCCACATGGCAAGTGATGCGCAATGCAGGTCATCAAAGCGCAGCAGTATTGGCTGCCGACCTCGACTTGTCAGCTCTTCCACGTGAAAACGAAGGTGTTGACGCTTTGCATGCTGCCTATGTGGGGCAGGCATTTTCCACGCTGGGAATATTTAATAATAATGATGAATGGATGGATGTAAAAGCTTGCCTGCAAGCCGCTGGTGCACCTGTCCGCTTCCATCAGTTATTTGCCCGCCTGTTGCGCGACCATGCTGATGCTGGTTTGCTGGAAACACGTGATACTGGTGAGCAGCTCAGTTATCGCAACCTGCACAAAGATCTGCCGGATCCACATCCCTGGCTGCTGCTGATGCGTGAACTGGGTTATCAGCAACTGGCTGACCTGGTTGAACGTACTGGCCCGCGTCTGGCCGAGATGCTAGCTGAAAAAGTGGATGCAGTCAGTATCGTCTTCCCTGGTGCCGCCACTGACGATGTTGAGCACATGTATCAGGACCAGCCGTATTCTGTCTACCTGAATAGTATCGCCGCCGCAACTGTAGCGGGCTTGGCGAAAGCGCATGGACGACCACTGCGCATACTGGAAGTGGGCGGCGGCACCGGTGGTACGACGCGTGACATACTTGCGCAATTGCCTGCTGGTGCTTGTGAGTTGTATACCTTTACTGACCTGGGTACACTATTCCTGCAAAAAGCACGCAAGAAATTCGCGGCTTACCCCTTCATGCAATACCAGAGTTTTGACATGAATGGCCCTGCTATTGCACAAGGCTTGAAAGCAGGCAGTTATGACCTGATCGTCGCCGCCAATGTACTGCACAATGCGCCTGACCTGCGCGTCATGCTGGCCAACCTGGCTACGGTGCTGGCTCCAGACGGTGTGCTGATGATGCGTGAAATCACCACGCCCAAAAAACTGTTCGACTTTGTCTTTGGCCCCTTGGTACCTGCATTAAGCGATAGTGATCAGCGTGATGGAGAATTGTTTGCCAGCTGCCTGCACTGGCAGCAGGCACTGACTGATGCCGGTTTTGTACAGACCGATGCCATGCCTGCAGCAAACTTGCCTACTCACGCACTGGGTGAACAGATAATACTGGCCCGCTGGCCAGGCATGGTCAAGGACAGCGCGTCAATAAATACGGTTGTTGCCAAGCCCGATAACGCCCATGTGCTGACAATACCAGAGCCAACTATCGGTAAAGTCATCGCAGCCGTTTATGCCTGGCTGCCGCAGGCTGGCAGATGTCATTTGGAAAACCTGCGCTGGCATCTGGATATCAGCAATGCGCCCTCTCCCTTGCGATTGGCATTGTCTTATAGCGGCGACCGCTTGCATGCAACGGTAACAGACGCACGAGACATCCAGCAAACTTTGTTGACCGCCACTGTCTCGCATCCCCGCGCATTGCGCAGGCAGAACAGACAGGTCGCAGAAGCTATTCATCTGGACCCGTCTGATCATACATTGCTTGACCGTGTGATCGGAGCTTTGAATGACGATGCATCCCGGCTTGCTGGCATGGATAGCCTGTATTTGGTCACATCTACAGACAATGTGCAAAGCCTGCGCCTGCATCTCACTGAACACGGAGCTGTGGTGACTGATGCCACAGGCCAGGTGCAGCTCGACCTGCGGGGAATAGATTTGTTATGCCGTCCTGCCGCTTTGCCGACTTTGTGGTCTGACAAAGGCGATGCAAAATTGTTTGGCTGGCAATGGCAGCCAGTAGCTGCGACAAACCAGTCGCTTCTATTGCCACAACTATTGCCGCGACGTGTGCTGTATATCAGTCATGATAATCAAACCGACTTCAGCCAGGCACTCACCAATGCTGGTGTCGATTGCCGCATGCTATCTGTAGCTGAACTTATGCAGGATAAACAGGCACTGACGACACTACTGTGCTCAGATACTACGTTTGATGCCGTCGTGTACAAACCAGAGACCACCAAGAATCTCGATGATGCAATCTCGCTCTTTGACACCATGGGTGTAACACCACTGGTGAATCTGATGTCGGTATTGGCGACACTAGCTACCGTGCCGCCTCTATTCATCCTCACTCCAAATGCCTATGCAGTCACAGAGATGGACCATTGCACTTCCTGGCCAGCAGCTGGTACGAGTGGATTATTGGCGGTAGCACGTCAGGAAATGCCAAATCTGCATTGCATGCAGCTAGATACTGCAAATGCCAATGCACAAGAACAAGTGCAAGTGATCTTGCAATTGCTAAGGGATACCCAGTTAACACATGTGCCTGTGCTCGCTATGCGGGATGGTTTTTTATATCGCCAGCAATTGACGCCAGCGACCTTGCCAACAGCGTTACCCTTACCCGAGGGCCGTCATGTGCTGATAGGTGGTTTATGTGAACTGGGCCTGGAACTGGCACATTGGCTGGTTGCCAATGGTGCACGTGGCCTGGTCTGGCTGACGCGACGCTCACCTGATAGCAAAGAAAAGCAGGTGCTGGACATGCTGCGCAGCCAGGGTGTCGCGATCGATGTCGATGCCAACGCCGATGTGACCGACACAGAAGCGTTCACAGCAGCATTGCAAAGACTGACCGACGGGCCAGCACTGGGCATCGTCTTCCATCTCGCAGGCCTGCTCAATGATGCTCCATTGAGCGCCATAAAAGCTCAAGACTGGGAAGCCAGCCTGACAACAAAATTGCGTGCTGCCTTGCGCCTGCATGCGCTGGAAGCGCAATTGCAGCCTGCTCTGACAGTCTACTTCTCTTCAGCAGCCAGTGCATTTGGTCCTGTAGGCCAAGGTGCCCATGCTCTGGCGAATGCCACCCTTGAAGCATTGGCAGAGCACCGTAGCCGCGCTGGCTACGACACCTTGGCATTAGCCTGGGGCTTCTGGCGCGAGATAGAAAGCGAGAAGCGCCAGGGGCTGGCAGCTTATCTGGCCGAACGCGGCATGCTGGGCATGTCAAACGCCCAGGGCTGGGCCTTGCTGGCCAGTGCCATAGGCGGCAATGCCTCGGTTTATCTGCCTTGCAATGTGGACTGGAAACGTTTTGCAGCGCAAGCGACTCCAGCACAGCAAGTACGCTTTAGCCGGTGCTGGAATGAGGAATCACCTGGCACAATTACGCAGAAACCGGCATCGGCAGAACATGCAACCATACCCCTGCTACATCAATTGCGTCAGCATATCGCTGGTGTGCTTGGTTGTCCTGTTGATCAGGTGAATGAAGACAGCAAACTGGTACAGATGGGCCTGGATTCATTGCTGATGCTGGATCTGGCCGAACAATTGAAGCAAAAATATGGTCTGACCGTGTCTGCAGAAACTCTGATCAAGGCCGATACGCCAAAAACACTGGCTGCGGCATTACAACTGCAAATGACTTGGCAAACCGATCCTGTAGCTGCCTTGCTACAGGCAGACACTGCCTCAGTCTTGTCTGCAGCACAGCGTTATTTGCGTAGCCGCCTCAGTAATCTCTTGCAATGTGCTGAAGCAGATATGAGTGAGGATAGCAAACTGGTCGAGATGGGACTGGATTCCCTGCTTTTTCTGGAGTTGAGTGAAACCATACAGCAGGAGCTGGGTTTCAAACTGTCTGCTGAAGTCGCATTCCAGGGTGGCAGTATTGCAGCCCTGGCAAAAATACTGGTGAATGCACTGCACCCAAATCTGGATGCAGCAAGCAAAGCCTCGGCAATATCAGGATTACGACAGGCATTGTTGGAACTGGAACAGCGTGAAGGCGGCTGGCTGGCCAGCAATGGTGATGTACTGCCAAGACCAGACAACAAGGCACAAGCACTGACAGGCTTGCGCAAACTGCGCTGGCAATTACGCGGCAAAGACTTGCCACAACAGTTGTATGTGGAATTCGACAAGCCAGGTAATTTTGACCTGGCTGGTTTTGAACGTGCATGGCAATTACTACTGGAACGCCACGCTGTACTACGCACGACTGTCGACGCGCAGGCAAATTTGCATGTCATGGCAAAAGCACCGCCTTACCTGTTGCAGACAAATGACTTGCGCGAACTGACAGCTCAACAAAGAGATATAGCACTGGCTGCATTGCGCGAAGAAATGACACACGTAACAAGTGATCTTCAAAATTGGCCACATTTTGACTGGCGTGCCAGCAAAATCAAGCTGGAAAACCAGGATGTCCTGCGCATACATTTGCGCATAGATACCACGTTGACAGACATAGAAAGCTTCCGCATCATGCTGCGAGAACTGCATTTGTGGGTGCTTGATCCGCAACGGCGCTTACCTGCTCTGCAGTTCAATGCCAGCGACTACTATGCATGCGAACAGGCCTTGGCTACGACTACGGTTCATGCAAAACAATTGGCGACGTACGGCAAACAACTTGCGCAACTACCACCGGCGCCAGCGCTGGCAAAAACTGGTGCCATTGAGGTATCAAGCGGTGAAATCAAAGTCTGGCGTGAAGCCCTGCCCCGCAGCAGTTGGCTGACATTGAAGGCAACTGCTGCGCAAGCAGGCCTGACCGGCACCGCTGTCATGCTGGCGGCGTATGCCACAGCCATCGCCGCATGCTCAGAGCGCCCTGACTTCAGTCTGCGACTCGACTATCCTGATCGAAAACCTCTACATGCACAAATAGGCACTGTCATGCTTGATGCCAGTGATACGGCCATCATAGGCTGCCATACCAATGTCGCCAATATCATGAGCTTGGCACATGCATGCGCTGAGGCCGTACAGCAAAGACTGGCAGTTGATTTGCTGGACGGAGCCACAGTGCTGGCAGCCTATCAGGCAGCAGGCTCGGGTCGCCCAGCCTTGCCCGCCGCTGCCATGACAAGCCTGCTGGGTGTACGCACCACCTACGCAATCCCTGAAACTTCCGACCCTTTGCTGGGCATGCCTGCCTATGAAATAGCCTCTCAGCCAGGTACGGCACTACACTTCCAGGTACTAGAAGAAGAAAGCGCGCTACTGTATAACATAGACTTGCACACGGGGATGCTACCCAGAGTACTGGGTGATACGCTGATGCACCATCTCGGCATTATCCTGCAGACCCTGGCCAACTCACCTGCTGCATGGAACTCCAGTCCGCAAAGCTTGCTGCAGTTTGGTAAAGAGGTGTCGCATGACTGATATCCTCAACGTGGTTGTCTGCGGCACCCGCTTTGGCGAGCATTACCTGGCCGCCCTTAATTGTGCCGAACATCTGTGGTCTGCCCGACCCGCACATCTACCTCGTTATCGCCTGACTGGCATCGTGGCAAGGGGAAGCGCCAGATCACGTGCACTGGCTGACAAACTGGCGGTGCCGCTGTATACCGATGTTGCGCAATTACCCGGCAATATAGACATAGCCTGCGTCGTGGTGCGCAGTGCCATCGTCGGTGGCGATGGTTCCTTATTGGCACGTGCGCTGCTGTCAAAGGGTATACATGTATTGCAGGAACATCCCGTGCACCCGACTGACATCCTGCGCTTGCGTGCACTCGCTGCACAGCATGGCAAGCGTTATCACGTCAATACTTTTTATCCACATCTACCTGCTGGCAAGCGTTTCATTGACTATGCAAGGCGCAGTGCTACTGAGCGCCCACCAGCTTTCATAGAAATAACCACGAGCTTGCAACTACTGTATTCAAGTTTGGATATTGTCTGCCGCACCCTGGGTAAAGCCGCTCCTTTTGCTTGTTCAGAACCTCTGCTATTGCAGGGAACGCTTGCAGACTACGCGTCGCCATGGCCCTTCCGGGCTGTACAGGGTTTGATAGGTGGCGTGCCGTTTTCACTGAACCTGCAAACCTGGCTTGACCCGCAAGATCCCGACCATCATAGTCTGGTAATGCATAAAATTGCCATTGGTGGCCCTGAAGGTAATGTCTTGCTGGTCAATAGCTATGGGCCGGTAGTCTGGAGCCACCCTATCTACGCGCCTGACTATGAACGCGATGATGCCCAGTCCTCTTATCTGCTGGCAGAGGATCAGTTTGCAGAAAGCCGTTTCAACCGCCAACCCACTGCAACGATATTTGGCAAGCCACACGGCCCCAGCCTGACTGAAGCTGCTGCACATGACTTCCCTCTGGCAATACATGCCGCGCTTGATGAGTTGGTGCAGGATGACGCCCCGGTTCATCAAGACCAGTGGTGGCAAGCTCATGGTGAGGCATGGTTGGGCATCATGCGTGCAGTCGGCCCTGCGCAGACGACCAATTGCTCACCACCACAGCCGCCCTATCCCAACCCTGTTCGCTATGCAAAGGAGTATCAGTCATGAGCCAGACTACAATGCAATCGCAATCAACAGCAAGTGCCACATTGGAGCGCAATCGCCAGGCCTATGCAGGCCTGGCGGAAGTGCTGGAGAACGCCGGCCTGGCAGAACATGCGCTTTACTTGAACTGGGGCTATGCACCACAAACTGGCTTACCGGATTGGGCATCAAACACCCTGCCCTCCGGAGAAACCGGCATGGCACAAGCACGTCTGATACTGGAAGTGCTTGGTGATACCTCATTGGCAGGCAAGCGCGTGCTGGACGTAGGTTGCGGCCGTGGCGGTGCACTGGCCTTGCTTGCGCGCTTATATCCCGACGCCAATCTGGCTGGTGCCGACCTCAGCGCAGCCAATATTGCTTACTGCCGCAAACGCCACCAGCATGTCCGTTTACGTTTCCAGGTAGCCGATGCCTGCCGTCTGCCATACGCAGACCAGAGTGTCGATGTCTTATTGAATCTGGAATCATCGGGGGCTTACCCCGACCTGCCCGCCTTTTTTGCCCATGCTTATCGCGTACTCAAACCCGGCGGCCGCTTTTGTTATGCCGACGTGCTGGCCGCCGACACCCTTAAACCCATACGCCAGGCATTGCTGCAAAGCGGCTTCGTGCTGGAGCGTGAACGCTCGGTCAGCAAGCAAGTATGCGCTGCCAGAACTGCCAGCCCGGCAGGTCTATGGACAAGGCTGGATAAGGCTCTCGATACTCTCGATAAACCCGGCTTGCGCGTAGAGCTCGAACGCTACCTGGCGCAGCCTGAATCCGGCCTGTTCCACGCATTGCAAGATGGTCGGGCTGACTACCACGTCTTCCATTTGCGCCGTGCCGACGCGCCAGCGGGCAAAGTCAGCCAAGAGATTGCAACAAAACTGAGCGGGCGCTCTGCAAGGCTGGACCAACTGGAAAACACGGCAGTGACTGCTGTCTCTACTTCAGAGTGGTTCCCATTTACTACACCGGATGCAAATAAGGGATGCAATGTTTTCGCCTTGCCGTATGCAGGCGGCGGTGCATCAGTGTACCGTCAATGGCAATTGCCACAGTGTGATAGCAGACGTGCATGGCGCATATGTCCCTTGCAATTACCTGGCCGTGAAAGCCGGTTGGCAGAAGCTGTTATCAGCGATATGGACACCATGGTGGACCAGATTGTCATGGCGATCATCCCATACACACATCTGCCCTGGGCGTTGATGGGATGCAGCCTGGGTTGCAAGATTGCTTTTGAAGTAGCACGTCGCCTTGAACACATGGGGCATAGACCGGCATTACTGTTCCTGATGGCCTGCCCTGCCCCCAGCCTGCCATTAAGACGCCGTGTATCAGCTTATAACGATCATGACTTTGCTGGTGAAGTAAGACATCTGGGTGGTACACCGTCAGAGATCATGGCAGATGCAGAAATGATGCGCACCATCATTCCTATCCTGCGCAATGACAGCGCTCTGGCTGAAGCATATGTCGCCTCAGCCGACGATAAAATCCATGCTCCCATGCTCATGGTTGCAGCCAGCGATGATCATCTGGTCACGGTAGAAGAAGCGCGTCGCTGGGGGCGCCATGCTGGGGCAGGTTTCGATTGGCGCATGGTTGATGGTGGACATTTCTTCTTGCGCAAACGTCGTATTGAGCTGCTGGGCTGGCTATCAGATGCACTCAGAGCGGATGAAAATACAAAACTGTATGAGGATTTAGCATGTCAGTAGCAGCATGTGCGACCAGGCACATACTGGAAAATATTCATTTTTTTTCAGATGAAATACTCGTCATTTTGGCCAGACGTCATTTGGCAGACTGGATGGAGCTAAGACTATTGAATGATAAAGAACAAGCCCGGTATCATGCCTACGTTTTTGAAGCCGATAAACAAAGACATTTGCTTGCACATGGTCTAAAGCGTCAGATATTAAGCAAACTGACTGGCTTGGTGTCTGCATCACTGCAATTTGATACCGGGCCAGCTGGCAAACCTTACCTGTCCGGTCAGGGGAATAAAGAAATACATTTTAATATGTCGCATAGTGGCGACTGGGTAGCCTTGGCTTTCAGTCAGTCCCATCCTGTTGGTATCGACGTAGAGCAAGCAAGGGATATTGATTATCGGAGTTTGCTCCCTGCTATCGTTCATCCGCGAGATGACCTTTTATTTTCCAGACAATCGGCTGAAATGAATTTCCTGGCAAATTGGAGCATGAAGGAAGCCGTGACAAAATGCATGGGTTCAGGTTTGTCCGTGCCATTTACTTCGCTACGGCTAAATAACCATGAGAATGCGAACTACACTTGCAGCTTGAGCGGCGATTCCTGGCATGTCCAGCATCTTCTACATGGAGATACGCACTTTGCCATTGCGGTTCCAGATGTCAAAACAGGCAGGCAGTTCCGGACCATAGAAATTCAATAGGCTGCCGTCTGCCAGCCTTGAAGTGCCAAATAAGCAAAACTAGCAAAATAGCACCGCTGATTCGGTGGTACATCGACCAGATGTGGCGACTATCATCTATCATCTGTAATCAGATAATACAAACCATATCCACTCATAGTCAGCCAGATCAGCAAACTGATCATTAGCCAAGCAGTCAATAAATTACGGCGAACATTACAAGCGCGGCGAATGTGATTATTTAATAAACTGCCAAAAATTGTTGTCGGTGCTCATAAATAATACTCCTCAAGCCAATTTCGAGACCTGCTGATGCATTCAACTGTGTGCTCATTTTCATTTCGCTGTCGACTTCCAGTACCGATCTATCCATTGCTGGTGCGTTGGCATCGCAGCTGTAGCATGCAAGAGCATTGTGCGCATCCCCTCGACATATTCATACAGTTTGTCTTCAGGCATGTCATCGACTATGGGGTGGTAGCTTTGCGGCATGATGCGCTGGCCCAGCATGACCTGGACCCAACTCGGTAGCGCAAAAAAATCTTCGCCGTTACGGAAGTAGCGACCATCGTAGCGGAACAGTGCTATCGCCTCGCCCAAGCTATCCGGGATTTCCATCGTGCGGCAATGATTCCAGAACGGCGTGTCCTTTCGTTCTGTTGCATGGTAGTGCAGGATCAGGAAATCGCGAATGCGTTCGTATTCGGTCACGGATTCACGATTGTATCGTTCGGCCAGCAACGGATTGAAATCGCGCTTGGGAAACAGGCTCAGCAAGCGTGTGATACCGGACTGTGCCAGGTAGATGCTGGTTGACTCGAGTGGTTCAAGGAAACCGCTGGCCAACCCCAATGCCACTACATTCTTGTTCCAGAACTTCTTGCGCATGCCAGCGGTAAAGCGCAACTGGCGCGGATCGGCCAGCGCCTTACCATCCAGATTGGCCAGCAGGGTTGCGGCAGCTTCGTCATCGCTGATATGCTGACTTGAATACACGTAGCCATTACCAACCCGATGCTGCAGCGGAATGCGCCACTGCCAGCCTGCTGCACGTGCGGTGGCGCGCGTGTATGGGGTAATCGGATCGACACTTTCGCTCGGCACTGCCAGTGCGCGGTTGCACGGTAACCAATGTGTCCAGTCGAGGTAGCCAGTCTTTAGTGTTTGCTCGATCAGCAGCGCGCGAAAACCTGAGCAATCGATAAACAATTCACCGCCGACGACTGTACCGTTTTCCATCTTCACCGACTCGATGAAGCCATCGTCAGCTCGTTGATTCACGCCGACGATTTTGCCTTCTATGCGCTGTACGCCACGGCTTTCTGCCAGTTCACGCAAATAGCGTGCATATAGCGTGGCGTCGAAATGATAGGCATAGGCAATGTCAGCCAGCGGCGAGTTGGGCGGTGCATTATGGTCGCCGGGCGCGAACTTGCCGCGTGGTGCCATCACTGTCTGTGGGGAGTAGTCGCCGATCGGCGCAGCGCGGCCAGAGAGAAACAGCTTGAGCCAGAACTGATGAAACGGCAGCGGCCCCAGTGAACGACCGATTGCGCCGAAGCCGTGGATATAGCTGTCGCCGATGCGACCCCAGTCATTGAATTGAATGCCGAGCTTGATGGTGCCCTGCGTGCGCTTGACGAACTCGGCTTCGTCTATGCCTAGCCATTGGCCATTGAATAGTCTGATGTGCGGGACGCTGGCCTCACCTACGCCGACGATGCCTATCTCTTCGGACTCGATCAGGCGTATCGTGGCCCCCTTCCCAAGATACGTAGCAAGAGCTGCAGCAGCCATCCAGCCCGCGCTGCCGCCACCGACGATAGTGATATTACTGATCCGGTTGTTCGTGGTCATTGCGTCTCCCAGAAAAAAACGGCAGTGACCGTTTGGTCGGTCACTGCCTTTAAAGACACTCCCCGGCCTTGCGGCGCGGGGAGTTTGCGGGTTTTGAAGCTTGTAAATCAGAACTTGTAATTCAATCCTACGTATATAACGCGGCCAGCATAGCTGTTGGAGTAGAAGCGGTCCTTGGTGTCATTGCCGAGATGGGAACTCGACTCTGCCTGGGTCAGGTTCAGCACTGAGGCGGTCAGACTGAGCTGCGCATTAAAGTTATACGCTGCATTCAGATCCAGCTGGCTGTATGGGTCCTGATAGACATTCAAGCCATTTACCAGGCCGCCCACGACTTCGCCACGACGATTGTACGAAGCGCGCACCAGGTATTTGTCATTGCTGTAAAACACGGTGAGATTGGTCTGGTTCCTGGCGCTGCCAACCAGCGGCGACTTGCCGATTTCCTTGCCATCAGCAAGGGTGATCGCAGCCTGGTTGGTATTGTTGTAGGTGTAGTTGAACTGGAAGCCCAAACCAGATTTCAGCGTATGCTGCGCATATAATTCAATACCTTGGGACACGGCATCGCGGCCGCCAGCACTGGTCGAGTAGTTTTGCACGGTCACAGTATTGCCACCAACAACCATGGGCATGCTCAGCACGACTGGCACCGCGAAGTTGCTGACGTTCTTGCGGAACACGCCTGCACCCAGCACAGAGCCACGATGGAAGTACCATTCCAGACCGAGATCGAACTGAGTAGCCTTGTACGGTTCCAAGGCCTTGTTGCTGCCCTGACCAAACCAGCCCTGCTGGTCGGCACCACCGATCAGGCGGCGGTCATTGACATATTCCTGGCTGTAGTAATTCAAGCTGCCAGGAGATGCGATGTCACCATAGCCTGGCCGCGCCACTACCTTGGAAGCTGCTGCGCGCAACACCAAATCGTCACGAAGATCATAGGCAAGATTAAAGCTTGGCAGTACGTCGGTGTAGCTACGATCAAGCGAGCTGACTACGAACGAGGATTTACGTCCAGTGCTTTCCGGCAGCGTGGTATAACCGCTGATGCAACCAGAGCCAGCGGGAGCACCGACAGCTGGCAAGCCACCCGGACGGCATGGTGCCGGTGTGCCATTGGCACCATTAAAGAAGTAATCGTTGTAGTAGTCAACCTGGTCAGTTGAATCGGCATGCTGTTTGGTCTGTACCAATCGCAGACCGGCATTTCCGCGCAAGCGATCGGTCTTGATATTGGCCTGCAGATAAGCCGCCGTAATCTTCTCATTGACGTTGTAGACGAAGTTGTCTTCGTTTCGCGTCCGCATCTCACCGTAAGTCTGATTCAAGTGAGCGATGTAAGCAGGAAAATTGATCGCCGGGAACGCACTGGCGTTAAAGCCGCCTGCAATATTGTCCAGCGATGTCGGGTACAGGAAACCGGGCTGGAACTTGGAGGCGCTGGAATCGCAGCCGGCCTGGTAGCGGTTGTCGTAGTTGCTGCCATCAGTGCCCTTGCAGGCCCAGTAATTGTTGCCGGTGCTGCGGTGGGTGCCACCGTCACGGTACTTGACACCAAACTGCAAGGAATCAAGCCAGTTGCCATCTGTATGCCAGGTGAAATCAGCCTGGGCGTACTTTTGCTCGGTACTGTTCTTGGTCCACGACGACGACGTTGAGCCAAGGTCGATTTCGCCTATGCCTTTTTGCAGGTTCGCCATCAGTTGAGGTGAGAACACCATAGTCGGCGTACCGACCGTACTCCAGGCGCTGGCGTAGTTACCCAGTGTCCAGCTGCTATCTGCGTTTTGCATGCGCGGTTTGATCGGCATGGTAAATTGCATCTCTGGACCACCGCTAGCCCAGGTGCGACCGCCCTTGAAGGTAGCGTCGACCGATGTGCCGCGCCATTCGGCTTCAAAGTCGGCAGTCTGCGACAACGAGCGTTCACGGTTGTAGCTGCCGGTGATCTGCGGTGTTGGTATGGTGCAGTCGTCCGGACCGAAACCGCCCGTATTTTTGATGCCGCCTGCAGCCGCTGCATCGCCACTGCAATAGTAAGTCTTGCCAGGGCGGGCACTGTATTGCGCGCCAGTGACGATGGTGCCACTACGGTCGAAAGTCAGGCCGTCAAGCATGCGTCCACCGGGCCAGTTGCCGTCACCGTCATAGCGGGCCAGGTTCCATTCCGGCACCTTCAGTGTATTAGTCTGCGAGTTTTGCGACAGATCGAAACGGAAGTAGTTAGCCGTCAGATTAAGGTTACGCACCGGTTTGAATTGCAGCGTCAATTGCCCGCCTTTGCGTTCACGGTCCTCGTTCTTGACATCAAGATTGACCGAGGTAGGCATCATGAAATTAGTATAGTACTTGCCACTCTGGTCGTAAAAACCAGACTGCCCCCACCATTTGGAATTCAGGCCAGATGGCCCACCATTGACATCGACTGCTGGATGGGTCTTGTAGTTGTCTGCATACCATTGCCAGTTTTCTGTACTGGCCCCCATGGTGCGCGTGGTGCGTTTTTGCTGGGTATAGCCGACCAGCACGCCCAGGCGATTGTCTTCATCATGCCATGCATACTGACCTGAGAACTGGCCGTCGACCTTTTTACTGGTGTCGGCCCAGGTCCCTTCGGCTGAGACAAAACCACTATTGGACTTGACTTCCAGCGGACGGCGCGTGCGCAGGATCACCGTGCCACCTATGCCACCTTCATCTAGACGCGCTTCCGGTGTCTTGTACAATTCAGCACTTGAAAGCATATTCGAGGGCATCAACATATAGTTGAATGAGCGTGTAGGGTCGCCGTTGGATTCTGCAGTGGCGATGTAATTGCCATTCAACTGCGTCAGCGTCAACTCAGACGACAAACCACGAACGCTGACATTTTTACCCTCGCCTCCACTGCGGTTAACGATGACGCCCGGCACGCGTTGCAATGCATCAGCCACGTTTTTATCAGGAAATTTGCCTACATCTTCAGCGGTGACAACTTCAACAATGGCGTTGGCTGAACGCTTTTGATCAAGGCTTTTCTCGATAGCATAACGATAGCCGGTCACGACCACTGAGGCCGGCTGTTTGGTGTCGGCCGGAGTCTCTGCCGACTTCTCTGCCGTTTTTTCAGTTGGTGCAGTTTGTGCGTGGGCAGTGGAAAGGGCCAGCAGAGCGGCTCCCACTGCCAATGCAATGGGTGTTGCGCGGTAACGGCGCTGGTGTGAAGCGAGATGTGTTCTGAAGCTCATGTATGTCTCCTGGTTATGCCCAACGACGGGCTTGTTATATGGCGCTGGCAGGGTTCCCTTCATTCGTGGAACAAGCGGTTACCTTCCGCATTTGTTCGCTTTCCCAATCTGCGGGTAACGCAAATTAGTGAGAGTCCCGACGATTTACTAAACGACACAAAACCATTTGCATGTCGTCGGGCATCGCATTACACCCTGAGATGTTTATACAAAAGAAAACTCAGCGCTCAAACAAAATTTCAAAATTAGGGTGAAGTTTAGTTTGATTAGTAAACGCTGGCCGAGGAACAGGTGTGGCGATTCTGCCACACTTACCAGTTACAGAAAGACCCGATCCTTCAGCGCATTGGCGAGCATCAAGCAGATATACGCGACGCGTAAAATTGGAGAGTGAGATGGGCAAGCAATACTGTCACAAGTGTTTTACTTGCACGACCTGCTTAAGGTGAGCATGACAGGAATACGAAATTCACACTCCAAACGAGTTTGCACTGCGCCACCAAAGATGCGGCGAGTGAGTTTTCTATCTAAAGAGCAGTTCTTTTGTTTAGTGAACTTTATAAACAAACACGCATTTTCTTGATTCATTTGAAGTAAATAATTCGACGCGATATAAATATCATTAAGAAAAAAACTTGATGCAAACACGAAAACGGCAAAAAACAGAGTCTTTGCGTTTATTAAACCACGGCAAAGAGGCTATGAAAATGCAGCAACACAATCTAGCCCATTTCATGTTGGCGTGAGCAAGTACACGGTCCACTTACATTTATTTAAGCATCATTCCTTGATGTTGTTTAGGTATTTCAGCCAACCGGCACCCTGCCCTGGCTTTCATTTCAGCTTGATTGGAGTCCCGCAATGTCCCACCAGGTTTTGGCAGTTCTGACACTTTGCAGCAGTATCTTCTGTGCAAACGCATTTGCGGGGCAGGGAGAAAAGCCAATTCAAAAACCCGTCGAGTTGGCAATTATTCCCAAGCCCGCTAATCAACAACTGGGACAAGGCAGTTTTAGCCTGTCTGGCAAAACCAGGCTCTTCGTCAGCGATGCTGCAGCATTGTTGAATGCGGACCTATTGAATGACAGACTGGAGCAGACGCTGGGTTTCAGGCTGGTCGTGCTACAAAGACTGCCTGGCAAGGACGATGGCAACTATCTGCTCTTAAAAACTGAAACAGGTGCGCTGAACACGGTAGCTCATAAGCAAAATCAGGATGAAGCCTATACGCTAACGGTAAATCCGTATTCCATAGAGTTGAAAGGCTCAGCAGCAGGTCAGTTCTATGGCATGCAAACCTTGCTGCAAATGATGCCAGCCAAGACAAGTCCTGTCGCCCATCTGCGCACCGTTAACATTGCTGACACTCCCCGATTTCTCTGGCGCGGCATGCATCTGGATGTGGGGCGACATATGGTATCGGTAGAATTTATCAAAAAATTCCTCGACCAGATGGCATTCTACAAAATGAACACTTTTCACTGGCATTTGACAGAAGACCAGGGATGGCGCATAGAAATCAAAGCTTATCCCAAACTGACAGAAGTGGGTGCCTGGCGCAAGGAAAGTGCGCTAAAGCGCCATGTAGAACCTTACATAGGCGATGGTAAGCCCTATGGTGGCTTTTATACCCAGGAGCAGGTAAAGGAAGTCGTTGCCTATGCTGCTGCCCGCCATATCACGGTGGTGCCAGAAATAGAATTACCAGGTCATGCCCAGGCTGCCTTGGCAGCTTACCCTGAGTTGGCCTGTACTCCAGGGCCATTTGATGTGGCGACTAATTGGGGTATATTTGAAGATATCTTTTGTCCCAGCGAGGCCACCTTCCATTTCCTGGAAAACGTGCTGACCGAGGTCATGGCTTTATTCCCTGGCCAGTACCTGCATATCGGTGGTGATGAAGTCCCTAAAGCACGCTGGAAGAAAAGTCCGCTTGCACAGGAGGTCATGCGCAGGGAGGGCTTGAAGAATGAAGAAGAATTGCAAAGCTGGTTTATCCGTCGCATAGAAAAATTCATTAACAGCAAAAACAAGCGCCTGATAGGCTGGGATGAAATTCTGGAAGGTGGCCTGGCTCCCAATGCCACCGTCATGTCCTGGCGTGGCGAAGATGGTGGCATAGCGGCAGCAAGGCAAGGCCATGATGTAATCATGAGTCCGACCAGTCACTGCTATTTCGATGCAGGCCAAGGGCCGAAAGAACAGGAGTCATGGGAACTGGGCGGTGAATTGCCGATAGAAAAAGTGTATGCCTACAACCCCGTGCCTGCCGCGCTCAAAGGCGAAGAACAGCATCATATCAAGGGTGTGCAAGCCAATATCTGGACTGAATACCTGAGCAAGCCGGAGATGATTGAATACATGGTCTATCCCCGTCTGCTGGCGATGGCAGAAGTGGCATGGACTGCGCAGCAAGGAAAAGAGTACGCCAGCTTTGAAAAAAGGTTGGCGGCCCACTATCCCAGATTGCAGCAAGCAAGACTGGCATATCGCATTCCCCGGCCAACTGGCCTGCCGGCACAAGTCAATGCGACAAATAAAACACATCCGCTGACCCTGCACTCGCCTGTGGCGGGCAGCAAGATGTATTACACCTTTGACGGCACTGTACCCGATACCAGCTCGGCCCAATATCTCCGCCCGCTGATAGTCGTTGTCAAGCCAGGTCAGGATAGCCTCGTACAAGTGCTGACGGTCAGCCCCGATGGCAGGCACAGTCCCATACAGCGCAGTGTCATTCGCTCTCCAGGCATTGCGCAAAAATAAGTTGACTATGTACTGCATGGGATCTCGGTAACGTCCGCCATTTCACATGGTGGACGTCGGTAGTCACCGTGCCAGCCTGTCTCCCCTCATTCCTTTCATCATCGGATTTCAATATGAACACCTCCCGGTATTCCTTCAGGCGATTTGTACACAGCACTTGCCTGGCCTTGCTTGCTGCCTCGTCCAGCCTGTTCATGCTCACGCCTGCCGGGGCAGCCACTACCCGTGAGCAGGATTTATCCGGCAACTGGACTTTTCGCTTGCTACCCGACGACACCGCTGCTGCCAAGTATGCAAAAGCCACACAATGGCATGCGGCACAAGTACCTGGCCACGTCCATACGGATTTGCTGACGCATCAGTTGATTACCGATCCATATGCTGGCGATGCCGAAACTGGCTTGCAATGGATAGGTAATGCCGTCTGGGAATACAAACTTGAATTTGACCTGAATGAAAAACACCTGAAATCAAAACACCAGGACCTCGTGTTTGAGGGCATAGATACATTTGCTGATATCTATTTGAATGGCAAGAAAATTGCAGCGACAGACAATGCCTTCCGGCGCTGGGTCCTGCCTGCCAAAACGCTACTAAAAAAGCGCCAGAATGAATTAAAAGTCATTCTTCATTCACCCATACAAAGACTGCTGCCACAAGTGCAGGCCATGCCCACCAAGCTGGCGGGCAACTACCCATCGCCGTTTGGTGATGAACCACGTGATGCCATGACCGGCAATTTCGCCCGCAAGCCAGGCTATCATTATGGCTGGGACTGGGGGCCACGCTATGTCACTGCCGGTATTTGGCGTGCTGTAAAGATCGTCAGTTATGACGATATCCTGCTTCAGGATTTCCATATACAGCAAGACAGGCTCAATGCACAAAGCGCAGAGCTGCAAGCCAGGTTTGAAGTGCAAGCAGATAAAGACGGCCAGCTTGATCTGGAGCTACGCGTCTCTGACCCGGATGGCAAACAACTCATGTCCAGGAGCTTGCAAGCCAGAATCAGGAAAGGCCAGAACCAGCTATCGTTGCCACTACGGATCGAGAATCCACGCCGCTGGTATCCGCATGGTATGGGTGAACAAGCCTTGTACGGTTTTAATCTCAATCTGAAAAAGGGCAAGCAACTGATCGCCGAAATAAAAAAGCGCACAGGTTTGCGCCAGGTTGAACTGCGTCGCGACCATGATCAATGGGGACAATCATTTGGCTTTGTCATCAATGGTGTGCCGGTATTTGCCAAGGGTGCCAATCTGATTCCTTTCGATATGTTTCCCAACCGCGTCAAGCCTGAACAAATGCACGCGATTTTGCAGTCAGCCAAAGATGCCAACATGAATATGTTGCGGCTATGGGGCGGCGGTTACTACGAAAGCGATGCCTTTTACGATATGGCCGATGAAATGGGTTTGATGCTCTGGCAAGATTTCATGTTTGGCGGTGGCGTAGTGCCTGGCTATGATAAGAAGTTCCGTGAAAATGTCGTTGCCGAGGCAAAGGAGCAGTTATTGCGCTTGCGTTCCCACCCCAGCATCGTACTCTGGTGTGGCAATAATGAAGAAGAAACTGCCTGGAAGGACTGGGGCATAGGAAAAAAACTCACTGAAGAAAACCCGATTTTTGCAGAGCATGTCTGGGCAGGCTATGTCGCCCTGTTTGGCAAGGACTTGCGTGAACAGGTCGCGCTGTATGGTGCAGGTGTCCCCTACTGGTCCAGCTCACCCAGTAACGATCTGGCTGACAAAGCCAATGACAGCAATAACGGTGACAAGCATTATTGGGATGTGTGGGCCGGTTCGCAGCCCGTCGAAGCTTATTTATCCGAAACGCCGCGTTTCATGTCGGAATTTGGTTTGCAAGCCTGGCCGGTACAAAGCACGGTCGATGCTTTTGTACCACGTAATGAACAAAAGATAGATGGCTCGCTGATCCGTGCTCACCAGAAGTTCTTGGCGGGAGATGGCAACCAGCGTTTGCTGCTCTACATACGCGCCAATTATCACGAGCCAAAAAGCTTTGCTGATTTTATTTACCTTAGCCAGTTGATGCAGGCAGAAGGCATAGAGATGGCGTCCCTGCATCACCGCAGTAGCATGCCGCGCACCATGGGCTCGCTGTACTGGCAACTGAATGATGTGTGGCCAGGTGCCTCATGGTCCAGCGTTGATTATTTTGGGCACTGGAAGGCTTTGCATTTCCACGCCAGGCGATTTTTCGCACCACTGACCATCGCCGCCTTGCATGACAAGGAGGCCACCCGCCTGAGCGTGATCTCCGATTTGCAGCAAGAGCTAAACCTGGCATGGCGGCTGCGCATCATGGACGTGCATGGCAAGGTCTTGCGTGACGAAACCCAGCCATTCAAGTTGCCTGCCAACAGCGCCATGGAACTGGCGCAAATCAAGGATACAGATTTGCCAGCCACAACGGATACCAAAACCACCTATGTCGTGGTCGAATTGATGAAAGATAGCAAAAGCATCGCCCGCAGCATTGCCTATTTACAGGCATCGAAACACATGCAATTACCAGATCCGGGGCTAGAAGCAACTATTGTCGCCGACGCTGACCATTATCGTCTGGACTTGCGCACGGACAAGCTGGCGCGTGCAGTCTGGCTGGATTTTGGCGAGCATCAAGCACACTTGTCGGACAATGCCCTGACATTACTTCCTGGCGAAAGCATTTCCCTGCGGCTGGACAGTGTGCAAAGCCTGGTTACTTTGCGCGCTAGCCTGCGCATACGTCATCTGGCCCAGCTTCAAACTACGTCTCCTTAAAGAAAAATCACATGCGAAGAAAATTGCTCAATCTAAAAACTACCGTGTCTATCCTGCTATGCAGTGCCTGCCTGTTGCTGGAGTTAAATCAAGCCTCGGCCCAAACCGTCATGCAGGCAGGGAAGCTGACATCATTCACGCGTAATGCCAACGGCGTAGTGATAAAAACCGAGCATGCAGACGTTGCGCTGACGGTATTCGCACCCGGTGTCATACGGTTGCGCATGGACAAGAAAGCCTTGGCGCCGGATTTCTCTTATGCCGTCGTCGGCAAGCCCGACAAGACGGATTTTCAGCTCAGTGAGCATGAAGACAAGTTGACCCTGACGACAGCTGCATTGCAGGTACAGATACAGAAGCGCCCATTTTCTGTGCGATTTGAAACACCTGATGGCATGCTCATCAACCAGGATGAAGCTGGCTTGTCCAATGCCTGGATAGGTGATGAAGTTAGCAGCTACAAAACACTGCAAGAAGGCGAGCGTTTTATCGGACTGGGTGAAAAAACCGGCAACCTCGATAGACGTGGCAGCGCCTATACCAACTGGAATACCGATGCCTTTCGCTATACCGGAGAAACCGATCCCCTGTATGCCAGCATCCCTTTCTATATAGGCATACATCATGGCATGAGTTATGGAATTTTCTTTGACAACAGCTACCAGACTGATTTCAATTTTGGGGCCAGCAACCGGCGATTTTCTTCATTTTCGGCTCAAGGTGGTGAACTTAATTATTACTTCATTTTCCAGTCCCGAGTGGCAGACATTATCCGCGCCTATACAGACCTGACCGGGCGCATGCCCTTGCCACCCTTATGGAGCCTGGGTTATCAGCAAAACCGCTGGTCTTATTATCCCGAAGCAGAAGTGATGCGGATAGCGAATACCTTGCGCGAAAAGAAAATTCCGGCGGACGGCATCACCCTCGATATCCACTACATGGATGGCTACCGGGTATTCAGCTGGGACAAGCAGGCATTCCCCGATCCCAGGGCCATGACAGACAAGCTGGCCGCGCTGGGTTTCAAAACCACCGTGATTGTTGACCCCGGCATCAAGATAGACCCAGGCTATGGCACTTATGCACGTGGCATGCAGCAGGATGTATTTCTACGCTATGCCGATGGCGCGCCCTATGCTGGCGAAGTGTGGCCAGGCTGGGTGTATTTCCCTGACTTTACCCTCCCTGCGACCCGAGCCTGGTGGCAGGCTGAAGTCGCCAGCTATGCAAAACAGGGGGTTGCAGGTTTATGGAATGACATGAACGAGATATCCACCTGGGGCCAGAAAATGCCCAATAATATCCTCTTCGATTATGATGGTCACCTCACTACCCACAAGCAGGGCCGCAATGTCTATGCGCTGGAAATGGCCAGGGCCAGCCATGAGGGGATGAAGCAGGCCACGGGAGAGCGCCCCTTCACCCTGTCGCGCTCAGGTTATGCTGGCTTGCAGCGCTACGCGGCGATCTGGACGGGCGACAATACGGCAGATGAAGATCATATGTTGCTGGGTGTACGTCTGCTCAATAGCCTGGGCCTGAGTGGCATGCCATTTACCGGCATGGATATCGGTGGTTTCACCGGTACACCCACACCTGGCCTGTATGCGCGCTGGATGCAGATAGGTGCTTTCACGCCCTACTTCCGCAACCATGCTGCCAGTGACAGCCGCTCGTCTGAACCATGGACTTATGGCGAAGACGTGCTCAACATCAGCCGCAATTATATTAATTTGCGTTACCGGCTCATGCCTTATCTGTACTCCAGCTTTTACCAGGCTAGCAACTCCGGCCTGCCCCTGATGCGCTCACTGGCGATAGATTACACCCACGATGAACAAGTCTATAGCAGGCATTACCAAAACCAGTATATGTTTGGCGATGCTTTCCTGGTTGCACCTTTCGCCAGCAACAAGGAATTTGGCCGCCTCTACCTACCTCAGGGTGACTGGTATGACTTGTACAGTGACAAGTTGGAACATGGCAAGCAAGCCAAAGCCCTAGAGTTGCGACTGGACCGCTTGCCAGTCTATGTCAAGGCTGGCAGCATCGTGCCCATGCAGTCACTGGTACAAAGCACCGCGCAACAACCGGAAGACACTTTGTTCATCCATGTGTATCACGGACAGCAAGGCAACGTCATCAGTTATTACGAAGATGACGGCAAATCCTATGCCTACCAAAATGGGGATTACTACAAACGCCAGATCAGCTTCATACCTGAGCGCAAGGAAATACAATTCGATGCGGCAGATGGAAAATATGCCTCCAAATTCCGCAAGCTGGAAATCTACTTTCACGGCTTCCAGGGCATCACCAGTGTAGAGCTTGATGGCGAGACTCTCCCTGTGCAGATGCGCCGGGTTGGCTTTCTCGGCAAGGAGGATAAAGAGTTGAGTTTGCCTGGTGTGACGGTCGCCAACCGCACCGGAAAAATCACGCTCAGGTATTGATATGGCCAGCCTGTCATCGAGCAAACTGATCGTCGCTGATGTAGGGGGCACCCATGCCCGTTTTGCCATTGCCGGGATAAACCCGCATGGCGAGCCCGAGATCAGGGATTATCATCACTTTGCCTGCGCAGACTATTCCAGCCTGGCTGCCATTATTTGCGCCTATAGCGAAATGATGCGGCAGCAATTCAACCATGCCAGTATCGCTATTGCTGGTGTGATTGAAGAAGACCGGGTACGTAACAGCAATTTGCCCTGGCCGGTCTCTCGCAGGCAAACCATGCGGGAGAGCGGTCTTGCGCAACTGCGTTTCGTGAATGACTTTGCAGCACTCGCCTGGTCGGTGCCACTCATCAATCCAGCGAACGCGGTCATACTCAATCAGGGCAATACGCCAGCGCTGGCTGGTCCTGTGCTTGTGGTAGGGCCAGGAACCGGGCTGGGCGCAGCGGTCTGGTTGCCTGGACCACCTTCTTTGGTACTGGCGACGGAAGCTGGCCATGCAGCACTGACGGCTGGCAATCCACAAGAGGCATTACTGCTTGCGCAATGCTGGAAATCCACGCCCTACATCGATAATGAAATGTTCTTGTCTGGCCCTGGCTTGTTGCGTCTATATCGCACACTCGCGCTCATCCAGGGTCAAACCAGTTCTCTGGCAACCCCTGCTGAAGTCAGCGCCGCTGCCATCGCCAAACAAGACAGCATAGCCCAGCAAGCCGTAGAGATGTTTTGCGGCATGCTGGGCAGCCTGCTGGGCGACCTGGCGATTTATTATGGGGCGCAGACAGTCTATCTGGCGGGCGGTATCCCCACACAAATCAGTGAACTGATACAAAAAAGTGAATTCAGGAATCGCTTCCTGAACAAGGGTGTGATGCGGGCCGTGGTGGAAAACATCCCGGTCTATCTGATAGAACCTGGGCAGCTAGCCTTGCTGGGTGCGGCCCACTGGCACAGGCAGGAGAGTCAGGGATGACAGGCGTGCTGCTGGAAATTGCCGCGAATTCGATAGAGTCTGCCTTGGCCGCCGAGGCCGGTGGTGCAGATCGCATAGAGCTTTGCGCTCATCTCGAGCAAGGCGGTACCACACCTTCCCATGGCACTATCGCAATTACACGTGAACGTTTGCAAATTCCCATCCATATATTAATACGGCCACGCTCAGGCGATTTTATCTATACCGAAGCCGAGCGTGAAGCCATGCTCTACGATATAGAAAACTGCTTGCGGTTGGGCTGTGATGGCGTGGTGGTCGGCGCACTGGATGCTGAAGAGAGTATAGATAGCAAATTCTGCCGTGCCATGCGCGTAGCGGCTGGCAATATGTCACTGACTTTTCATCGCGCCTTTGATCTTTGCGCCACGCCTGAGCAAAGTCTGGAGGAGATTATCGCGCTTGGCTTTGAACGCATCTTGAGCTCAGGTATGGCGGACTCTGCCCTCCTGGGGCAGGCACAGCTCGCAAGCCTGGTGCGTCAGGCAAACAAACGAATAAGCATCATGGCTGGTGCAGGCATCAGGCCGGAGAATCTCGCCGCCGTACTGGCAGCAAGTGGTGTCACGGAGGTACATGCCTCAGCCAGTGGCCCGCATTTTGGAACGGTACATCACAAAAGAAAATTGCACGGACTTGCGCCGGATTTTCTGGAAACACAAACCCATATCGTCAGAACGCTACGCCAGGTGCTGGATCAACTGGATTGCTGATATACAAGCAGGAAAAAAGAAAGCAGGACCGGGGGCTGTCCTGCTTTTTAAGCTTGCTGCGTCAAAGAAATTTTAGCTATCCTTATTATTTATCCAGCGCACCTGGAGGCAATGCCTGCAAACTGCTACCCCAGGATTTGGCCTTGTCGTCACTGCTCAAGTCCAGGCTGAGTTTACCGCCAGCTTGTATCTGCTCCCAGGATAGCCACACTTGCGACAAAGGCTTGCCCTGCCACTGCGCCTGGCGGATATAGCGTACGGGGGTGCGCGCTGCAGCCTTGCTGTCTATGCTGAGAGTCTTGCCATTCCCGAGATCGATATCGGCTTTGGAAAATTTAGGCGCATGCAGCAAGAACTGACCACTGCCCGGCATCCAGGGATAGATACCCAGGCTGCTGAAAATATACCAGGCTGACATGGTGCCAAGATCGTCGTTACCAGTTACACCATTCGGGGCATTGCTGAACAGGGTTTCGGCAGCGCGCAGGACGGTCGTGGTTTTCCAGGGCTGGCCTGCCAGGGTATACATCCATGGCACATGCAAATCCGGTTCGTTATTGGGGTTGTAGCGATACTGATTATAATAACTATATGGCCCCACGACCCAGTCCTTGCGCACAGCCTGGTAATCGTTTTTCTCGATTTCATCAAAGGCAAAGAAGGCATCCAGGCGCCTGGCTGCCGCCTCACGCCCGCCCATAGCAGCAAAAAGGGCTTGCGCATCCTGCGGCACCAGCCATTGATACTGCCAGGCCGTGCCTTCATGAAAACCATGCTCGGCGCGCGGGTTGTAATGGCCTTGCAGTTCTGTATACCAGTTGCCATTTTCCAGCCGTGGACGCGGAAAGCCCCTGAAGCCCAGTTCCTTGTCAGCAGCATCCTTGTCCCACAGCTTGCGCCAGTTTTGCGCACGCTGACGCAATATGGCGGCGTCTGCCTTTTCGCCCAATGCTTCTGCCATGTAAGACAGTGCGCCATCGGCTGCAGCATATTCCAGGGTCGCCGAGCCGCCATGATGCGGGTCTACATCCATACCCTTGGCCCTGAAGCCCTTGTCGTATTGCACGAAACCATCGCGCAAATATTGCGGATTGCCTGCCCGACCTTCTGAGCGCAGTTTGAAGCTGGGCACTTCAAAGGCATTCTGGCGTAATGCCGCGTAGGCAGCTTTTTCCTTGCCGGCCAGGGCACCGTAGCGCCACAAGTCGGCCATAAAAGGCGTGACCGGGTCGCCCGTCATGACATTCGATTCAAAATTCGCATAGCCCCAACGTGGCAACCAGCCAGCCTGCTCTTGTATCTTCAAGACGGAGTCAGCAATATCACGTGCTCTGGCTGGGCGCAGCAAAGCGATAAGCTGATTCTGGGCGCGATAAGTGTCCCACAGCGAAAAGAATTCGTAGTAGTTACCGTTATCGACTTTATGGATGACATCGTCATAACCACGGTAACGCCCATCAGTGTCATTGCCTGTCAGTGGTTGTAGCAACGCATGGTAAAGTGCGGTATAGAAGACAGTCCGGTCATCGGTGTTGGCACCTTCTATACGTATGCTTGACAGTTCCTTGTTCCACTCGTCTTGCGCCTGCTTGCGCATATTGTCAAAGCTGCGCAGCTTGCCATTGGCTTTGCCTTCTGCCCGCAAATTTCGTCTTGCACCTTCTGCATCGACATGTGAAATGGCGCTGATGGCCGTAACCGCCTTGTTAGCTTTCAGGTCAAAACTTAGCCAGGCACCATGCGGCTTGCTGTCACCTTGCTGGCTCAATTGCATGCTGGCTTCGGTGCCGCCGCTTTCATCCCAGATGCCATGGCTACGGAAAGCCTGGTCAAATTCCATCCTGAACCAGGTCGTGTATTGCGCACCACCGCAGAAACTGCGTGTGACTATCTTGCCTTCCAGCGTATGGCTGTCTACCACTTGCAAATGACTACCAACAACAGAGTGACGCTCATTTGCCTGGCCAAGGTTGACCAGAATGTGGCCTGTGTCAGTCGTTTCATGAAAAGTATAACGCTCGGCCCCGGCCCTGGTGAGTGCCGTGGTCTCTGCAATGATGCCACCATAGTCGGTGAGCCTGACCTTGAAGTAACCAGCATGGCCCACTTCACCATCGTGTGTGAAGTTAGAACCATAGACTTTATGGTCAAAACTACCAGCCTTACTTGTATCAAAATTACCACCGGGCTTGATACTGCCTGTCACTGGCAGGACTGAGAGTTGCCCACCCTGCTCCCAACAACCTGCACCAGACAAAAACGAATGGCCAAAGCCTCGAATTTTTTGATCGGTGTAGCGCCAGCCTGAATAGTGCTCACCGATGGGGCTCAGTTGTATCATGCCAAAGGGGGCGACTGCACCGGGGAAGGTATTGCCGTCATCCTGGGTACCAATAAAAGTATTGACAGGAAAGTTTTTGTCTTTTGCCGTATCTGCGTGAGCAATACTGCTTGCGCTGGCCAGTATCGCCACCATGCCCAAGATGGCCACACGCCTGAAGGTGGATAGTGTATTCAATTTGTCTCCTGTGTTTTTGTCTTGCCTCCACTACGGTAGCGGCAAGCTTCATCTTTTTGCTTTATTTCTTTTGGTTCAGCTTGAATGGATGGGCTTCTGTATTAAAAGTGATCGCATCAAAATCAAGGGTCTTTTTTGATGCGAACAGCAAATAAAAATATTTAAAGGTTTCGGCAAACACAAAGCTTTCCATCGAATCTTCCCGGCTACCATTGCGTACGTCCTTAAGCGCGGTAAACCCTGCCTCGCTACGGCAACGCTTGACAAAGTCGAGGAAAAATTCTTTACCCATGACGCGGTACTTGTTGTCACCTGTATAGTGGTGTAGGTAATAGGCAGACTCGATAATCTCAGGGCGCAAGGCATATTCCGGCGATGTGACTTGCATGGTCTGGTAGTTCAGGGCCTCTGGTTCTATGCCATGCAAACGCCACATTTTCAAATTGGAATCCTGCAGACGTTTTGCCCTGTCCATGTCACCACCGAGGGCCAATAAAGCTGGCATGAAGGCATCCAGTGCGCCATATTGTGTGGCCTTGCGGCTACCTGTCTCCATGTCGGCATGGCCGTACCAGAGTTCACCGCGGACTTCGTCGCCCAGATACTGGTTGACGCCGGGAATACTTTTGTCCCACATGGTTTTGCAATCCTGGTCGGCAAACAGCTTCCAGCATTTATACAGGTACTCATAATAAGAATCGATACCGCCGCCGATGTGAGCATCTTTGTTGACCCATACGCCAGCTTCAACATCAATGGCTGACCCGACCAGGCCCAGTTTGGAGCGTAGCTCATACGTAGCTACCAGCGCCCGTTTGGCTTTATCATAAAAAACAGGGTTGCCAGTCAGCTTGCTCAGCATGCCAAACTCAAGCAACAGGGTGCCTGTTTCAGCCGGATTACTGACCTTGCCACGTACCTTGCCTGTGCGTAAATTCACATGGGTATAAGGCATGCCGGTGGGTGATTCAAACACAGGCAGCAGGCGCTGACCCAGGTCGGTTGCCAGGGCCAGCAATCTTGGGTCTTCGGTCATCTGATAGGCGGATAACAAGCCACCCAGCAAACGTATGGTAATTTCAAAATTCTGGATTTCCATGTCCTTGTCGAAAGAGAGTTTACTGGCAATCAGCTCACGTGCTTCGTCAGCCTCTTTCTTCAGGCCCATCAACAACAGGGTATCAAGCGCATCTACCGGAGTCATCAACAAAGACTGGGCATACCAGTTATGGCCGGACTTACTCACGGGTTTCAAAGCATCCTGACCCCAGGCATAGCGCTTATAGGATTGCCAGGCATGTTGGGTTTCTTTTTTTACTTGCAGCGCCAGTTGGGCAGCTTCTTTTTCCGTCAGGTTTTCCTGTTTGGCGGCGTGGCCCAGGTTAGCCATGCCCAAGGCGGCCACCAGCAATATGCCGGGCAATAGTTTGATACGCATGTTGTTCTCCTCAATCACTGATATGGATATTATTTTTTTCAAGGCGCTGAATATGGCCACTATTCGTGACCTCTATACAAGGTCTCTATTTGTTGCAGGCTCGGCGCTTGCGCTCCCGAAGCCAGGCAGGCCGCAGCACCAGCGGCGAGAGCAAATCGCAGGTGGCTGGCCTGCTCTCTTTCTGGGTGCATGGTCAGGCTGTAGAGCAAGCCTGCAATGCTGGCGTCACCCGCACCTATGGTGTCGGCTACGACTATCTTCACGGCATCTGCCTGCCATGCCCTTTCCGCGACATGCAGCGACGCCCCCAGTTCACCACGGGTGTACAAGACTGTGGCAGCAGGATTGATGGCGCGTAGTTGCGTGAATGCCTGGTCAGCATCCTGACAACGGAACAAACCACGCAAGTCATCATCGGACACCTTGATCAGGTCTGCCAGTTGCCCCATCTCACGCAGGATGGGATCATAGTCGGCGTTCATATTGTTACGGAAATTGGGGTCATAACTAATCCGTACACCTTGCGCCTTCAACTGGCGCGCCAGTCCCAGGAGTTTGCCCGCCAGCGGCTGGCGGGCCAGGCTGATGCCGCCAAAGTGCGCCCATTTCAAACGTGCACTCCAGCCGACTGGTAACTGTGCCGGGTCAAAATGCAGATCTGCACTATCACTTCCGATAAAGAAATAACTGGGTGGCGTACTTTCGCCGACGATGGCCAACAATGGCGGGCGATCATATTGCTGTAATAAGCGCAAATCCAGTCCGGCATCGGCACTGGCGCGAACCAGCTCCTGCCCAAACAAATCCTGGCTGACTGCGCCTGCAAAGCCAGTTGTCAGACCCAGTTTGGCCATGCTGCGGGCCACATTCCAGGTTGAGCCGCCGACCACGCTGCGCCATTGGCCGGGGCCGCAAGCAATCATATCGGTCAGGGCTTCGCCTGCGCTGAGCATTACAGGGAATTCAGCTTCCATGTTGCTCCTCCTTCAAGACGCGCAAGATTTCATAGCAGGCACCCATGGTGTGATAGTCCACTTTACCAGCCGGACTTTTTTCATCACTGAGCTTGTGATTTTCGCGCGACAGTATCCTGAACCAGGCACCAAATTCATGATCTATCATGTGCTGCCAGCTGTATTGCCACAGATGCTCATAACTGTCCCAGTAGCTTTGCTTGCCAGTACGTTTTGCCAGCAGGGCTGCGGCAGCCATGGATTCAGCTTGCACCCAGAAATATTTGTCACCATCACATATGCTGCCGTCGGGCGCAAAGCCATAACAGATGCCGCCATATTGCTCATCCCAGGCAAATTGCAGCGCTTTCTGGAACAAGGCTTCGGCAGTAGGCAATAACCAATCCTTATCATGTTGCAGATGCTGGGCGTGGTTTTCCAGTTGCAGCAATAACTTGGACCACTCGGTAAAGTGACCCGGCTGGAATCCCCAAGGGCGGAACAGATTAGCCTTGTCATCCAGGTTGTAATTCCAGTCTATGTTCCAGTTAGCATCGTAGTGCTCCCAGATCATGCCGTCTGCCAGCGCTGCCTGGCGCTGAGTGATATTGTGTGCCACGGTTTCCGCCCTGTGCAAGAAGTGCAGCGCACCCGTTGCCTCATAAGCTGCCAGCAGAGCTTCGCAGGCATGCATATTGGCATTCTGACCGCGATAGTTGTCCAAAACCTGCCAGTCTGCACTGGCCTGGTCGGCATACAGACCATGTTGTGGCTCCCAGAAGCGGCGTTCCATCAACTCCATGGTTTCATCCAGATAGCCGCGCGCCTCTGCTACACCAGCCATCAGGGCATGGGCATAAGCCAGCATGACGAAGGCCAGGCCATAGCAGTGATTGTCGCCATCGATGATGGTCTTACCGGCGTTCTCCCAGCGCAATTGCCAGGCGTAACCACCAGTCACCGGGGCACGGTGTACTTGTCGCAAAAAGTCCACGCCATGCCTGACTTGTTCCAGATAAGCCGGATTGTCAAAATGACGATAGGCCATGGCATACACAAAGACAAAGCGGGTACTGCTGACCAGATGGCGGCTCTGGCTATCATAAATACTGCCATCATCTTTGAAGTAATGATAGAAGCCGCCACTGGCATCAACACTACGCGGATAGTAAAAATTCAGTGTGTCACTGATATGGTCAGTCAGGACAGAAATTGATTTGAAGTCAGGAAAAGGATGCATACGAATATGGGTGGTGGTCAATAAGGGCCAAAAATTTTTACAGCCAGGCGTTACAGCCAAGTGCTAAAACTAATCATCGCAACTGCTTTCGCGCACGATCAGTTCAACTGCCAGGGTTTTTTCTACTATCTCGTCAGTTTGTTTGCGTATCAGTAAATCCACACCGGAGGCACCGAGTGCTTCCTTGTTCACCCTGATACTGCTCAATGGGGGAATCGACTTGGCGGCGGCACTGATGTCATCAAAGCCAACAATGGCAATGTCATGGGGCACTTTCATGCCAAGGTCAAGACAGTAATGCAGTGCTGTCAGAGCGGCGCTATCGTTGTAGCAAAATACGGCATCAGGAGGGCGGGTCAGGCTCAGTAGTTCCCGCATGGCTTCACGCACGCCATTTTCAATATTACTGGGGTCTGGGATGCTGACTTCGAGGCTAGGATCTGCCAATGTCTTGGATTCATACAGAGCCTGGCGGAAACCACGTGCACGCTCTTGAATACTGAAATGTGCCAGCGGCCCTGATATCATGGCAATACGTTTTCGGCCTGACTGTATCAGATGACGGGTAGCGAGAAATCCGCCCAGCCGGTTGTCGGGATTGATTGAGGTGTAGCCGCGCAAACGCATGTCCACCAGCACGATAGGCTTGCTGGTGTGCAGTAGGGCTTGTAGCAACTCGGGTTCAAAAAAACCGGCACACAAAATCGCGTCAGGCTGGTGCAGGCGTATCTGCTCCATCACTGGTTCTGAGGGTCCAACCGCCACAAATGAAAGTACGATCCCTTCCCTGCGGCAAGCTTCTTCTGCACCATGCAATACTGGAGAGTAAAAGGGACTGCTTGCCAGGGTATTGTGCTGGCGGTGTAGGAGAAAAACAATACGCCTGATCCGCCCCTGCTTGAGATTGCTAAAGTCATAGCCCAGTTCACGCGCCACTTTGCTGATACGCACGCGTGTGGCTTCGGTCAAGCCCCCCTGGTTCTTCAATGCGCGTGATACCGTACCAATCGACAGTCCGGTAGCCTGTGCAATATCGCGTATGGTCACACTCATGAAGTGAACTCCTTACTGGTTATGTCAGTTTCAATATCTGGAAAGCGGGCATTCATCATGTTTATTGCATTTAATTCGTTTTTGCGTTTATCAATATCATCAAGCCTGCCACGCTTACCTGCTGCACATGTGTCGCTAAAGGCAGGTTTAATAAACGGATCAGTTCGTAAAAAAAATAGAAATCGCCAGGAAATGCTGTGTTTTACAGAGTAACTCTTTTATACAGGCGGCAAAATCGAGGGTCAATCAACTGCAGGAAAATTGCCTTAGTTTATTAATTTTAGTAAACAAGGTGACAAAAACGCACATTGCTCACTTGGCTCAAAAAAAATGGCGCACCAGACATGGCGCGCCATACAAATCAAAACCAGCAATTCTAGTGTGCGGCTGCACTGGTCTTACCCAGCTTGATACCTTGCGCACGCAATATGCCTTGCACTTTCCAGGCATAGAATGCCAGGTAGGCAAAGCAGATTACCCCCACCAGGTAACTCATTTGTATGCCTATTTTGTCGGCCACAAATCCCTGCAACCAGCTGACTATACCGCCACCCATGATCATCATGATCAGGTAATTGCTGCCCTGCCCTGTGTGCTTGCCCAGGCCACTGATCGCCAGCGTGAAAATGCATGGCCACAGAGTGCTGCAGAACAAGCCTATGCTGGTGAAAGCGTAGACGCTGACCATGCCTGTGGTACTCATGCCGACGAGCAGGCCGGCAACTCCCAGCAGGGAAAAGATACCCAGCATTTTGGCGGGATTACCCTGACTCAGCATGTCAGCAGCGATCAGTATCAGCACGATGGCGGCATATACATAGAAATGACTGAGCTCATGCTGGGCTATCGCGTTTACCAGCAAAAATACGCTGAAAGCCAGATAAGGAGCGAGGAATTTAAGCAGCTTTCCCAGCCCAGCCCGCAAATCAAAGGCTTCAACTGCGCCTGTCCAGCGTCCTATCATCAGACTGGCCCAGTAAAGAGAAATAAACGGCGCCACATCCTTTGTTTGCAAGCCCAGCTTGCTTTCCATGTAGGCTGGCAAATTGCTGGCAGTGGACACCTCCACCCCGACATACACAAAAATGGCCAGCATGCCCATGACCAATTGCGGGAATTGCAGTGCCGATTGCCTGTCCGATGCATGCCCGGCTTCTTCATTGACCTGCATGGCAGGACGGTCAGGCAGGGACGAGAACTTGAGCATGATGGCGACCAACAAAAAAGCCGCACCCAGCATCAGATACGGAAACTTGACACTTTCTATGCTGAGCTGACGGTTCATACTCGTCGGCGCACCAAATATTGCAAAACTGACGATGAGCGGGCCTATCGTGGTGCCAAAATTGTTTACCCCACCCGCCAGAGTCAGCCTTTGCGAACCTGTCTCAGTTGATCCCAAGGCGATTGCCAGGGGGTTGGCAGCGGTCTGTTGCAGTGAAAAACCCAAGCCCACAGTAAACAATCCCGACAACATCAAGGGGAATGAACCTGTATTGGCTGCTGGCAAAAATAGCAGAGTACCTGCCGCAGAAATCAATAATCCGAGCGCCAACCCGTTCTTGTAACCCAGCTTATTGACCAGATCCACACCGATGACGCGTGAAACTGCCAGATAAATGAGCGAGCCCACAGTATATGCTACATAGAAAGCCAGAGACACGAGCTGACTTTGCTCCTGGCTGAGATGAAAGGCTTCTTTAAAGACGGGGATGAGAATATCATTGCTGGCAGCAACGAATCCCCAGAAGAAGAACACTGTCACCAGTGGCAAAAATTGTCCCCATTGTGTTTTTGTATTAGTCGCATGCATAGTGATATAAGTAGTTTAGGTTTGACTGCACATGTTGCACTTGCCAGGTTTTGTTTTTCCCTTTTCGATTTGGTAGTTTTGTCCGGATGCGATGGTAGCAATCGCTGTTATCTGCACTTTGATTAGGAAACTGCAGTTTGTATATATACCGCTCTATGGACGGACGTGCAATTCCAGTTTTAAATTTGGGTGATGTTTATGGTTTTTACTAAACTAACGCCTCCCAGAAACTCCTGACAATAAAAGTGTTCGTTTGTCTGTTGAATTGATCCGATCAGCTTGATCCGCCTTCCAACTTTCCAGTGAAAGCTGCCACCCAGTCGTACACTCCTTCCAATCCCAGCGCTTTCAGATCCAGATGATTTGTCTTAAGCTGTGCCGTTGCTTGCGATTTGTACCAGTTTGGTTTTAAGGTAGCTTGAAAGTTGTGGCTCATATTTATCAATGATGTTTGTTGTTACCACGCATAGGCTGGTTCTGTGACTTCAGAGCGCGGGCCCGGTCGTCTGGCGATCGTCTGTAATGAAATCTGGTCACGAATGTGCCAGTATCGAATGAATTCTGGCAATGCCACGGCGATCATTCCTTTTTCCTGCCCTTTAAGGTCAGCCAAATTGTGCACTAAACTAGAACTCATTTCATAAATATGTTGAGATGCGTTTGCCTCATAACGTGGGCTGGCAAGGGTAAAGCAGGGAATTCGTGCAGCATGATGCACGCCTGCGTACGATGTGCGCTTGCAAGCGCACATGTGCCCTGCAAGGGGACGAGGCAGTCAATAGCGGTGCTATTGATCACGAGTCGAATTGTCAAAACCTGCAGTCCAGCACGCGTTATGAGGCAAACCCTTAGTGAATTGACGATTTGGGCGCATTGCAGCGTGCAGTTTGTTACCTCGCCCTCGCTAAGGCACCAGCCTTAGCTTCACAGGGTACACACCTTAGGCCTTGCACTGCATCCCAAATCGTCTTGTTCGCACTCATCCTATTTATGAAATGAGTTCTAGTGAAATGCATAGTATTTAGAAAAGTGGGGCAAATTTCAGTACAAATCAACAGCTTTGGTTTAATAGCTGCGGTACATCTTGCTTTCAGATATAGCACTATCCCTGATCTGATGAAATTGAGGCAGTACATTATTGAAATTTGTTAATGCCGCGCCACCAGCATCCAAAACACAATCAGCATAGCAGTGCAGAAGTATATGACTTCACCTTATTTATGCCCGGAACTCTCAAGCTTTTGCTGCTACATTCACCCGTATCAATAAGGGTGACGATGACGTTTCCATGCCATGTTGACGCACAAGTTGATCTAATTTGGCCCGGAGTTCACTTTCATGGACCGTAACGCTACGGCCAGACTGCTCACAAAACAGGCATATCTCTTCAGCTGCAATATTTGCATGAGTTAATCGATACTTTGCTTTGCCATCGACATCAAAAGAGCGTTGCAGAAAATTGATGGAAGTTAAATCTGCAAGCACCCTATAAATGGTTGTAATGCTGCCTAACCGGCCCTGCCTTAGCAATTCCCGCAAAATATCTTCCGGGTAATGATAGCCGTCCCCAATCTGAATAATCGCAGCCAGCATCCCGACTCTGCCAACTGTTGGGCGCAGTCCTGCACGTTGTAACTGTTCTGCCAGACCCGGTATCTCCCCCGAAGTCATCGAGTTGAGTCTAATTTTCTTTTCCATTTTTATCATTTAAACATGTTTATAGAGTATGCAATTGCCTAAGCTTTTCAGCTATGACAGTAAGCATAACAACAAACAAATAATAATGATTCTCATTATCGCTTGCAAGGATAATGTTTGTAATTTTATATTTCATGACGCCCCTCCTTTGATCGCAATGAATTCTATGAATTTATACAATCACTTTCGGGGTAAAAACAGCGGCAAATTGGATGCAAAAAAACTTTGCATCCAATAAAACAATGCTGTAAGCATATATACAACCAAGGTGCCTGATCAAAAACGGAACATCAACGCGAATAACAGACTACTTTACAAAATTCCAAAGCGGGTTTCGGTGAAAACAGGCGGGAATAATGCCAGACATGAAGATATGAAAGGCACCATAGCGCGGACTGCATGAATCTCGGTTTTCATACTGGCGTACTCACATAAGAATCACAATGCACTTCATCACCAAGATGACTATTGACGCTGCCTATACTAATGTTCCACATGGCCTTGTGACCTGCATCGCAAAACAAGGGCCGTGTACGCTGATTTGTTCATCATCGATTTCATTGGTACGGTGTTTGTGTATAGGGCCGAGCATCTTTAGAATTGCCCCACTTCTTGTTTGGCTCAGCCTGCATGACAAACACCAGCTCGCCACCAGCCATGATTTGCTCATGGCGCAGATAGTTTTGATCCAGCTTTTTCCCATTCAAACTGATACTTGCCACATAGGGATGGGCATCACTCAAATTCTGGGCGCGTATGGTGAACTGTTTGCCATTCGGTAATTGCAGCGTCGTTTTATCCAGGAACGGGCGGCCAAGTATGTATTCATTACTACCTGGTGCTACTGGATAAAAACCAAAGCTCGTGAAAGCGAACCACGCAGACATCTGACCAAGATCATCGTTACCAGACAGTCCATTAGGCTTAGCCTGATACTGGCTTTGCATGATTTGCTGCAAGCGTTGTTGCGTCTTCCATGGTGCGCCGAAGTAATTATATAAATAAGCGACATGATGCGAAGGTTCATTACCATGTGCATAATGTCCTATCAAACCAGAAATATCTTCCATATGGGCATAGACTTTGGGATCCACTTTAGCATCGAATACCTGGTCGATTTTTGAGATGGCAGCAGCATCTCCTCCCAGCATGCTGATCAGGCCGGCATTATCATGCGGCATATACCATGAATATTGCCATGCACTGCCTTCGGTATAATCACTGCCAAAGTTGGACACGGCTGGGTCAAAAGGGACACGGAATTCACCATTCGATTTACGCGCACGGATGAAACCAGTCTTGGTGTCAAACACATTACGAAAATTCTGGGCACGGGCATAATATTTTTTCGCGATATCAGCTTTGCCCATTTTCTCGGCCATACGCGCAATGGTCCAGTCATCAAAAGCATATTCGACGGTTTTGGATGCTGCTTCTGGTTCCAGGTCGGTTGGCACATAGCCCAGTTTCATATAATGCTTCAAGCCGCCATAAGGACCATATTCAGCACTGGCTATCATTGCATTCAATGCGCTATCTGCATCAAAACCAGGAATGCCCTTCATATAAGCATCTGCTATCACGGGTACAGCGTGATAACCTATCATGCACCAGGTTTCCAGACCATGAAATTGCCATACCGGCAGTATCCCTTCAGGGCTATGCTGTTGCGATGCCAGTAGTGATCGCACAAAATCAGCATTGCGCTGCGCGGGCTGTATCAAGGTTAGCAAGGGATGGAGCGCGCGGTAGGTGTCCCATAAAGAAAAGGTGGAATGGAAACGGAAGCCATCAGCCTGATGGACCTGATTATCCGGCCCACGGTAGCGGCCATCCACATCCATAAACAAACTGGGGCCTATCATACTGTGGTACAAGGCGGTGTATGCCTTGGTGCGCATCTCGGGTTTTGCCTCAATGCTGACTGCTGACAAAGCCTTGTCCCAGGCCTGTTTCGATTTGGCGCGCTGCGCAGCAAAATCCCAGTTCTGCATTTCAGACAGGTTTGCAATCGCACCATCTTCACTGACAGCCGAAATCGCCACTTTGACCATCAGAGTTTGGTCGCTGGGAACACCAAAATCCAACGCCGCAACCAGTGCCTTGCCTTCAATTTTAGCTTTATCCTGAGGTCCACTGCCTGGCCCGGTAAAGCCACGGTATTCGACTGCATCTTCGCGGTTATGGATTTCACGCGCCAATAATGGCCGTGAAAATTGCATCGCAAAATAAACCTGGCGGCCTGCCGCCCAGCCACGGGTTTCACGCATACCGGTAATGATGCCGTCTTTGCGTACACGCATGCTGGACCACAAGTTTTTTGTTTTGTAATCGTAAATACTACTGCGTAAATCGACGATCAGCTTTGCGGCTTCACCTTTGGCAAAGCGATAGCGATGCATGCCTACCCTGTCACTCGCCGTCAATTCGACATCAATCTCATGGTCCAGCAATTTGACTGCATAATAACCAGGCTCGGCACGCTCTTCCGTGTGACTGAAACGTGAACGATAACCGCTGAAAGGTCGCTCTGGATAGCCTGGCTCGAGTTTGGTGTCGCCGCTATAGGGCATCAACAACACGTCACCCAGATCAGAATGGCCGGTGCCAGAAAAATGCGTATGCGAGAAGCCAAGCATGGAATCATCTTCATAGCGATAGCCAGCCGCCCAGGGATAACTTTGACGAAAATGCCGTACCTGCGTATCGGGGCTTAATTGCACCATACCAAAAGGACGTGTCGCTCCCGGGAAGGTATGACCATCGCCACCAGTACCTATGAATACATTGACTGCATCAACCGGACGTGAACTATTGGCTGGAGCGGCATCAACGCTGCTGGCGATGAGCACGCCCAGGAAAATTAGCCCGCAAATACGAAACATCATATATACCTTTTCAGTGGATTCTTTTAAAACTACGGATACAGCAACTGCCTGAATTAAATTTACTCAAATGATGGTGGCAATTCACCCGGCTTGATGGCCCACTTTTTATTGGCTTGCTTGCCAAGTTTAAAATCCAGGTTCAGCTTGCCGTCCAAAGCAGTTTCATCGAGCCATGATTTCGTCAATGATTTGCCGTTCAATGTCAGGCTTTGCACGTATTTAAATTGCATGCCAGTCTGATCTGCATTGATGGTCAGCAGCCCTTGTTTTCGTTGAACCACGATCTTCTTGAAAGTTGGACTGGCAATCAGTAATTCCGCCCGGCCCGGGTATTGTGGATACAAGCCCATCGCTGCCCATACATACCATGCAGACATCTGACCCAGATCATCGTTGCCAGGTATGCCATCCGGGCGATTGTGCCAAAGCTGCCCTAGTACTTCGCGTACCACTTCCTGGGTTTTCCAGGGTTGTGAGGCATAAGAGTATAGCCAGGCTGCGCCTATGGAGGGTTCATTATCCATTTCTGAATGATGTGGACCAGAGACAGTCAGCGTCCATGCGCCTTGCTCATTCTTGAAAAATTTATCCAGTCGCTGCGTGGATTTTTCAACACCGCCCAAAGTCCTGATCAAGCCGTCAGCATTGAATGGCACCATCCAAAGATACTGTGCACCACTACCCTCTACCATACCCTCGTCTGAGGCCGGGTCAAACGCTGTGACAAACTGACCATCCTGTTTGCGTTCCTGCAGATAGCCAGTGGCGGGATTGAAGTGATTTTTCCAGTTTTGTGCGCGTGCCAGGAATTCTTTCTTGGCAGTCTGATCCCCCAATTTTTCAGCGAATGAGGCCAGCGCAAAGTCGGCACTTGCATATTCCAGTGCATCAGATACCATGCCCCAGCCTGGCGCTGATTGTGGCATGTAGCCATACTTTATCCACTGATCCAGACCGGGTCTTTGCCCTACACACATGACAGGACAACCATCCTTGGATAAATCCAGCCTGGTTGGGGTGCGCGCCGCTTTAGCGAGTGAAGTGAAAGCCGTAGCCACATCAAAATCACGCGCACCAAATGCGTACATGCTGGCAACCGAGGCAGTAGCAGGATCACCGTTCATGACGCCAGTGGCACCATTGTTATGCGTCCAACGGTCCCACACGCCATTGTTTTGCTGAGCCTGGTTCAATAAAGACTGTGCTATGTCACTGGCGATTTTTGGCTCGATCAAGGCTATCAACTGCACTTGTGAACGATAAATATCCCAGCCTGAAAAATTGGCATATTGCGCCAATTGGGGAGCCGTTACTTTATGCGTCTTTTGATCAAAACCTGCATATTCACCATTTACATCGCTAAAGAGATTCGGATGCAATAAGGAGTGGTACAAGGCAGTATAGAAAATCGTGCGCTGATCTTTGTCGCCACCTGTCACATCAATTTTAGCCAATTGCTGATTCCATGCCTTGCGGTTATCTTTTACAACCGCCTCCAGAGATTTTTCTGCAGATATTTCTGCATTCAGATTTTCTGTAGCGTTTGCTACGCTGACATAGGAAATACCAATCCGTGCTTCAACATTTCTGGCATTACCAAAATCTATCCAGGCACCTGAGCCTTTGTTGAGTTGCGGAAAACCTTTATCATCCAACTCGGTCGCACCTTCTGCCGCTATACCATTGGGAATGATTTTCTCGTTTTGCCAAGTTGCGGTTGCGGCAAATTTTTGATTAAAGCGGGCTACAAAATGAACCGTGTAATAAGGCCGGCGCGTCACAGGATGCAGATATCCACAAAAATTGCCGCTGCTGACCGAACCGCTGACGGTATTAGTCTCAGTATCAATTTTCAAATTAGCCGCAAAACTGCCTAACTGTGAATCTGAATTGCGTATCAAAATCGCTGCCTTACCCTGTGATGGATAAGCAAAGCGTGCGATGCCTGCACGCAGGCTGGCACTTAATTCAGTTTGTACTCCATTTTCCATGCGTACTTTGTAATAACCAGCTTGTACTGTTTCATTTAAATGGGAATAGCGGCTGGCATAATGCTCATCCTTGCTGTCTAGCGAAGGCGAGGTGCTCAGCTCTTTCGTGACTGGCATAAAAGGTATATCACCGCTGGCACCACGGCAACCTGTGCCTGACAAATGCGTCAGGCTGAAGCCTCGTATTTTCCTGGCCTCGTACAAGTATCCACCTGGAGCTGCCGCCTTGTTTTTTTCGCCTTTGCTGGTCTCGGGACTGAAACTGAACATCCCAAAAGGCATGACTGTCCCTGGAAAAGTGTTGCCCAGGTTTGTTGTGCCTATCATTGGATTGACTTCAGCTACAAGATCAGTCCCAGCCTTTGCATGCGATTGGGAGGTGCAAAATACAGCAATCGAAGCAAACGAAATTATCGAACGGCGCATGTTTTTTCCAGAAATGATATTAAGGTGAAGGCTTAATCTGACGACAGGTTTTGTTAAACCGCTTGAACACCATTGCCCCTTACAACCAATTGCACTTCAAGAATTGGCTCCAGTTTTTCTCATTGCAGAACGCGCGAGGGTAGCACTGAGCCCCCTAAGCGTTTGTTTCCAGTTCTTATCAAGTACGAGTGCACACGTCACTGCGGTCAAGCCAGTCTGGTTTTTCAATGTGCGCGAGACTGTTTTCACTGAAAAGCCTGCGGCCTCGGTTAAAGTACGCATGGATATGCCCACCACATAAAAAAGCAAAACAAAGTCGTCGTGAATTGCTAAACAAAATCAGAAAATTGCTGTAAAAACGATATTTGATGGTAACTTTGTCTGGAAAAGCCGGTCAATCAATGTCAGGCCTCATGTTTTAGTTTAGTTTGATTACTAAACAAATTAATGGGTTTCAACAACAATTTATTGAGAGGGCCGAATTGAATAATGTCTGATCAATGCTACGTGTGCCCCAGTGAATTGAGACACATGGTACTGTGCGGTGCCATAGATAATTCCCCAAGACCCCGCACGTAAATTGAAATGCTCTGTTTTTATCAATAAACACTGACCTGATAATTTTTATTGTAGAAGTGACCGGAACCAGACTTCACTTCCGTTCCGGCCTCTACCATCATTACATAGTAGGTACTCTTAAATACGTCCGCCCTCCTCCGTGCTGCTTCTGCAAAAAAATATTTCAGGTTTTTGTTGAAGTACCTGGCATTAACACGTTTTCGGAATTGCATGACGGGCCAGCTATTGCCATTGGAAGTCATGGTCGCTTGCCAGACATCCCATGTTTCTCCATCCAGTACGAAACTGGTAGCGTCTTTAACGCCCCAACCTGATGTCTGCGAGTTGGCTGAGGAGTCGGGAATGACCATGATTTCTCCTTTGAGATAACTCATGTTCCAGATATTGGACGAATGAAAAAAGACGTCAATGGCATGGTTATAGGTACCTGTAATATTGCCCGTGCCATCGTAACCGGCCGTGGTAAAGTTCCATAGCACATCGACGTTTTTTGTATTGCTGCCGAACAGGTAAGGCAAACCAGAGGTTGCAGGGTTGTTTTGGCTATTGCTGGCACCCCGGCGTATGCTTGGGTAAGATTTAACACTGCTGGTATCACCACCAAACCCCGTCCATTTATAACCAGCCCCATCCATCGTCGTGGTTGAATTGGTAAAGATGGTTTCAGACCAACTGCTTCCCGCACCACTGACGCCCCACAGGTTTGTGGACAAATCATACTGACCAACATAAATATGCTTGTTACTTGCGTCCGCAGGGCTGGCAGATGCGGAAGCTGCTTGTGCCTGATTGCACATCAACAGTCCGAATACCAATCCCGCCGCGATCGTCTTGACTTTGCCTGTATTGAAGTTTTGCATCTTAATCATTTTGTCTCCATTATTTGATAGTTTTTTAATTTGATAAACAAGGTCTCTCGTGGTGAGTGCAAATATGGAGGACCTCGGGCACGGATGGTGCCAAAGCGTCGTTGATTGACCTGGAATTGAGGCATAAGTCCTTATCGGCCTTTACGCATCCAGAGGACTGAGGTAGGCAATACCTCGTCTCTATCTTCTGCATCGGGTATACGCCCTCCTGTCTTGCGATGAACCAGTGCCTGTGAGGACAATGCTATCCGACCAAATTTGATTTGCTGTTCAATCAAAAAATAGTCACTTTTGATGTCAAGCATGGGGGCTTTGGCTGGCAGTTCTTCTTCCAGGCGTAAGGAAATTTCAGTTCGATCACGTAAAGCTTGTCGTTGCCGCCCCATCATCAGTGTTGCAGCTTTTTGTTGTGATATTCCAGTAATGGCGGACAGCAGAACTAGCGGTGCTGTATTGACGTTCAGAGAAGTGGGTTCGGGCAAGAGCACCACAAACTCCCTGATGGCAGCTAGTATTTGTGGCGTATATCCAGGGATTGTGATCAAGTCATCGATGTGAATGAAGGCAAACTGCTGCTTATCCGGCCAGATATTTATCTCTGGTGATGGTCCGTCAGCACCCGGTAATAGCGATTGGGTGCGTGCGATGGCAATTGCTGTTTGCTCAGCCAGATCGGGATCCATCTTGAGTGCCGTCAGCAAACGGCGGTAACTATTGACGTGTCTGTCATTAATCTGGCGACCCGTTGCGAGATTGGTCAAGTTATAACGCGACTGAGCATCCACAATCCTTACAGTTAAAGTAGCGTCGCTGTTTTCGCCAAAGCCAGTCAACTCCTCCAGCCTGATGGCAGGGACAGGTTTGGCCCAGACCCCAACCAGGCTGGTCACATTGCCATTCTCCATGGCATCCAGACGCAAAATCTGGCGTGTGTCGTCAATTGACTCTCTAAGCGCCACATTTGCCTGATGATGCTGCAACTGGTTTTCAACTGCCCGTGACTGAACTTGTTGTGGCCAGAACAAGCTGCTTACTATCGTCACTGCAAGCGCTGTCAGCAGCAAGGATAGAATAATGGCAACCCCACGTTGAGGCAGCAATTGCCGCGGCGCAGCCCATATGCTTTGACAAACCCGGCTTTGCATTTTTTTATGAGCGCTCATGCCTGACATTCATCCCCCGCCTCTGAAATTTTCTTTATTTTCAAGGACATGCATTAAATAGCCGATTGGTACCGCTACCATTTATATAAAATGGTAGCGGTACCCAATAAAGATGTCAACTCTTTTTTGGCTTTGAACGTGAGGGCTTTTGGTGCATGCGTCATCACTGGCCTGTTCTACTATGCGGTACTCCCGAAACGGTAACGCTTCTCCTGCATGCAGAAGATTTTATTTGGTAGCCAAAGAGCTGGGATGGTCTTTAACTGGGGCCAAAGGCAAGAACGACGGGGCATTAAGACGCACTAATACCCATGGCATCCATCCGCGCCGTAAACCGATATCAGGATACGATCATCCTAGGTGGCATTATTTCGATGGCAGTTTTGACGGCCTCAACCTGCGGACCAGACAGGGAAAAATTGTTTTACATAGAGATATTGATCGTCTACCCCGTTCGCACCTGTGAAAGTCACCTGACAGTATGTCAAGTTGATGTTGCCACGACCTGACGGTATCAGTATCACAGGTCATACAACGCGCTGATAAAATGATGGCGTGCATCTGCATAGCTTAAAATTGCGCTTCATCGAAAAACGATCTACGACCAATAACACAATTGGCAAATTACGACAGACCATCTATGCACTCAGACACATTTTCTCATTTGCTATCGCAGTACATGCGCCGCATCCGTGCCAGCGCAGCTGGGGTTGCGGCAGAAATTGGCCTGAGCCGGGAATCAGTCAACAACTGGAGAAATGGAACGTCGCTTCCCAGTCCAAGATCACGTGACAGTCTGCACGCTTGCGCACGTTACCTTCGGTTGACAGAAACTGAAACCAATCTTTTTTTTATTACTGCTGGTCTTGAATCGGAATTTCCTCTGCAAAGTGAATTGGAAAGTGAAACACCGTTTGCCGGATTCATGGATCAACTGTTTGTGCGGCTGGCTCAGTCTACTCCCTACCCCATCACTTTACTGCTATCACAGGCCCACTGGGGACAACCGCCATTCCGGGAAAAATTGCTTGCCCGTGCGCGCGCTCAATACGGTGAAAAAGCTACGCTGCATATACAACCACCCTATAGCATCAGTGCGGATAGCAGCGAGTATTTTGCTGCGATTGGGCGCCAATGTGGTTTTACGGATGTTAGTACAGACTATGAATTTGAAGCAGCTCTTGAACAAAGATTGAATGCTGGTGAGCGGGTATTTTGCCTGGTCAGCCGGTTTGAGCAAGGTACACCGGCCTTGCGTGAGGCATTGGCAGGCATCCTGCGCAGCCTGAGTGAAATGCATGGTGGCCGCCTGCATCTTTTACTATGTGGAGGCGAAACACTGGCTGACCTGAAATACCGCAGCGGCGATCTGTCTTTGCTCAATATTGCACAAGTCAGCCATTGGCCTGATGCCAGTAATGAAGATTTGCATATTCTCATCAAACAACGCTGGCCAGAGCATGTCATTGCACCATCCAGGCTAGCGGAATTGACATCCTTGTGTGGCGGTCACCCTGCACTGTTTGAGGAGGGCATGCAATGGCTGATCGACAATCCTGACGTTAAAGAAAATGATCTTTCGACCTTACGGATTTATCTGACGCACAGTTCCCGCCTGTGGCAGACCTTTTTGCCGTTGACGCAAAATCCCACATCGCTGACACGCTTGCACACACTATTAGCCTCTGATGACTTGGGGCGAGCCCGCCCCTATCTTCAGGACGAGGATTTACGCCGTCTGTTTTGGGGGAACCTGATCCACGTTCGCGGCAGTGGTGATCAGGCACGTCTTTACTGGCGCTGCGACATTATTCGCGAAGCTGGCCTGATGGTACTGGAATAATGCTGGAAAAAATTTTACAGCTTTTGTCAGGAAAAATGCCACGTACCGTATTCATCATTGTACTGACATTGTTTATTGCAAGTGCTCTTCTCACACCAAAACTGAATCCATTGACACGTGGCGGTATTCTTGCAGCAGAAAATATCGGTTCAGTCTGGAGTGATGTAATCCAATGGCGTGTCGCCTTATCGGAGGCGCACAGCACCAGCGACGACTGGCCAAAAGATATTCAGCAATATGCCCCACAAACGACAAACTCACATCTCAATGTCACATCACCACGGCCTTATATATTGCAGGTGGATATTGCCAGGCATGGTGAGTTGGGGTCATTGTCAGGTACTCAGCTGATTTTTGAACTAAATCCTTCAAGCCATACCTGGCAATGCAGGACTGGCACTCCACCAGTACCAGCCAGATTTTTACCTATGAATTGTGATGGCATCACTTCTGCAGAAGTGAATTTCAGTGCACTCAGAATGTTGCTACTGATTTGTGCATGCATATTTGCAGTGGTCGCTATTCTTTTATTGCTGCGCCACCCCTTGCTGGGGCCGACCCAACTTCGTCCAGACAAATTACGTCGCACACCCTATCCCGCCTTACCCAAACTGGATCGTCTGTTGCGGCTTGTTGGCAGACGGCAATCCACATTGCAAGCAGCAGGTATATCAACTGTGGCCTGGCAGCGCGCCGTCAATTACGTCAACGATGGTGCAGATAAACAGCAGGCATACCTCGCTGCACGTTTATCGGCACAAAGCAAAGCCAGCAAAGACTGGACGCTTCCTGGTGAAGTCTTTGAATGGCAATTCACCAGCAACCTACCTGTTTCACTGGATAGATGCCTGGTTTTCGTTCCCTATGTTGATGCTAGCGAGGACCTTCTTATACCCGCTCTGATGACCGCACAAACTGGGTCAGATGTGATGTTAATACTCATAGGATCAGATACAGAAGCTCAGCAAGCATCGTTGCAAGCGTACTGCGATGATAAAGCCAATATGTTCGTCATGATAGATAGCGCCAGCCAGACAGAATGTCTGCTCAGCAGGCAACCGGCTACAGTATTGTTGCGCCTGCTAGCGGCACAATTGCGTGTCACGCGCATTTCGCCCTATCAGACCAGGGGAGCCATTACCAGTGCAGGTGCTTTTTTTGGGCGTGAACAATTACTTGCCCGTGTCATAGGTCGTGAGCCATCCAATTATCTGGTTGTTGGTGGTCGCCAGTTGGGTAAAAGCAGTTTATTAAAAGCGGTTCAACGTAGCCTTCAAGGGCATCCACACATAGTCTGCCATTATATTTCCTTGCGCGATCATCGCCTGGCACCGCGCATGGCATTGCAGTTTGGACTTGATGCAACGACTCCGATCGAAGTTATCATTTCTCACCTTGAAAACAATTTTCTTGGAAAACGACTGTTCTTGTTAATTGATGAGGCTGATCTTTTTTTTCGTGATGAGTCCACTAATAATTATCCGCAATTGTCTGCCCTGCGAGCCTTGAGTGACGAAGGCCGCTGCTGGTTCATGCTAGCCGGCTTTTGGGATCTGTATGCAACCGCTGTACTCGATTACCAGTCACCATTGCGTAATTTTGGTGAAGTATTGACGATAGGTGGACTAGAACAACAGGCTTGCAAAGACTTGGTTACAGTACCTTTATCACGTCTGCGTTTCGGTTTCACCAGCAATCAACTGGTGGATCAATTGGTGGAGGCCAGCGGTCAAAGAGCAAACTTGCTTGCAATCCTGTGTCAGGAATGTCTTGAAGTCTTGCAGCCAGGTGAACGTGCCATAGAACCCCGTCATGTCGCGCAAGCCCTGTCTTCACAAGCTGTGCAGGACGCTTTGGCTGGTTGGGGGCGGCTAAGTCATGATGAAGCTTCCTGTCGCCTTGATCGCATCATTGTTTATCACACTGCGCTTAAGGAGAAAACCAGTTTATCAGCACTTTCAACACTCTTTGCCAGTAGTGGCTTGAACATTGAACCTGAAACCATGCGCCATGCACTCTCCCGTCTACAATTAGCCTATGTAGTCAAGCGTGATGGTTCAGAGTTCGTGTTTGCCGTTCCTTTACTGACAAAACAATTTGAGCAAAGTGAGCTCATGCTTTTACTTGATCAGGAGTTGAAGTCAATGAATACTGCAAATTTGTGACAGCCCCAAATTCAAAGGAGATCATCAGTGTCTGAATATATTTCCATCCTGCAAACCTACATGAAAGCCTTGGGTGATGCTGACTATGGCACCATCAAAAACTTGTTCACGGAAGACGGCAAAAGTTTTTTCACCATTCCTCGGTGAAATGGCAGCGAGCCCTTTCTTTGACAGGCTGGCTGAAGCATCCAGCCGCAATGTCATCACTCCTATCGACATTTTTGTCAGCACCACAAAGAAACATCATGCGACAGCCTATTTTCAATATGACTGGACGGTTCGTGACGGGACTTTAATTACATTCAAAGTCATGGACTTGTTTACTTTTGACGCAGATAGCAACAAAGTCAAGTATCTGGATTTAATCTATGACACGCATCCTATCCGTTCTACTGCTGGTAATAAATACGAGCTTTAATGTCATCAGTAAAGAAAAAGCCCTGCAATTGATATTTGCAGGGCTTTTTTACTTTGAGGCAGTCTGCTCTATTACTCTGCACCCATTTCCTTCAACAGGCGGTCAGCTTTATCCACATGCTTCATCTGCCACAGCATATAACGCAGATCAACTTGTATGGAACGGGAATTCGCCTTATTGTAGTCCCAGTCAGAAATAATGGAATCCAATGTGCCATCAAATGCCAGACCGATGAATTCACCTTTGGCATTCAATGCTGCGGAACCCGAATTGCCCCCTGTGATATCGAGTGTCGCCAGATAGTTCACGGGAACTGTTTTTAATTGTGGATCAACATATTTGCCGAAGTCTTTGGCCTTGATTGCTGCCAATTGTGCAGCCGGTGCGTTGAATTCGCCAGTACCTGTTGCTTTTGGCGGGATACCATTTACTGTAGTGAAGGCATTCCATGCCAGGCCATCAGCAGTACCATGGTCACGGCCAGTAACTTTGCCGAAGGTAACGCGCAAGGTGCTGTTTGCGTCAGGATATACCGCCTGCCCTTTGCTCTTCATGTAGGCGATTTTTGCCTTCATATAGTTGCCATAGGCTTGCTGTATTTTACCCATTAATTCTTCATCTTCAGCTTCACGCTTCAAGCCACCTTCGTACATCGCCACCGCTGCTTTGACAAAACTGTCATTGCTGGCTTTAAAATCTTCTGGCTTTGCGGTCAACCATGCGCTGCGTGCTGTCTTGTCACCCAGTTTGCTACCGGCATACAAAGTGTCCAGCAGGGACTTTAGATCGGCTTCAGACATACCATCCTTAATGCCCAATGCGGCATCAAAATTGGCGCTACGGTCAGCCTTGGCTTGTGCAGCATATTTACTCAAGTTGTACAAGACCAAAGCCTTGTCGACTTTTTCATCATAATTGCGTTCGATTGCATCGACTGTCGCCTTGAAGCGCGGCACATCACGTACCTGATAACCAGCTTTACGTTCTGCATCTGCCTTGGTCGATTCATTCGACAGGCGGTACAAAGCTCGTGCCGTAGTCAGGAAGCGTGGGTAAGAACTACCCAGATAAAAGTCGCGCTTGCCCAGAGTATCGCGCTCTGCAATCAGTTTTTCTACCTGCTCAATATCACCGGCAAATTCTTTGGCGCGTGCAGGATTGCTGTTGATCCATGCTTTCAGATCATCATGCTCTTTGGTTTTGCGTGCAAGGATGTCGCTGCCAGCATAACTGTCCAGCATGCCCTGACGGTTTTTGTAGTAGTTGTTGATGCCTGCAACCTGACCAGCATATTTAAGTTTGGCATCCGGATTGCTATTGGTTTCTTTAGCGATGATGGCCAGCATATCGCCTGAGCTTTTCACAAATGTTGGATAGTTCCAGTCAAATGTGTAGGCTACTTCTGATGGCAGGCGGTGACGATTGGTGCGGCCTGGATAGCCCAACACCATGATGAAATCGCCATCTTTCAAATTATCTTTGGCCAGCTTCAGGAAATGTTTAGGTACGTAAGGCACATTGTCTTTGCTGTAGTCGGCAGATTTGCCGTCTTTGCTGACATAGGCACGGTAAAAACCATAGTCACCAGTGTGACGTGGCCACATCCAGTTATCGGTATCGCCACCAAACTTGCCCACACCTTCAGGAGGAGCATGCACCAGGCGTACGTCTTTGATTTCCAGTTGTTTGATAAGGTAATACTCAAGGCCGCCATAGTAAGGATAAACGTTGCAGCGATGACCAGCATCTTTTTCGCATTCTGCGATGATGGCTTTTGAATTTTTTTCTATGGCATCAACACGGGCTTTGCCATTCAGCTTGGCAGTGTTTTTGTCGATGATCTTGCTGCTGACATTATTGACTTCTTTGGTCACGAAAATGCGTGAACCGGGAGATGCCGGCAATTCTTCTTCCAGGCTGTTCGCCAGAAAACCATTGGCCAGCAAGTTACGCTCTGGTTTGGAATTATGAGCAACACTGTTGTAGACGCAATGATGATTGGTCGCAACCAGACCTTGTGGTGATACGAAAGAGGCTGAGCAACCACCCAGGCTGACGATGGCACCCATAGGGAACTCCGTCAATTTGGTCAGTGTTGCCGGGTCCAGTTTCAAGCCGTCTGCCTTCAGTTGCCTGGCGACTTGCGGTAGTTGTTGCGGCATCCACATGCCTTCATCTGCGCTAGCTATCTGGCATAGGCTCATGACCGCCAGCGTGGTAAGTGTTTTTTTCATCATATTGTTATAAAAAGATGTGAAAATATAGAATAGTTATTCCCTCATGACGCCTCTGGAGTAAGCCTGAGGCGCGGACAGTTTAGTCCTAAAAACCTTGGGAAAGTTCACTATTTTGTGCGAACTAGTGCCAATTGCGTGAATTTCGCCAGGCAAGGACTCAAAAAGAGGCATATTGCCCTCACAAATTGACCTGCCCTGTTACTTTTCGTGGAAGTTTGCTGTGCTTGTCTGCAGTCAAAATTGCAAGATGCAATTTGAATATGCATTTATTTTATGCGGACGCAATATGATGAAGAGGATGTGGAATTTACGATAGGCCGGTTTAATGCACTTGCAAAGTCAAAGAATTTTTCTCAGTGCCTCGCGAAGTTCCGACAGTTTTGGGGGTTTGCTCAGCACACAATCCACATGTGAAGGCGAATCTCCATCATCAACCAGGCGCTGGCCCCAGCCAGTCAACATGATGATCGGGGTCAAGGGTGACACTTGCTTGATTGAACTGGCCAGCTTGCGGCCATCTATATATGGCATGCCAAGATCCGTGATGACGACAGCGAAAGGATCACCTTTTCCATGAGCGTCATTAAATGCATTGATACCAGCCTGCCCGCCATCAGCCGAGAGTACGCTGTGACCATCAATTTCCAGTATGTCACGCAATGACTTTAAAACCATGGGATCATCATCAACGACCAGAATACGTCTGTGCGTGGGCACGGCTTCAGGCGCGGGGGTTCTGGCAATCGGACTAACTGCCGTAGGCACCAGGAAACTCATGCGCATGGTGGTGCCTTTACCAATCTCCGTCAGAATGTCGATATGGGCACTATGCCGTTCTATCATGCCATACACCATGGCCAGACCCAGCCCTGTCCCCCGCTCACCTTTGGTAGTGAAGAACGGTTCCAGGCAACGGCGCCTGGTATCGTCAGACATACCTACACCAGAATCGCAGACATCAATATGTACTTGTTTCAAGATGACTTCTTTTGTTGACTCCAGCAGGTCTTGTTCGACGCTGGTACGCAAAGTAAGTACACCGCCATCGGGCATGGCATCAACCGCATTGAAAATTAAATTGGTCAGTGCTTCCCTGATTTCGCCATGCACACCCATGATGTCTGGCAAATCAGTGGCGAGCTCAGTGTGTACACTGATTACGATGCCACGTTGCTGTGGCATATCACTCCACCTGGCGCGGGTAAGATCGATGACTTGTTGTACCAGACTATTCACATCGACAGGTGACAAAGCTAGTTGTGGCGCACGTTGACGATAAAATTCCCGCATTCTGGCAACGGTGGCGGCAACATCATCTATCGCACGTGAAATGACCTCAAGATAATTTCTACCTTTAACACTCAGATTTTTTTCTGTTTCCAATAAGGATTCTGTGTACAGCGCTACTGGAGAAATTGCATTATTGATGTCATGTGCTATGCCACTTGCCATCTGCCCCAAGGCACGCAAACGTTCTTGCTGCATGATGGACTGCTGGGTCTGGCGCAAATCATCATAAGCTTGCTGTAATGCAGTATAGAGCTGGGCCTGATTGGCAGCCAGGGCCACATGCTCGCTCAATTGCCTTAAAAATTCACATTCACCACTATTAAAGCTGTGGGCCTCGCGCTTGGCGACGACCAACACGCCAAACACCGTACTTTCTGCTCTTAATGGTGCCATCACCACGGCACTAAGACCGCCTGCAGCCAGTCTTTGCGGAAAAGGAAAGTTGACTTTGCTGATGTCTGCTTCATAGACCAACTGACCACGCACACAACGCGATAAGCCATTTTCATCAATAGAGACCTGGGTATTTTGGGTCATGGACAATTTTTGTGCCAAAGACTCGCTGTGCAAGCCAACGCTGGTCACCTGCAGCTGATTTTTTGCCTGATCATAAAGACAAACACAACTGAAATCGACAGGAAGATGATCTTCCAGACTGCGGATAACGACTTGAAAAATACTACGTAAATCCTGACGCTCACCGATGGAACGTGTGATTTGATGCAACAGATTCAAACGTGCAAGCTGCGCCTGGGCCTTTTTCTCGATTTGCTGACGTTCTATGATCTCGGCTTGCAAGGCTTCGTTGATATCAACCAGCGCATCACGTGAAACGGTGGTCAGTTTGAGTTTTTCAGTCATGCCATCAAAGGCGCGGGCCAGGTCCCCTATTTCATCCTGAGCATCAAATCGCAGGGAAAAATCCAGGTTGCCGGCACCAACGATAGCTGTTCCTTCGCGCAATTTTTCCAAGGGTCGGCTGACACTGCGCAGCGTGATATAGATAGTGACTGTCACAACCAATACAACAATGCCGCCAAACAGAATGACAGCATTAAATGCCCTTTGCTGAGCATTCAAGGCACCGATACGGCTTTGTTCAGACAAACTCAAGGCATCCGAAATCATGGCCTGCGTTTTATTGGTGATCTGCCCCAACAGTCGTGACTCTAATTCTTCGAGTATCTCGGCTTTGTCTCTCTCTTTCATCAATTCACGGTGATTACTCACCAGTAGAGCAAATAATTGCGCTATATTTTCATTGCCACTTCGCAATTCAGAGATTGTATCTTTGTCAGCGAACTCAGTAAACTCTTCGGCCCCGGCCAGGCGTTTGGAGAAAGAATTGCTACGCAATTGCCACTGCGCCCTAGTACGCTCATCATGACGTAAAGCATATTCCAGCGTCAGATAGCGCAATGAAGTTACCGCCTGCAATAATTCGCCAGCAGCCTCATTTTTGGCTATTTCCCGCTTCATTTGTAATGTGGTGGACAATAAAATGACCACGATCATCGCCACGATGGCTAAAGATATTAATTCCGCAAATTTCAGACGAGTTGAAATTTTCACGTTGGAATCTCAATGTATGATGGTCACTGCCGATGGCTTGACTTTTTCCATGCCGTCCAGGTAAATATAGTCAAGGTAATTGGGTACTTCAGTTTTATTGGTCAACTTGTTTTTAATTGCCCATCTGGCCTGGTCTTCCAATGCCAGCAATAATCCCTGATCAAGTCCAATTTCAAAACGATATGTCGCCCAGGCAGCCCTCTGCTCTTTGGTATTGGTTTTTTTACCTGCCTCGTGCAGTACGCGGGCAGCATCAGGCATCTCATTACAGTAATTGCTGCCCTGATCCAATGCACGCAACACCTTGTTGATCGTTTCTGGTTCGGCAGAAATATAACTGCGCATACCAACTACGTTGTAAAGACTTTCATATACATCTTTACCATAAAAAACCACGCCATTATCCCCAAGCCGCGTCATCATGGTATTCAAAAATGGCTCCCAGGACGCTACGGCATCAACCTCGCCGCGCTCTATCGCATCGGCAAATTCTTCCGGTTTGTAGTTAATCATGGTCACATCTTTGACCGACAGTTTCTGGCGGTTCAAAAAAGCGCTGAGCGTGAAATGACTGGAGCTGCTAAGCGTCACACCGACACGCTTACCTTTAAGATCTGCAGGCTGAAGTATGCCGCGGTCTTTGCGACCGACAATGCCATGATCTTTATCGGTTTTAAATATGGTGGCAATTGCTGCTACCGGCCTTTGATCAAGGCCAGCAAACATGACGGGAATATCGGCTACTGTTCCCAAATGGGCCTGCCCTTGTACTACCGCCTCCATCGCGGCTTTGCCACTCGAATGCGATTGGATGAGTACAACAATCCCTTCTTTGGCGAAATATCCTTTTTCTCTGGCTGCGGTGATAGAACAGGTACCTACATACTCTGTATTTGTCGCAATAATGACTTGTTCCAGTGGAGCTCTGGAAACAGGTGCACGAATTAGCCAGACATAGATCAAACTCAAAAACAGGACGATGAAAAGCAGGCAGGCAAGCCAGATGAGAATTGACTTGTAAGAAAATTGCCTGAGCTTTATACCTGTCATGCCGATTTCCTCTTCCCAGTATCCCAATACACGCTTTTGCATGGCAACAACAGTAAAAACTTTGGCGAATGCTTCAGAACTTACATAAGGCAGATCCAAAACAACTCAATCATCCAACGTTAATTCTCATCATGCAAGTATGAAACATTGTTTTTTATTCTAGTTCCTCGAGTAAATTTAAGCAAGCAATTGCGGTTTTATTATCGAGGTCTTCCTCCTCATGCCACGCTGAAACAGACACTGCAATTAACTTGAATTGACGCAATACTGAAAAAAGCGTCCGCATCTGCGCATGCGATGGACCTTGTTTCACATGGTATTTAAGTGCAGGCAATTCACCCCTGTCATCGATCACGTCTGTATCAAAATGTAGATAGATATTCTCATGTGGAGACAGATGTTTACTTATTTCATCGATTTTACAGGTGAGGATTTTTGAACTTTCCAGCGATTCTTTCTCTCCTGGATCCAAATCACGCGCATCGGACAGTATGATTCGCTCTTCCGGGTAAGCCTTGATGCCGACTTCATTTAAAAAAGCACCGATGGCATCACGCTCATTTTTGCGCCTGTCACGCCTACCGACCAGCATGGCCAAAGGCATACCCCCCAGATATTTGGTCAGCGTGGTTTCCCACGTGTGAAAATCGCCATGCGCATCCAGCCACAAGATGCGGTCAGGTTGCTTGCCTGCTTTTTGTAAGCCGGTCACCACAGCCAATGTAGAAAAACAATCGCCGGCGATACAAACAGGCCTGTCACCGTGTTCAATAATTTGCTGAACCTTGTCGGCAAGACTTGCGTAAATTTGTCCCATCCTGCGCAATTTTTCATTCGCATCAGCAATTGATGTTTCTTTGAATTCAGGGATATTCACTATCTCCCAAGGGTGTGCGCTGACATCGTTGACACGCCCAAGGCCATCCCTTCTTTGTCCCGTTAAAAACGGTATGAGCAAATGCTTGTTCATAGCCAAGTTTGAGGATCCATTTGATAAGATAAAGCATCCATCATCATTTGCACATCCTTTCTTTTCCCCATGCGCAGCAAACTGTTCTCCCGTTTGTGCCAGCGTCTGATTTTAGGCGCCTCTGTCGCCATCGTTACTGGAAAAACTGGCAAACTCCCCATTTCCTGCAAACCTAAATAGGAGGTAATTTTCTTTATGATTTCGACAGGATCTGATAAAAATTCTTCAAATGAAACGGGCAGAGATGTCACCTGACTGTCGATGATGGCCTGGTGCGCAGATAGCCACTGGTTCAGACACACATCTTCCAGGTCGGCATTGATATATTCCTTCCAGTTAGGCGGCAAGTCAAATTTCCACCAGCGTTTGCCAAAACTCACAATATCTGAATACCCCTTGATCGACAAACTCATGCCTATACGTTCAACGTCACGTGAAAAGAAAGCGACTGGTGATAACCAGCCATCCATCAGGCCATTGACTGATTGTGCATAGCCCCTGGTCAGATGCAGATATTTGATTTGGGCATTTGGAAATAATTGCTCATACAAGCCTATTCTATAAACATCAGGCGGCGTCTTGAAGAGCAACATCTTGTCTTCAACATCTTCAGGTCTTAATTGCCGCCGGTGATGGCGGGGAATGACGAAAGGTGGCTCCTCCAGCTTAAACGACTCATTAAAACAATGACTTGCGGCAGGATTTTTTTTTCCATCGTAATAATCCAGTCGCCAGGTTTCACTATTAAACACGCGCGACAGGATCAGGTCTTGCAGCATTGCCTCGCCATGGATTTTCTTTTCTTGCGCCACATGAAAGACTGCATCCAGATCGTGTGTGAGCTGAAGGTAAGCCCGGTCATCCGTAAATAAAACAGGAAACTGTAAAAGCAGGCGTTTTTTCCATCTGCTTTTTAGTAGAGAAAAATCAGTATTGCCCTCGACAGGCAAAGTCATGTCATCAAAAATATTGTCCAGCAAGGCCTCTTGATTGTCCAAAACTTTCAGAGCATCACTATCTGCATTAAAGGAAAAACCATTTCTTGTCAGCGCAAGAAATGGTTCCATTTCACCATCAAGTGAAGCTATATCGGGGTGGGACGACAGTACGCTTTTGAGCAGGCTGGAGCCCGACCTGGGCGAAGTCAGAATTACAGCCACATTTTTGACACGCAAGGCAAGCTCAGTATGGGCTACCTGGCGCAAATTATTGACGGCGTCTATGACGTCCATCACTACACCGATTTCTTTGCACGCCTCATTACAAAGGCATAGAATTTTTTTGTCTCTGCCTTGTCTGCGGCCGCGCTTGCCAGAGTCCTGACTGAAAAACCAGCGGCTTTTGCCAATACCTTGATCTGGTCAATCGCACCAAAATTGGATTGGGCGAAATAGATACGGCCTTCAGGCTTCAAATGTTTGCCAACGTCCGCAAAAAATTGCGTATTTGTCTTGAAATCAGTATCCCATTGTGAGCTGGCAACCACGTCATGCGCTGGTTTGTCACGAAATGGCAGATTGGCTGTAATCACATCAAACTGCTCATCCTTAAGAGCCTGAAAGAGATTGGATTTTTTGACTTTCATGATCTTGTCAAAGCCATGCAGTTTGGCATTGTGTTTCGCGCTTTTTATAGCTGCAGGATTAATGTCAACTGCCGTGACTTTGCTTGCACCGCCGTAGCAAGCAAAAATAGCGATGACCCCTGAACCTGTACCTACATCCAATACACTTTCACCGGGTTTTATCTTAAAACTCTTAACTAGCGGTTGACTGTCTGTGAATGGCCAAAAAGTTTCTGGGAAAACTAAAAATTCCTTCCCCAGATATTTCACCACTTTCCCTTCGGGATTGATGGACTTAAATGCCTTTTGCCTGTTTTTTTGCCACCGATCTATGTGAGCAAGGCTATTTGCTGATGTCTGTTCCATGACCATCCTTTCAGATATAAAAACACTAGGGGAAAGTGTTCATCAGCATGATGAAGCTGATGCTTTAAATCGGTTTTTTACTTGCGGCAAACTCCAGAGCAAGGTCTACGGCCAATGCAAATTGCTCAATGTCGATAGGCTTGGTGATATAAGAGAAAAAACCAGCTGCCTTTCCATTTTCAAGATCTGCAGGCATTGCATTCGCAGTAACCGCAATGACTGGAATATGGGCAGTCCTGGGATCACTTAGCAAATATCTTCTGGTTTCAATACCATCTATACCGGGTAAATTAATATCCATCAAAATGACATCTGGCAAATGCAGTCGCGCTTGCTCTATTCCTAGCAAACCATCGGTTGCAGTCAACAAAACCAGGTCAGAACGCAGACGTATCAATTCAGCCACCAACCTTAAATTGGTGGGGTTATCTTCGACATACAGCAGGTATTTCTGTGTACTTGATTTTTCGCCAGGTGCAACTTCGTAGACCATTGCTTTGGTGTCTGGCTGCTGGTACTGGATACCTGCAACAGTTCCGGGAAATTTGACCCAAAACGTGCTGCCAACACCAACCTGACTATTGATCCCTATACTGCCCTCCATGGCTTCAACCAGGTTTTTGACCAATGACAGACCTATACCAGTCCCCTCTTCATTAAACACCTCTCGCCCCAGGCGGTTAAAAGGTTGGAAAATGGTTTCCAATTGAACCGAGCTCAAGCCCACTCCGGTATCAATCACCTGAATACAGATATGACTATCATCCGCCACATGTGCGGCAACACTGACGGTGCCGCTTTGCCGGTTATATTTGATGGCGTTCGACAACAGATTAATCAACACTTGTTTAAGTCGAATCCGGTCTGCGCTGACATGCAAATTAGTATTTTCTGCAAAGCAGACATTGATTCCACGTTTTTGAGCCAGCGGATCAATCATTGTTTTGCATTCGGCAAATATCTCATCGAGAGTGATGGCCTCAATAGACAACTTCATTGCCCCGGATTCTACTTTTGCCAGATCGAGAATTTCGTTGATCAAAGTCAGCAAATGACTCCCGGCTTCTTCTATGTGTTTGGCAAATTCTTTTTTCTCATCAAGGCTGGTTTGCAAACTATCCGACGCCAGGATTTGGGCAAAACCAAGTATGGCATTCAGAGGTGTACGTAGCTCATGACTCATATTCGACAGAAAAGTCGATTTTGCCCGATTGGCAATTTCTGCCTGCATCCTGGCCTGATCCAGGTCTTGATTCAAGATCAACAGTTCAGCAGTGTGTTCGCGTAGTTGCAGTTCAAGTTTGGCATTCGCCATGCGTAACTGACGCGTCTCCATGGCGCGTACAAGTACCGGCAAGATGGCTGAAATTTTGAAGGGTTTGATGATGTAGTCGAGTGCACCGACTTTCATGGCCTTGACTGCTGATGTAATACTACCTTCACCTGTCATGACTATGCATGCCAGATCAGAGTCAATTTTGCGGGCTGATTCCACCATGGCAATGCCATCCAAACCTGGCATCATCAAATCTGTGAGCAATAAATCAAATGTATTGTTACGCAGATAATCGAGTGCTTCAATTCCATTTGCAAAACCGGTAGTTTCATAGTTGTGGTCGCGCAACAAATCACACAATGCCTGCAAATGTGCAGTTTCATCATCAACTATCAAAATGCGTGCTTGCATTTGGGATGCTGTCATCTGAACTCCTGACGTTAGCTAAATGCTCATCTATCGCTGACCCGGCAATATGCTATTTCTTGCTAGGAGATCATTGTCCTTGCAAAAACACAATGCCAACATGCTTCATGGTCTTATTACATAGCCTTGTAAGCATATTAGCATTTTTTAAAAAACAATAATAAGGAATAAGCAATGCAAGATTAAAAGACGAAAAGCAGATATATCGATCCAGGAGAATCGCTCACCAGTAGTCAGTACAGCTAGAGAGCCAGAGAATATATTAGAGAAGATGTTTGAGTTTTGCATGATCAACAAAACCAGACCGATGCAACATGATGATGGCTTCTTGTGTATTACCGCCGATGGCATCTTGTAGCGTATATTGATCGAGTGCTGTATAAAATACAGTCAGTGCCTGATCAAGTACTGATTTGAGCTGGCAATTGCCACGTAGCACACAAGGCGGAGTCGCACAGTCTATCAACGCATCCCCGCCTTCCAGTTCACGAATAATGGTGCCCAGGCGATAGGCTTTTACATCTTGCGCCAGTGCCATACCGCCACCTTTACCTCTGGTCGTGATGATCCAGTTTTTTTGCGCCAGAAAATGCACGACTTTGACGAGGTGATTGCGGGAAATAGCAAATTTAGTGGCAATTTCACTAATGGTCACTGGCTCTTGCCTGTCTTTGTGACTCAGATACATGAGCACGCGCAGGCCAAGATCGGTAAAGTGTGTTAATTGCATAAATGATTTTCTGATGTCCCTATAGCCTGCGCATGTTAATACAATTAATACAGAACTGCAGCAAGGCAATGCCATAGGCTCTTATTAATCCGAGCTATGGCATATTGACAAACTAATCAGTGCGCAAATCCACCGCTGCCAAAAGCTTCTTTATGGATGCGTGAGGATGCAATGCCCAGGTTTTGCAAACTGGTGATTTGTGCATGCATGAATGGACGCGGCCCGCAAACATAGTAATCAGCTTCAGGAAGTATGAAGTCATTCGCGACAGTTTCCAGATCCAGCCTGCCTTGCTGATCGTAATCTACAGACTGCCGGTCTTCTGCGCGCGGCGCTTCATAGTATGTCAGCGATTTGACTTGAGCATATTGCTCACTCAACGCACGCACTTGCTGTTTGAAGGCATGTACCCCACCATGGCGACAAGCATGCACGAAACGAATTTTGCGTGTCGTGTTTTGTTTGAGTAAATGCTCAAGCATGGCCAACTTTGGTGTGACACCAACCCCTGCACTGATCAAGACTACAGGTGTATCCCGGTCTTCGTGCAAGATATAATCGCCCATGGGTGGTGCCACATCGAGTATTGAACCTTCGTGAAAATCTCTATGCAACACATTAGACACCAGGCCTGCAGGTTTTTCTGCCAGTTCAGCTTCTCGCTTAACTGAGATACGTAAATACTCCTGCCCTGGGGCGCATGACAGACTGTACTGACGTGGTTGCATCATACCCAGTTCAGGTACAAATACTTTGACAGAGATGTACTGGCCGGGTTTGTAATCAGGTACAGAACCACCATCTGCCGGTCGCAAATAGAACGATGTTATCTCTTCACTTTCAGTTTCTTTTTTACTGACAATAAAACTACGCCACCCTGTCCAGCCACCTGGCGTCATGGCTGCTTTTGTATAAATCGCTGCTTCTTGCGCAATCAATACATCTGCCAGTTGTCCATACGCAGCCGCCCAGGCTGCCATCAATTCATCACTGGCAGCGTCACCCATGACTTCTTTGATTGAAGCCAGTAAATGCATACCCACGATAGGATAATGCTCTGCCCTGATACCCACACTGACATGCTTATTTGCGATCAGTGTCAATACCGGCATCAATACCATAGGGTCATCTATGTGCTCTGCATAAGCCAATACTGCCATTGCCAAAGCTTGTTGCTGGGTACCAGATTGTTGGTTACCCTGATTGAAAATGGGTTTCAATTCTGGATTATGAGAAAACATGCGCGCATAAAAATGGCGTGTCAGTGTGACTCCATGTTCTTTCAATACCGGGACTGTAGCTTTTACTAGATTTCTCGTATTAATGTCTAACATATACACTTATTCAATAGATGCAATACAAATACATGTTTAAAGTCAAATGAAGCAACGAAGAGCTTTAAACAACCAGGGAATTCAACGACGATCCGCGCCATCATAATCCATTTAACATGTATTGTAAATACACCTTAATATTGGCAATATGAGATCATTAAAATATCAAATGAAATCCGGGATTTAAAAAAGGTATGAATCCACGTTAATACACATGGGATTCATACCCTGCGTCACTATAACAAGCGGCTATGCTTGGGCAATTTTGCTGAAAGATACTCCAGTTGATCAGCAATCACATTTCTTCCACTTAAAATGAAATGTTCGAAACGGCAAGGCGCATACGGCACATATATCAAAGGTTTGAAGTCGTGCACGAACTTGTTGCCTTTCGCATGATTACAATCTTTACAGGCAGTCACACAGTTTTCCCAAGCATCTTTTCCACCACGTGAGGTTGGCAAAATATGATCGCGTGACAGTTCCTGATAAGGGAAGGTCTCACCACAATATGCGCAGATATGCCTGTCCCTTGCATATAGCAGCCTGTTGCCATCACCCAAAGGAATTTGGTGACGGCTGTTCCTGGACATGCGTTCACTATTGCGTATGGAGATAATAGGTTTGATGAAAATCCTGGATTGTTCACCATCCTTGTTATAGCCACCGCGCAGCATGAAGACCTGATCACCAATATCCCATGCCACTTTTTTTGCGGCGTACTGAGTCGCAGCATCGTTCTGACTTATCCAGTCGTAAGGCACTCCAGCTATATCCAAAACCAATATTTGTTGCATACATCACCTGTTTGTATGGGATGTTTTTCCAATTTGGGAAGACGGACTGATAAAACTTGCTGCATAAACCACCAGCATGCCACCAATAAAACGACAATCTGCCCTTTCATTGTAGACACGAATTGCTGATGCTGTAAGGCATGATTGATTTAATTCGTATTACTAACCCCCATGCACGTCTAACGACGTTTTTTCCATGAATATTCAGGTCCGGCATCAGCAACACCTGCATGGCCAACTGAATCCGGGTTTTCACAAGACATGGTGATATGGCGAATTGCTGCGCCCTGACGCTGTTCCATACGCAAAGACTCAGTGAATCGCAAGGCATCAGCCATACATTCATTGGCAAACTCTTTTGAGCATGCCAGTTCTTGTCCATCAATATGAATGGACCAATAAATCATAAACATAATTTTCTATTTTTCTTGTTTTTATAAAATGACAAAGTACATACCGCAATCTGACGTGGATATTGGTCTCATCCCTGAGAAATATACCCATGTTTAAAGTATCGACTTCACCGCAAAATGAAGCGCGCCAGCATGTTAAAAATGACCTGGTCTCAAGTCACTTTTAACATGCAGCGAATATCTCAAGATATTCGCTGCATATCCCCTCCTCGCCATGTGTACAGAACGCATAGCAGAAGGATTTATCAATACATCTTCCCGAATTGTTAAAGAATCCCGTGTTATCCGGCGTTTTCCGGCACGACCGCCAAACGGCGGGTTTTACTACTGGGTTTCTAAAGCGCGTCTATCAAAACGCAAATTAAAAACCATAAAAGGCAAAAAGCCCGGAGCTTTACAGGCATCCGGGCTTTTCAGCTCTCATCAGGAAGCAGCTTCATCTGCCTTCCTGATTTCAAGGGTTAACACCCCGAATGTCCATCATGATGGTTCTGTGAAATACCAACTCCCAGCTGCCATCCTTACCGCTAAATTCTGTGGTGGCTTCGCAGGCTGTCAACTGTGCAGGAGCTGGCCTTGCAGCAAAGCCGACAACTACATCATGAACTCCACGTACTTCCATCCACTTGCCCAATAGCCGCCCAGCTCGCGCCGCAAGGCTTGAGATTGTTTGATACAGCGATTGATAAGTGTTTTGGGTATTCATAGATTTGTTAATTGCTAAGCTTTTTTAGTTTTCACCGTATTATCTTGTCATAGCTTTCTTTAATTAACAAGCCTTTTAAAGAATAATTTCTTCATATAAAGAAGAAATTGTATTTTCTGTGACGTTTACGTCAGGTTTTGGGTAGGCAATCCCGTAATAAACGATTCGCCACTTCCTTGAGCTCAGTTTGCAATTGTGCTGGCTTACGGATTTCAAAATCAAAAGGCAAAGCGGCCAATTGCCTTGCAAACCAGTTTAAATCTTCGGACTGGTTATACAGAAGCACTCCCTCCTTAGTCTGCTCCAACACGGCAATCGTGTCAGACAGATGCCTGCGCGCTCTTTGCATATCTGTTTTCAACATCACTTCCACACTATAGGCACGTGGAATAGTCGCTACGGCACTACGCAAATAACTGAGTACCCTGAAATTGGCGGGACTATCAAAATACCGGGTTTGTAAATCTGCTTGAGCAACCCTGTCCAGCCTGAAACTGCGTATGTCTTTCCGCAAATGACAAAAACCAACGAAATACCAACATGCAGCATGAAAGGCCAGGCCATAGCCGTCTACCATCCGTTCACTCTCTGCATCATTTGCGCCTCGATATCGCAAGTGTATGGATTGTTTGTGGGCGACTGCATGGCTTAGCCTGGCTAATATTTCCTTGTCAGCCGGTACCATTGCCGATTGAAGATTGAGTTCTATCGCTGCATCTGCTGCCTTCAATCTTTGCCTGAGCTTGTCAGGCAAAATTCTTTGTAATTTTGCCTGTGCACTTTCTATTGATGACGCGGCATCCAACAACTTCATTTGACGAGCGACGGACAGGGCAATGGAGATGGCGAAGCCCTCCTCCTCATTAAACATCATCGGTGGCAATTTAAAACCGGGCATGATGGAATAGCCACCGTAACGCCCTCGCGTAGTCATGATGGGTATTCCCATCTCTTCCAGCGTGACGATATAGCGACGCAAACTGCGCCGGTCAATTTCCAGCATCTGCGCCAGATCAGCTCCGCTGACCTGCCTTTGATTTTGCAAGAGTTCCAGCAGAGCCAGGACACGAGTGGTGGGATGGTAGGCTTGCGACATGGAATAAGTTTAGTCAATTAATAGGATAAATTATGCCCTATATATTCTTTATCCTCATGTTTATTGCTTCAGCCGGAGCAAACCTATCAAGGAGAGAACATGAATTCAGCGATCAATACTACCCAAACCGCAGGTATCAACGACTTTGATTTTTTTATTGGCAATTGGCAGGTAAAGCATCACCGTCTCAAGGAAAGACTTGCCGGTTGTCACGAGTGGCTGGAATTTGATGGCAGTACATCCGCCAGCAAAATTCTTGGTGGCGCTGGCAACATTGATGACAACTTGCTTGAAATGCCGGGTGGTGCCTATCGTGCAACGACTTTGCGCTCATATGATGCAGAAAAAGGCATATGGTCTATCTGGTGGCTGGATGGCCGCTATCCCACACACCTGGATGTGCCTATGCAAGGTCGGTTTGTGAATGGCGTGGGTGAATTTTATGCAGACGATACATTTGCTGGCCAAGAAATACGCGTGCGCTTTTTATGGAGCATGCCTGCCGCAAATCAACCACGCTGGGAACAGGCATTCTCAGTTGATGGAGGCATCAGTTGGGAAACCAATTGGATCATGAATTTTCAAAAAATAGACTAGGCTTGCCTACCGATCATCCATGCGCTCATGATCATGCTGATGGTTGCTTACAGCATTATTGGAGTTGGGCGGGAAAACCGTTGTTCTGTGACCTCTTCTCCCCATTGCCGGCCAGGTAACTCTTCAAGCAGCACAAAACCTGCTTCTTCATACAGGCGGCGTGCTGCATCCAGACCTTTAAAGGTCCACAGTTGTATTTCGCTGAATTGCTGTTGATCACAGAATGAAATCGCTTCTCTGAGCAAACGCCTGCCAACACCGCTACCGCGCAATTCATCGTCAACAATGAACCAACGCAGATGAGCAATATTGTTCCCCAGATCTTCACCATCAATAGCAATGGTAGCTACGATTTTGTCATCATTGACTGCAAACCACAATTGATTCACCGGATTATTCAGGCGTCCGACAAAACCAGCCATGCCACTGGCGACTTTCGCTTCAAAGAACTGTCCGAATCCTGCAGCGCGCGCGTAATAGCGTGCATGCATTTCCACGGTACGGCCAAGCACACCGGAGTGATATCCGCATCGAATATTTGCGTGAGGGACGGTAGCTACCGACGGCCCCTTGCGACTAATCGCAAGTGCATCTGCATACATGGTCAAGCCATGTACTATTTTGTCATGAACTGGCGCAGGAATATTTTCCAGCGCACTGCTGACCTGCATCTGCGCAAACTGATTGATAGCAGCCAGGGTCTGCTTACCTTTTAATGTCAGAGCAAGCTGCTTTTCCCTGCCATCTTTTTGACTGCTGTTTTCTACCAGTTCACCACCATCTATCAGCTTGCGCACCATGCGACTGACACTGGACTTTTCCAGACATAGCACGTCACAAAGTGCTGTTGCACTATGTGCGCCATGCTCACCAATCTCAATTAAGGCATGCACAGCAGATGCAGGCAGACTGGTGCCAGCCAGTGTTGACTTCATGAAGCCAAGTTCACGTACCAGCCTGCGCGATGCATCGCGGATTTCTTGGATGTGGGGTAGAGAGATAGCAGTATTCATAGCCAGCTTACTTATAGTTGCATAATGCAACTATATTTTAAAATACAGCTTTTATGCAAGAGTTTATTTTGAACATCCGCATGATGCAAAAATTAACAAAACGGCAAATTTGTTACTAAAGGAAAAATAAAATCATCAAAGACCTGAGGAATCGCAAAGTCAGTCATTTCTGACTGTATAGCGATTGAAACATAAGCGGTATTGATATATATTCTCATTATCATTTAGAGTTACATTTTTTCTTCGCCACGGGAATTTCGCCATGAGCAGTTTGCCATTACAGCAAGCAATTTCTACCACATTGAATCTGATGAAAGTCGGTGACTCTGGCGTCGTTGAAGACGTGCAAGAACAAGGCGATGCGAAGGACGACAGCCTGTTCAATATTACCCGCCGCTTGAAAGAGCTAGGCTTTGTCAAAGGCGAAGCGGTAAAGGTATTGCACAAAGGGTATTTTGGTGGCGAACCACTGGCAGTCAGGATAGGCCAGTCGACCTTTGCATTGCGAAATTTTGAAGCAGCCTTGATTGGTGTTGTCCCCGGCGTTACTCATTCAGAAAAAGTAGGAACATAGTGAACGAATTGTTTTCTCCGCTCATCGCTCTTGTCGGTAACCCTAACTGCGGAAAAACTGCACTTTTCAATCGATTGACAGGTGCACGGCAAAAAGTAGCAAACTATGCAGGTGTCACAATAGAACGGAAAGAAGGCAAATTCCGCTCAGATGCAGGACGTCAATGGCAGGTACTGGATTTACCAGGTACTTACAGCCTGCATGCCATCACACCGGATGAAAAAATCACCCAGGAAGTCGTCACCGGCCAGCGTACTGATGAAACCATGCCAGATGCCGTGGTGTGCGTAGTCGATGCCACCAATTTGAAACGCGGCCTGCGCGTGGTGTTTGAATTGCTTGCACTTGGTCAGCCATTGATCTTGGCAGTGAACATGATGGATATCGCCAAGAAGCGTCATATCCATATCGACATCGCCGCATTAAGCCGTACGCTGAATATTCCTGTTGTCGAGACGGTTGCAGTCGACCCCAAGGGTATCGATGCCCTCCTGACTGAACTTGAGACGCTGGCACAAACACTGCTGCCAAATGGCAATACAACGCCTCATGCACTTTCCGCACAAAGCCCCGAGAGCTTGCAGCAACAAGCCAATGCAGTACTCGAGGCCTGTGTTACTCAGGATACGGACGCTGCCAGCGAGCGGGCCGCCAGTTTGAGTTATCGCCTGGATAGCTGGATTTTGCACCCGGCTATTGGCCCCATCATTTTCGCCACCCTGATGTTTCTGGTATTCCAGGCAGTATTTGCCTGGGCGCAGGCACCAATGGACTTGATCAAGTCGACTATTGATGCAACAGGAAGCGCAGTCGAATCAGCGCTGGCACCTGGCGTACTGCAAGGACTGCTGGTAAAGGGCGTGATAGGTGGCGCTGGCAGTGTGCTGGTGTTTTTGCCGCAGATCGTGATCCTGTTCTTCTTTATCCTGATCATGGAAGACTCTGGTTATTTGCCACGCGCTGCCTTTTTACTTGACAGAGTCATGGGTAAAGTCGGCTTGTCTGGCCGCGCCTTTATTCCGCTGCTGTCCAGTTTTGCCTGCGCCATCCCCGGCATCATGGCAACCAGGACAATACAAAACCCGCGTGACCGTCTGGTGACAATCATGATTGCCCCCTTGATGACTTGCTCAGCGCGCCTGCCAGTGTATGCCCTGATCATTGCCGCCTTCATCCCCGATCAAGCCGTATTAGGCATCCTGAATTTGCAGGGCCTGGTATTGTTCCTGCTGTATCTGGGTGGCATAGTATCAGCCATGCTGGTAGCCTACTTCTTTAAAAAGAAATGGGGCAGCGAAGTGCATCAACAGGCATTGATGCTGGAATTGCCGGACTACCGCTGGCCCAATGTACGCAACCTGCTACTGGGTTTATGGGAAAGAATCAAGATTTTCACTACCCGCGTCGGCACAATTATTCTGTCTCTCATGATTTTGCTGTGGTTCCTCAGCAGCTTTCCTGGTGCGCCAGAAAATGCGACTCAGCCGCCGATTTATTACAGTATTGCCGGTTATCTGGGCCGTGCACTTGAAGTGATATTCGCCCCCATAGGTTTCAACTGGCAAATCTGTATTGCCCTGGTACCTGGATTGGCAGCACGTGAAGTTGCCGTCGCCGCACTAGGTACGGTATATGCGCTCTCACAATCTGGTGAAGAACTGAGCCGCTCACTTGAGCCGCTGATCGCTCATTCATGGAGCATACCAACTGCCCTGTCCCTGCTGGCCTGGTATGTTTTCGCCCCGCAATGCGTGGCGACCCTGAGCGTTGTCAAACGTGAGACCAATACCTTGCGTTACCCGGCCATCATGGCGGCTTATTTGTTTGGCCTCGCCTATTGCGCCTCTTTCCTGACCTATCATATTTCCAGCTTTTTCTTAGGGAGATAATCATGCAAAACCTGATCGCAGTTTTGCTTCTGGCACTGGCATCCGGGTATCTGTTATTAAAATGGATGCCTGCCGCAACCAAGGAAAAGATCAGCGTATTTGGTGCCAGTCGCGTCCCCGTACTGGCACCCCTGTTTGCCAAAGTGGCCAGGCAAACCACAGGATGTGGTTCTGGTTGCAGCAATTGCTCATCCTCATCAAACGACACTTGCTCCACGTCCTCCGAATTAAAAACTGTGAAACTAATCCGTAACGCATCCAATCAAAGATAAGAGCGGGCTTATGCCTGCATTTCATTGGCAGCCCGGCTGAATTGATGTATCCTCGAATAAAGTGGAAACAATTTCTGCTATATTGAGACAAGCAAAGGCCGTAGCTGGATATGAACGCAAGCATCTACGACAAGACCGAAAAAGGCCGCGAAGAAATCACCACCAGAAAGTATCAACTGGCGTCCAGATTGCGTACTTTACTGGTCATGATAGACGGCAAGCAAAGCGCCGCTGACATCATGAAAAAAGTGGCAGCTCTGGGTTTGACAGAACAAAATCTGCAAGAACTGCTGGAACAGGAATTCATTATTGAAATTGCTGTTCAGGTCGACACATCCCCCACCCCGACAGAATCTACCCCTCCGCCAGTAACTGAAGCAGCAACTGCTATCAATGGTGCAGCGAAATTGCCAGAAGCTCCTGCACCTGCAATGACAGATACCGAGCGTTTCCAGGCGCTGTACAACTTTTATAATGAGACCATCAAGAGCGCCATCGGTTTGCGTGGTTATGGGCTGCAACTCAAGGTTGAACGCGCCGCAAATATCGACGATTTTCGTGCACTACGACAGGCATATGTAGAAGCAGTTCAAAAATCCAAGGGACCAGAAATGGCTCGCAGCCTGAGTGACAGACTTGATTTATTGCTCGGTAAAGCTTAGTTGAGTAGCGCTTGTCCAGGTAAAATTTAAACAGCCACCCAGCTTGCGCACGTAAAAAAAGCCAGGCAAGCCTGGCTTTTTCTTTACTCACAACTCTTTTATTCAATACCTTGGCTGCTCAGGTATTCTTCATAAGTACCCTGGAAGTCGATGATTTTATTTTCCTTGATTTCCAATATACGCGTCGCCAAGGACGAAACGAATTCGCGGTCATGCGAAACGAAAATCAAAGTGCCTGCATATTTTTCCAGCGCGATATTCAGCGACTCAATGGATTCCATATCCATGTGATTGGTTGGTTCATCCATCAACAAGACATTGTGGCGACCCAGCATCAGCTTGCCATACATCATTCGACCTTTTTCACCGCCGGATAAAACCTTGACTGATTTTTTAACGTCATCACCACCAAACAGCAGACGACCGAGGATGGAGCGTACCGCCTGGTCATCATCACCCTCTTGTGTCCACTGACCTATCCAGTCAGTCAGGTTTTTATCAGATGCAAATTCTTCAGTAGGATCTTGCGGCATATAACCGACATTGGCGTTTTCTGCCCATTTGACCGTACCGTAATCAGCATGCAAACCTGTGATGTCATCACCACCTATGCAGCGCAATAAGGTGGTTTTACCGATACCATTAGCACCGATAATCGCAATTCTTTCACCTGCTTCGACCATCAAATCGACATTCTTGAACAATGGCTTGTCATAAGCTTTGCTCAAGGATTGCACCTCTACAGCCAAGCGATGCAATTTCTTTTCGCCATCGAAACGGACGAAAGGATTTTGACGACTGGATGGCTTGAAATCTTCAATCTTGATTTTATCAATCTGCTTGGCACGTGAAGTCGCCTGACGCGCCTTGGATTTATTCGCAGAGAAGCGACGGACAAAGTCTTGCAGCTCAGCGACCTTTTCCTTGGCCTTGGCATTGTTCGCCATTTGCTGCGCACGTGCCTGTGACGATGCCAGCATGTAGTCGTCATAATTACCTGGGTACACTTTCAGTGTGCCGTAATCCATATCGGCCATGTGCGTGCATACCTGATTCAGGAAATGGCGATCATGCGAAATGATGATCATAGTGGAATTGCGCTCGTTCAGAATATCTTCCAGCCAGCGAATGGTGTTGATGTCCAGATTATTCGTCGGCTCATCAAGCAGCAAAATGTCTGGGTTGGAGAACAAGGCCTGCGCCAGCAAGACACGTAGTTTCCAGCCTGGTGCAACCGCACTCATGACGCCCTGATGCTGATCAGTTGGTATGCCAACACCCAGCAATAATTCACCGGCTCGTGCCTCAGCAGTGTAACCATCATATTCAGCAAACTTGGCTTCCAGGTCTGCCGCTTTCATGTAGTCGTCGTCAGTTGCTTCAGGATTGGCATAAATCGCATCCCGCTCCGACATTGCTGCCCACATTTCTATGTGGCCCATCATGACCACGTCCAACACACGCATGTCCTCAAAAGCAAACTGATCCTGGCGCAATTTACCCAGACGCTCATTCTGATCCAGCATGACCGTACCTGAAGATTGCTCAAGGTCACCGCCAAGAATCTTCATGAAAGTGGATTTGCCGCAGCCATTGGCACCGATCAGGCCATAACGGTTACCTTCGCCAAATTTGACTGAGATATTTTCAAACAGCGGCTTGGGGCCGAACTGCATGGTGATATTAGCGGTAGAAAGCACAGAAAACCTTTTGCAATAAAGATGGGGATTAACCGTGCATTATAGCATTGTGCTTTTGGTGGCTTCCAGACAAGCCCATGATTTATAGAGAAATTATGGAATTTGGAAGGCAGAAATCTGCGTCCTGGCAGTTTTTGTTAATGAGATTACTTCTTTACCAATAGGAAATGGCTTACCTGAAGATCAATTCCTCAGGCAAGCCACTTATTAATTTCAATTAAGTTTATTTAATTGAAAGTTTTTCCTTCTGCAGCCAGTTTTGCCAGCAAAGGTGCTGGTTTCCAGGCGTCGCCATGGCGGCCTTTGGCATATTTCTCCATGGCCATGACAACATTCGGCAAGCCCACGGTATCTGCGTAGAACATAGGGCCGCCGGTGTGCAATGGGAAGCCATAGCCTGTCAGATACACCATATCGATATCAGACGCACGTGTCGCTATGCCCTCTTCCAGGATGTAGGCAGCTTCATTGACCAGAGCAAATATCAGGCGCTCGACAATTTCCTGATCAGAAATCTTGCGGCGCGTAATACCCAGGTCAGCAGAGTGCTGGATGATCATGTCATTCACAATGCTTGAGGGATAAGCTTTGCGGTCGCCCGGTTTGTAGTCATACCAGCCTGCACCGGTTTTTTGTCCAAAACGACCCAGTTCGCACAGCAAATCTGCTGTTTTGGAATACGTGATCTGTGGTTTTTCTACGTAACGGCGCTTGCGAATATACCAGCCGATATCATTGCCAGCCAGATCGCCCATACGGAAAGGTCCCATGGCAAAGCCCATTTTTTCGACGGCTTTATCAACCTGTTCCGGTGTGCAGCCCTCTTCCAGCAGGAAGCCTGCCTGACGACTATATTGTTCTATCATGCGGTTGCCGATGAAACCATCGCAAACGCCAGATACCACGCCAGTTTTTTTGATTTTTTTGGACAGGCCCAACACTGTCGCCAGCACATCTTTGGCAGTTTTTTTACCACGTACGATTTCCAGCAATTTCATGACATTTGCCGGGCTAAAGAAATGGGTACCGATAACATCTTCAGGACGCTTGGTGAAGTCAGCAATCTTGTCGACGTCCAGTGTTGATGTATTCGACGCCAGGATTGCGCCCTTTTTCATGACTTCATCGAGTTTTTTGAAGACTTGTTCCTTGACACCCATATCTTCGAACACGGCTTCAATAACAATATCTGCCTGGGCAATCTCTTCATACGACAAAGTGCCTGTAATCAGGCTTACACGCTGGTCAAATTTCTCTTGAGTCAGCTTGCCTTTTTTCAGCGTGTTTTCATAATTCTTGCGGATGGTCGCCAGACCTTTATCCAGTGCTTCCTGCTTCATTTCCAGTATTTGCACAGGAATGCCAGCATTGGCAAAGTTCATCGCAATACCACCACCCATGGTGCCGGCACCGATAACGGCAACGGATTTGATAGGACGAGTTGGCGTATCTTCAGGCACATCCGGCAATTTGCTGGCCGCACGCTCGCCAAAGAAGGCATGGCGCAAGGCTTTGGATTCTGTAGTTTGCACCAGGTCAACAAACAGTTCACGCTCAAACTTGATGCCATCATCAAATTTTTTGGTGACTGCGGCTGCCACTGCTTCCACGCATTTCAAAGGCGCTGGGAAAGGGCCAGCCATGGCGCGCACTGTATTGCGTGAGAATTGCAGATAAGCTTCATAGTTCGGGTAGTCGATCTTGATATCACGCACTCTTGGCAAAGGGCGCACATCAGCAACTTTAGCTGCAAATGCGAGTGCTGCTTCCAGCACATCGCCTTCCACCACTTCATTGAAGATCGCTGTCTTGGCCAGTTTTTCTGATGGCACTGCTGTACCGGAAACAATCATGTTCAAAGCCATTTCCAGGCCCAGCACGCGCGGCAGGCGTTGTGTGCCGCCGGCACCAGGCAAGATGCCCAATTTAACTTCAGGCAAGGCAATTTGCGCACCTTTAGACGCGACGCGATAATTACAACCCAGAGCCAGTTCCAGGCCACCGCCCATGCACACAGTATGAATAGCAGCGATGACAGGCTTATCAGACCCTTCGACCACATTGATCAGCGTATGCAGGCTGGGTTCTGCAGATGCTTTTGGAGAATTGAATTCTTTGATATCCGCACCGCCGGAGAATGCTTTACCAGCACCTGTGATGACGATGGCTTTGACTGCATCATCGTTCAAGGCCTGTTTCATGCCATTCACTGCTGCTGCGCGGGTAGCATGACCCAAGCCATTTACAGGCGGATTGTTCAGGGTAATTACGGCAATATTGCCATTCACTTGATATTCGGCGCTCATGTCTCTTCCTATAGGTGAAATACTGCTTGGATTTGCCAGTTCACGGCTTTTAAAAATCTGGTATAAGCTCATTTTTTGATTACTATACCGCAAAATAGTACGAGCGTATTATTTTATTTCAATCTCCGTCTCAACAAATAGAAAAATACTCCCAGGCTTTGCGGAATACTCCTTAGTCAACTGTATGGCATGTTAGCTGTTACAGTACTTTAGTTCATTGAGAACCCGCATATTGGAAAATCTGATAGTGATAAAACCAATATTCACCCTATGATGAAGTAAGTTGAAATTTATTTCTTATAAAGTCTGTGGAGAATTGGAGTATCTGAGTAATGTCCTATCCCATATCAAGCTGGACTGAGCAGATAAAAACGGCAGCGATCACCTGTGCTATCGTATTTGCTGCATGTTTATTGGGGATACTCAGTCGTCCCATGGGGCATTTGGCGGCTTTATGGCCAGCCAATGCGCTGCTGCTTGGTCTGTTCGTACGTTTCCCACAATTTAACAAGCCATGTGGCTGGTTTGGCGCAATATCGGGCTATGTTGCTGCCGACATATTTGCAGGCAGTAATTGGTCAGTCAGTTTGTTGCTGACTGGCGGAAATCTTGTTTGCGTCATCACAGGTGTTTTACTTTTTTCCTGGCTGGATGACGAGCACCGACGTTTGAAACATCCGCTCTCTGTGCTCTACCTAGCTTTGGTCGCTTCGTGCTCAGCGGCCGCAGCTGGCGTCGTTGGTACGATTGCTGATCCCATATTGTCCAATGCAAGCCCGCTCAAAAGCTGGGCATTCTGGTCCGTCACCGAATTGGTTAATTTGATGGCAGTTTTACCTGTCATGCTCAGTTTGCCGGATTTATCAGGATTCAGATTAAATCGCCGCCGCACTTTTAAAACTGAATACATTCATATCAGCAAAATTTTGCCTGTGTGCGTCCTCCTGATATCTTTTGTATTGGGCATCATCGTAGGTGGTCCCGGTGCACCTGTCTTCCCTATTCCCGCCTTGCTCTGGTGTGCATTAAGCTACGATATCTTCATTACCAGCATACTGACTTTGCTGTACAGCAGTTGGGTATTGATTGCCATGTCACTTGGCTACCTGCCCATCTCCATCGTCAATATGAATTCGCGTCCCATGCTGTTGTCTATACGCATAGGAGTGAGTTTGATGGCGTTGGCACCGCTGACCGTGGCCTGTGTCATGGCTGCACGTGAAGAACTATTGCGTCAGCTAAAGTACATTGCTGAACATGACCAGCTAACGGGCTTATTGAACAGGCGCGCCTTTAATGAACGTGCTTCCAGCCTGCTAACCAGGTTGACTGAACAAAACAGACCAGTAGCAGTCTTGATGCTGGACATTGATAAATTCAAAGACGTGAACGATACCTACGGACATGCCGGTGGCGACCGCGTGCTGGTGGCCTTTGCACATGTTGCCAGTGCCGGATTGCGAGACATTGATACCCTGGGTCGTATCGGCGGAGAAGAGTTCGCAGCGATACTACCTGGCTGCGGGCGCAAGGAAGCGGAAATGATAGCGCAACGCGTACGCAGCAAGTTTGCCAGTACATCCGTCGATATTGGTGATGGCCAGAAAATCACTGTGACGGTCAGCATAGGCGCCAGTTTTATCCATCAGGCTGTTCCTGATATTGAAGCCCTGCTATTGGTCGCCGACAAAGCACTTTACCGCGCCAAAGAAAATGGGCGAAATCGCGTAGAAAGTGATGATGTTGATGATATAAAAAGTGAAGGTGATCAAGTTCAAACATAGTCAGGATAACTATCATTCGAACTTGATCACACCAGACATGCATACAGAGTTGCTCTCACTGTCTGCTGCTAGTGCTAAACCTCCAGCCATTCTTTACGGATGTTTTCGTTGGCACGCAGATCAGCTGGTGTGCCTTCAAAAACGATACTGCCATGCCCCATCACATATACCCGTTGCGAGATTTCCAAAGCGATGGCCAGTTTTTGCTCTACCAGCAAGACTGATATGCCACGATTCTTTAACTCCTTCAGATATTCTGCTACCAGTTCGACAATCTTTGGTGCCAGGCCTTCTGTTGGTTCATCAATCATGATCAGGTCAGGGTCACCCATCAAGGTGCGGCACAAGGTCAGCATTTGCTGTTCGCCACCTGACATCACACCTGCCTGAGTGTTCCTGCGTTCACGTAAGCGCGGAAACATCTGGTACATATCCTCTATGCTCCAGCGTGGTTTGCTGTCTTTGGAGCGACCAGATTTCTCACCCAGCATCAAGTTTTGCTCAACAGTCAAAGTGGGGAAGATATCCCGGTTTTCAGGTACATAGCCCAAGCCCTTATGGGCAATCTGGAAGGCTTTCAGGCCGATGATTTCTTCCCCCTTGAACAGGATGGAACCTGTCGCATTCACCTGCCCCATAGTCGCCTTGACAGTGGTTGAGCGACCGACACCGTTACGCCCCAGCAGACTGACAATTTCGCCGGCATTGACCTGCATGTCCACGCCATGCAAGACATGGCTTTTTCCATAGTAGGCATTGAGATTTTTAATCGTGAGTAAGCTCATTCAACCTCCACTGGTGCATGACCACCCAGATAGGCGTCTTTGACTTTTTGGTTATTGCGGATATTGGCCGGGGTATCGCAGGCAATCACTTCACCATATACGACCACGGCAATTTTATCGGCCAGCCCAAACACCACGCTCATATCATGTTCCACCATTAACAGAGATTTACCGACAGTGACTTTGCGTATCAGTTCTACCGCCGCATCAGATTCAGAACGGCTCATACCCGCAGTAGGTTCGTCCAACAAAATCACATCAGCGCCGCCAGCGATGGTGATACCGATTTCCAGTGCACGTTGCTCTGCATACGTCAGCAAACCAGCTATGACATTACGCCTGCGCTTGAGACCAATTTGTTCCAATACGGCCTCTGCCCTTTCATGCGCATCCTTCAAGCCATTTAGCCTATGCCAGAACGAGTACTTATATCCCAGCGACCACAATACTGCGCAGCGCAGGTTTTCATACACAGACAGGCGATGAAAAATATTTGTAATCTGAAAACTGCGTGACAAGCCGCGGCGGTTGATTTCATATGGCTGCAGGTCCGTAATGCTCTCGCCATTAAGCAGAATATCTCCAGAGCTAAGAGGAAAACGACCAGAAATCAAATTAAACAGCGTGGACTTGCCGGCACCATTGGGGCCAATAATGGCAAAGCGCTCGCCTTTGGGCACCTGCAAATTAGCCCCCTTGATAATTTCTGCACTGCCAAAGGATTTGCGTACATCTTTTAATTCAAGCGAAAAGCCTGTCATGCTTGCGCCCTCCGCATTTGTTCTTCGATTTCAGTATTGACTTCGCCCCAGTGTTCAGCAAAACCACCTTTGAGTTTGGCGCAGGCAAAAACACCTATGCCTATAACAATGATTGTCATTGCCCACCAACTGCTGCTGGCAGTATCTATGGAAACACCAAACATTTCTATAACAGCGCTTTGGGTAGATTCCAGCGTGCGTTGATACAGCATCTCCACTGCCAATATGACACCGGCTGTCGTTATTGCTGCTGCCAGCACAAGTTTCCACATGCTTGGCCACACCCGTTTAAATAAACCAAATTTAGCCACGCGCAAATTCATCATGATGATACTGGCTATACCACCCGGTGCATACATGACAATCAGGATAAAGAATACACCCAGATATAATTGCCAGGCCTTGGTCAGGTCCGACAACATGACAGTCAGGAAGACACCCAGTATCGCTCCTATCATAGGGCCAAAGAAAAAGCCGACACCACCAATAAAGGTAAATAGCAACACTGCACCCGAGCGTATGGCGCTGACATTTTCAGCAGTCACAATTTCAAAGTTAATGGCTGACAGACCACCTGCAATACCCGCAAAAAAAGCAGACAAAATCAACGTCAGATAACGCACCCATTGCGTGTCGTAACCGATGAACTCGACGCGCTCAGGATTGTCCCGCACAGCATTGACGATGCGCCCCAAAGGGGTTTGCGTAAATGCATACATGCCTATGGTACTGATGAATAACCACAAGGCGATCAGGTAATACACCTGAATTTGCGGGCCATAAGTAATTCCGAGGAAAGATTGACCAATGACACGATTGGTAGAAATACCACCTTCACCACCAAAAAAACTGGGGAACATCAGCGAACAGGCAAATACCAGCTCCACCATACCCAGGGTAATCATGGAAAAGGTCGTGCCCGATTTTTTAGTCGTAACATAGCCAAACAGAACACCAAAGAACATGCCGGCAACACCACCGATCAAAGGAATCAGCGTAATCGGGAAGATCAGGCTGCCCGCTGTCACGAGATTCATCGCATGAATGGCGAAGAACGCCCCCAGGCCAGAATAAACAGCATGACCGAATGACAGCATCCCACCCTGCCCCAACAGCATGTTGTAGGAAAGACCGAAAATCATCAAAGTGCCCATTTGCGAGAGCAAAGACAATGATCCGCCGGTATTAAATATCATCGGTGCGAGGACAAGCAGGATGGCAAAACCGCTCCAGATTATCCAGCGTGCCAGATTGATAGGTTTGAATACTAAAGGTTTGCTCATCTTTTATCCTTCACGTGTGCCGAGTAAACCTCTGGGCCTGAAAATCAGGATGAGTACCAATAAGAGATAAGGCAAGATAGGCGCGATCTGGGCAATCGTCAGGCTCAACAAGGCATAACCAGGCGCAGTGGCATTGATGATCATGCCTAGTTTGGCAAACACGGTGACAAAGGAATAATCCAGTGCGACGGCAAATGTCTGCAGAACACCGATTAACAGCGATGCCACAAAAGCACCCGCCAGTGAACCCATACCTCCCACCACCACCACCACGAAAATAATGCTTCCCAGGGTTGCTGCCATTCCAGGTTCAGTGACAAAGGCATTGCCACCGACAACACCGGCAAGGCCCGCCAACGCGCAGCCACCACCAAATACCAGCATGAAGACGCGGGGAACATTGTGACCCAGAGCTTCCACAGTATCAGGATGAGTAAGAGCAGCCTGTATTACCAGGCCGATACGGGTACGTGTCAGCAACAGGTAAATCGAAGCCAGCATCACCAGTGCCACCAGCATCATGAAACCGCGGTAGATAGGGAAAGTCGTTGTGTACAAGGTAAACAAGGGGCCATCCAGTGATGCAGGGATAGGATAAGGCACGGTAGACCTGCCCCAGATCAATTGCACCAATTCCACGATCACATAGGAAAGCCCGAAGGTGAACAATAACTCAGGTATATGCCCGTATTTATGCACGGAGCGTAGACCATAACGTTCGACCATGGCCCCCAGCAAACCTACTAGCAGCGGCGCTAAAAACAAAGCTGGCCAAAAGCCTATCTTGATGCTGATGGCATAGGCAAAATAAGCACCCAGCATGTAAAAACTGGCGTGGGCGAAATTGAGTACGCCCATCATGCTGAAAATCAGCGTCAGTCCGGATGAAAGCATGAACAACAGCAATCCGTAACTGACACCATTCAGCAAAGTGATCAGTGTGAATTCCACAGCAAAGATCCTTTTCAGAAAATTCTTGAACGATCGTACTATTTATAGGTAAAAAAAGAGAGTACGCATAAAGCGACTCTCTTTTTTTATAGGATTAGCCTGGTCGTTTCATCTGGCAAGAAGATGGCTGCGATGCGACAAATGCATCTATCTTCTGATTGGTTTTCCAACCCATGCCGGTATTTTCCTGATCAAATTTGACATCTTTACCGTTGGTTTTCACCCAGGTAGCGATATACAGAGGCTGTTGAATCTGATGATCAACCTTGCGCATATTATCGTCACCGTTCAGGCTCTTGAAGTTCAAGCCTTCCAGCGCAAATGCAACCTTGACCGGATCAATGGACTTGGCTTGCTTGACTGCCTGGGACATACCTGCGAGCACAGAATAAGTCGCCATTGAATAATAATCATCCTTAAATTTGGCTTTGAACCCTTCGACAATGTCTTTGCCAGCGAAGGTTTCGTTATTCGCATTCCAATAACCGACGTATTTAACGCGGTCTATACCAGAAGCGCCCATAGCAGTGGGGACACCAGTAGTTGATGCGTAATAAGTATAAAAGTTGGATTTCAGATCTGCATCTTTGGCAGACTTGATCAGCAGAGCCAAATCTGCCCCCCAGTTACCAGTAATGACAGTGTCTGCACCGGAAGCTTTGATTTTTGCTACGTAAGGAGAAAAATCTTTCACCTGGCCAATCGGATGAAGGTCATCACCAACAATTTGTATATCAGGACGCTTGCGTGCCAAATACTCTTTGGCTGCACGTGTTACCTGATGGCCAAACGAGTAGTTCTGACCAATGATATAAACCTTCTTGATATTCTTATCTGCTGCCATGAAGGTCGTCAGCGCTTCCATTTTCATGTCCGAATTTGAATCAAAGCGGAAATGCCAGAAGCTGCACTTGCTGTTGGTCATATCAGGATCGACCGCAGCATGGTTCAGATAAACAATTTCTTTGCCAGGATTACGCTCATTGTGTTTGTTGACGGCATCCAGCAAAGCCAGGCCTACGCCAGAGCCATTACCTTGCGTGATGTAGCGAAAGCCTTTATCAATGACCGTTTTCAATACATTCAGCGACTCTTGCGGGCTGCCTTTATTATCAAAACCGACAACTTCGAATTTGTGTTCGCCAGCCCATTTTTCGGCATTGGCCTTATCAGCGATGTACTGATAGGAATTCAGAATATTTTGCCCAACTGGCGCAAAAGCACCTGACAGTGGATCGATGTAGGCAATCTTGATGGTATCAGCCATCACTGCGGGTACGGCGAAGATTAAGGCGACTGCAGCAAGGCTGGCACGTAAAGGAAATTTCATTTGTCTCTCTCCGGTATTCTCATTGTTTGGAATCTAGATTTTTTTCGTTTTGTCGCTACTTCCAGAACCTTGACTATTCATACCCAGACCAGGTTCTGCACTTCTTATGCAGTTGGTAGTTTATATTCCTTGAATTGCTCCCTCAGTTTATTTTTCAAAATTTTTCCTGTGGCCCCTAACGGCAGGCTCTCTATGAAAACCACATCATCAGGCAACCACCACTTCGCAACCTTGCCATCAAAAAATTGCAGTAATTCTTCTCTGGTGACTTCTGCTCCCGGTTTCTTGACTGCCAACAGTAGTGGACGTTCATCCCACTTGGGATGGAATACACCAATACAAGCCGCTTGCAAGATGGCAGGATGAGAAACAGCCACATTTTCCAGATCTATCGTACCTATCCACTCCCCCCCAGATTTGACAACATCCTTGCTGCGATCAGTAATCTGCATGTAACCATCAGTATCTATGGTAGCCACGTCACCGGTAGGGAACCAGCCATCTTCAAGGACATCACCACCTTCATTCTTGTAATAACTGTTGATAATCCAGGGTCCCTTGACCAGTAAATTGCCATAGGTTTTGCCATCCCATGGCAATTCCGTGCCAGCATCATCAACGATCTTCATATCAACGCCGTACAAGACATGACCTTGCTTCTGAAGTATGGTTTGCTTCTCTTCTTCAGCCAGGTCAGTGTGCTTGGCCATCAAAGTACCAGCTGTGCCCAATGGCGACATTTCTGTCATGCCCCAGGCGTGCACCACTTCCACGCCATAAGTGTGGCGCAAGGTTTTCATCATGGCAGGTGGGCAGGCAGAGCCACCAATCACTGTGCGTTTGAAGGTCGAGAACTTGAGATTATTTTGTGCTACATAGGTCAGCAAGCCCAGCCAGACCGTAGGCACACCAGCAGAGAAGGTAACCTTTTCCTGTTCGAATAATTCGTAGAGAGATTTGCCATCCAGATGTGGACCTGGGAAAACCAGTTTGGCACCATTCAGTGGAGCAGAATAAGGCAGGCCCCAAGCATTCACATGGAACATCGGGACCACTGGCAAAACAGAATCACGTGCCGACACATTCAAGCCATCTGGCAAGGAAGAACCATAAGAATGCAGGATGGTAGAACGGTGGGAATACAAGGCACCTTTAGGGTTACCCGTCGTGCCGGATGTATAGCAAAGGCTGGAGGCAGAGTTTTCATCAAAAACCGGCCAGACGAAATCGTCACTATTGGCTTCGATCAAATCTTCATAGGCCATCAGATTCGGGACTTTGCCATCTGTTGGCAATTTATCCCGGTCGCACATCATGATATAGCCTTTAATGCCCGGGCAATGTGCCGCTATCGCTTGCACTATCGGCAGGAAGGTCATGTCAAACAGCAGATACTGGTCTTCTGCATGATTGGCGATATAGGCAATCTGCTCAGGATGCAGCCTGGGGTTAATCGTATGCAAGACAGCACCAGAACCAGAGACGGCGTAGTAAGCTTCCAGATGGCGATAACCATTCCAGGCCAGGGTAGCAATACGGTCACCCAGTTGTACGCCGAGTTTGGCGAAAGCATTCGCCAGCTGTTTTGAACGCTTGTGGCATTCACTATAGTTATAACGGTGGATATCGCCTTCGACCCGGCGAGAAACAATTTCATTCTTTCCAAAATAACGGTCAGCATGTTCGATAAGGCTGGAAATAAGCATGGGCTTGCTCATCATTTGCCCCATCAAGGGACTCTTCACATATGACGACATTTGTTCTCCTGAAATGTGCAGCTTTATTGATTACTTTGGTAATTGCTCAAATTGCTGAATATTATTCTTTGTCGATTTTTGTACGACCGTACTAATCCGTCAATCAGTATTTTTTCCGCAACGCACAAAGGACTACTCTTTCATCACCCTGGTTTTAGTCGTTCCACAAACAAAAAATGCGGAAGATAAGCTCTTCCGCATCGCAACATTCAACAAATTTACTTTGTGTCGAAAAAAGAGCCTGACTCTCTTAGCCGACCGCCTTCTTAACGCTTACCCGTTGAGCCCGCTTCTCCCGACTCAAGTACGAAACCTGCTTTTGCATCTTTTCCCAGTACTTTGACCAGATAGGGCATGACTTCTTTTAAGGTAGCCAGCAAGGTCCATGGAGGATTAAGGATGAACATGCCGCTGCTATGCAAACCAAAACCATCTGGCGAAGGGCCACTGATGGACAGGGTGACATTCAGCCAGCTATTTGCCTGCAGACGCTTGAGTTTTTCCGGCAGGGAACGGGATTCCTGACGTTGCAGTACCGGATACCAGACAGCAAAGGTACCGGTAGGGAAACGTTTCAAGCCATCTTCGAGAGACACCTTAACGCGTCGGTAATCATCCTTGACTTCATAAGGGGGATCTATCAGCACCATGCCACGACGGGATGGCGGCGGTAGCAAAGCCTTCAAGCTTTCAAAGCCATCGCCAGCAGAAATGATGACGCGCTTGCCTCTGACGGTCTGACGCTGGCCCTGCTCTGCTGCATGGTTATCAAGCTTGCGGAAGTTTTCGCTCAGTATTTTGATTTCGCTAGGATGCAATTCAAACAGGCGCAGGCGATCCTGCTCGCGCATGACAATATTGGCGCAGTAAGGTGAACCTGGGTAGTAGCGCATTTTTCCACTGGGATTGAGGCCTTTGATCAAATCCATATAGGCAGCAAAAGACTCAGGAATATCTTTTCTGTCCCACAAAGGACCGATACCGGTTTCAAATTCAGCGTTTTTGCTTGCATAACCACTGTCAAGCGCATACAAACCAGCGCCTGCATGCGTGTCTATATAGGTATAGGCAGTGTCTTTTTGCCCAAGGTATTCAAGCAATTGAATCAGGACAAAATGTTTCAGGACGTCGGCATGATTACCGGCATGAAAGCCGTGGCGGTAGCTCAGCATAATAAAATCTTTCAAAAATGAATAGGCGACCTGCCGCTGGCAAGTCGCCCGAAAATGGTAGCAAGCGGCGAGAGGTAGTGAGGGGCTAATTTATTTAGCCAGTTAATCTACCCTACCCGTTTGCCAAGTATGATCAAATCGCGCTCTATGCCGTCCAGCGTTGCTACCTTCGGCATATTTGCCCAGGTCGCAAAGTCAAATGCAGCAAATAACTTCAAACTAGGCACATTATGACCAAAAATGAAGCCCAGCAAAGTGTGAACCTTGATTTCAGGTGCATACGCAATGGCCTGCGTCAGGAAATAACGCCCCAGACCCTGACCACGCGCAGCCTCGTGCAAGTAGATGGACAATTCAGCAGTGCCTGAATAAGCAGGTCTGCCGTAAAAATTCGAAAATGACAGCCAACCTATGACTTGCCCGTTCTGCTCGCAGACCCAAAGTGGGCGTGTCTCAGGATGATGCTCTTGAAACCAGGCATGGCGTGATTCTACCGTAACAGGTTCCGTATCAGCAGTCACCATTCGTGAGGCAACTGTGGAATTATAAATTGCGACAATTTGCGGCAAATCTTCAAACCGCGCCAGTCTATGCGTAAATTCGGCTGCCATCATCATTAAATTGTATGTGTAGCCCGGGAAGAACGTACTGCCGCACCCAGCAACTCCTCTACACGCAAGCGTATGCGGACGCCACTTTCATCTTCAGGGAAATGCACACCTATACCTTGCGACTTGTTATTGCCTGCGCCTGCTGGCGTAATCCAGGCCACCTTGCCAGCGATAGGGTATTTATTCGGGTCGTCCAACAAAGTCAAAATGAGATAAATCTCTTCACCCAGACGATAAGTTTTATTGGTAGGCACAAAAATACCACCATTTTTTAAAAATGGCATATAGGCTGCAAACAGCGCAGCTTTTTCTTTAATTGCCAGCGATAACACCGAAGGACGATTCGGTGAAGGCATATTAAGCGGAGCACTAGGATCTGCTGGTAAATCTGACATGTTCTGGCTTTCGCAATTCTTTAATCAAATAGTGCCGAATAACGCGGAATATTCAAGCAGCATATCTTCCAAAAATAATTTGGCCGATAAAGGGTGACTGGCAATCGCCTGTCTTTCATTGCAATTCTTGATGAATTGCTGCAAAGCAGACTCATCAACCTGCATGGACAATGCCTTTAACTCCCTCTCATAGCGAGGATGATACCGGATTCTGCCACTTTGTTTATAGGAAAATATATCGTAGAGCCAACGTTGTAGCCAGCCGACGACGACAGGCATTTCCATTTTTTGCATCTTGTCGGCAGTTTTAAGGCTCAACTCCGTACCAGGCTTACTCAAAAAGCGTATAAATTCATCCAGGTCAGCACGCAAGTCTGAATGTGCCATGTCAAATGCTGCCAGCGGCGCACCACCTTGCTGCGCCAGCCAGACGTCGGCATCCTTGATACCCTGTTTATGCAGCCACTCCAGCGCAATCCCTGCATCCGGCAAGCCCAGGCCAAACTTGTGACAACGCGACAAGATGGTAGGCAACAACCTGTCTATGCTGTTTGAGACCAGGATGAATACCGTATTGGCGTTGGGCTCTTCCAAAGATTTAAGCAACGCATTTGCTGCGGGCACATTCAACGCTTCGGCAGGATACAGAACGATGACGCGCCGGCCGCTACGATGAGTAGAAATATTCATAAAATCCGACAGTGCCCGGATTTGGTTGATGACGATTTCTTTAGAAGGTGCCTTGCTCGCCTTGCTGGTTTTTGTGGTGCTTTCTGTCTCATCACCAACTGGTGCATCTTCTTCATCCAGCAACTCTGGCCTGACACGGCGGTAGTCAGGATGGCTATATTGCGCAAACCAGCCACAAGAGCCACATTGCTGACAAGCGTGCCCACCCTGCCCCGGGCTTTCACAAAGTAGTGATTGCGCCAGATGCTCGGCAAATACAGTTTTACCTATGCCTTGGGGTCCGTGCAATAAAAAAGCATGAGGCAAGCGTTGTCCCAGAGCCTGTATCTGTTGCCAGGAGTCCTCTTGCCAGCTATACAAAGGGTGCTGGGTCATATCACTTGCTGAGCAGAGCTCAAGAGGTCATCGATCAATGCGTCCAGTTGCAAACGTATTGCCTCTATGCTTTGTGTGGAGTCAATAATCCTGAAGCGTTGAGGAAATTCATTAGCTCGGCGCAGGTATTCATTGCGTGTGGCAGCAAAAAAGTCTGCCTTTTCCTGTTCAAACTTGTCCAGGTCGCGCGTAGCATCCAGACGGGCGCGCGCCACTTCCAGCGGCACATCAAATAATAGAGTCAGATCTGGTTGCAAATTTGGGTGCACCCATTGCTCAAGGGCATTAAGCTTGTCCAGCGACAAATTCCTGCCGCCCCCCTGATAAGCAAAGCTGGCGTCAGTAAAACGGTCAGAAATGACCCAGTCGCCCCGTGCCAACGCTGGTTCTATGACTTGGGCAATGTGTTCACGCCTGACGGCGAACATCAGCAGAGCTTCTGTCTCCAGATGCATTTTTTGCTTTAATAGCAATTCGCGCAAAGTTTCACCCAGGGGTGTGCCACCAGGCTCACGGCTGCAAATCACTTTTACATCGGCTGCTTGCAACTTGCTTTGCAAACGCTCTGCCACATAGGCGATGTGGGTGGATTTTCCTGCGCCGTCTATGCCTTCAAAGCTGATAAATTTTCCTGTGGGCTTCATTCTTTAATTCTGTTTTCTAAATATTTATTAGCGTTGATACTTGTTTACTGCGCGATTATGGTCGTTCAAGTTGTCAGAAAACTGGCTGGTACCATTACCACGCGCCACGAAGTATAAAGCATCGCTATGAGCCGGATCCAAAGCTGCGGAAATCGATTCCATGCCTGGCAAGGCAATCGGCGTGGGCGGCAGACCAACTCGCGTATAGGTGTTATAGGGCGTATCCGTCAGCAAATCACGCTTGTATATCTTGCCCTGATAGCGCTCACCCATGCCGTAAATGACGGTAGGATCAGTTTGTAGCAGCATGCCCGTACGCAGACGATTGACAAAAACCGAGGCTATCATGGGGCGTTCTGATTTTTGGCCTGTCTCTTTTTCTATGATGGAAGCCATGGTCAGAGCCTCATAGCGATTCTTGTAAGGCAAGCCATCTGCGCGTTTTTTCCAGACCTCATCGAGTTTTTTCAATAACTGGCTATGTGCCTGCTGATACAGTTGCACGTCTGTGCTGCCCTTGGCGAAACGATAGGTATCCGGGAAAAACAAACCTTCCGCTTGTGGAAAGTCCGGTGTGATCTTGCGCATCAGCTCAGCTTCACTCAAGCCCTGGGTTTCATGCTTGATGGCAGGATGCGCATCTACCAGCTTACGCATTTGCTGGAATGTCCAGCCTTCTATGACTACCAGGCTAGCCATCGAGAAATCGCCATTGACGATCTTGTTCAGCAATTCAACGGGCGTTTTGCCAGCTTCTATCTCAAAAGAACCGGCTTTCAATCTGTTCGCTTTACCCATCAAACGCGCCAGTGCTTCAAACATCAGAGGCTGGACAGGTATGCCAGCTTCATACACCTGACGGGCAGATGCGCGCACGCTACTGCCTGGCCTGATGGTGAATTCCTTGACCTCACCCTCAGTAAAAATGGCTTGCTGCATCCAGTAATAGAAGCCACCACCGACGGCCAGCGCAAGCAGGATCAACAATACAAATAGTTTTTTTATGAAACCCATGTAGGCAGCTTAATCAAAATTGAGGGAGTTCTGACGAGATTTTGCAGACGCTACTATAATTCGCCTGAACAGGTGCAGGCGGTATTGTAAAGCCAGCGCGTACATTAAGCGAATCAGTAAAGAAGAGTGAGTATAACAATATGATGTGGGAAGACTTTTTATCCAGCCAGGGTGCCACGGTGGAAAACCTGAATACGACCGGTTTTGCCCCACATTGGCAATCAGATGCCCTGCAGACAGGATTTATTGCCCCTTTGACCGATCTTGGCTTGATCAGGGTTACTGGTGAAGACGCCCCGTCATTTTTGCATAATCAATTAAGCAATGATGTAGAGCATCTGGGTGCTGCCGAACTGCGCCGTGCTGCTTATTGCACCCCCAAAGGACGTATGCTGGCCAGTTTCGTGTATTGGAAAGATGGCCAGGATATTATCTTGCAGCTATCAAAAACCATACAAGCTACCGTGCAAAAACGTTTGCAAATGTTTGTTTTACGGGCGAAAGCCAAATTGCACGATATCAATGATGAATACGTCGTTCTGGGGCTAGGTGGCACTGCTGCGCCCTTAGCACTGCAAGCGTGGTTTCCAGAGTTGCCAGCAAAGATCGACCAAAAACTGAGCAACGAATATGGCAGCCTGCTGCGCGTCGCGGATGCCAACAACACACCACGTTATCAATGGATAGCGCCGGTGGAAGTTGCCCAGCAAGCCTGGCCCAAATTAAGCAGCCAGTTACGGGCGGTGAACACTAGCGGCTGGCGCGCGACTGAAATTCAAGCTGGCATTGCCATCGTCATCGCCAGCACACAAGAGAAGTTTGTCCCGCAGATGATCAATTTTGAACTCATCGGTGGTGTGAACTTTAAAAAAGGCTGCTACCCCGGGCAGGAAATAGTCGCTCGCAGCCAATATCTGGGCAAACTCAAGCGCCGCATGGCAATAGCCTTGGTGCATGCGACAGATGTCGCAGCAGGAACTGAAGTATTTAATAGCGATGATGTCAGCCAGCCCTGCGGTATGATCGTTAATGCAGAACAACATCAGGAAGACAGTTCGCTGGTGTTGATAGAAATGAAGCTGGCCGATCAGGAAAGTGGTCAACTTACGTTAGGCTCGGCAACTGGCGCTGCAATGGAGCTGTTGCCTCTGCCGTATGCGATAACAGATATTACACAATAATCGCGCAACAAAGAATCAAAAGCAGGCATATGAATTGCTATATCTATTTTAAGGCCAGCACTGACAAAGAAGCTGAAGTACTGCAGCAGGAACGGTTATTGCAAAACCTGATGCGTCAGGCTGATCAGCAGGGGCCCGGCTTGCAGAAACGTCCGGCAGAACAGGATGGCATGCATACCTGGATGGAGATTTATCATCAGGTCGCGCCTGATTTTGAACAGCGTCTTGAGCTGGCTTACGCGCAAACCGGATTGCAGCAATTACAGTCTGGTGAGCGACATATGGAATATTTTGTGGATGTAGACTTATGTGCCTGATCGTCTTTGCCTGGAAACTGATACCCTGCACACCTATCGTGTTTGCAGGCAACCGTGATGAATTTTATGACCGGCCTGCGGCTGCCGCTGACTGGTGGCAGGACTACCCTAACATATATGCTGGACGTGACCTGCAATCGGGCGGCACCTGGTTGGGTATGACTACACTCAATGGGGCGGATAGCCTGACCAGCAAATTTGCCGCCATTACCAATATCCGTGCACCGTCTGAAAAGCGTGAAGATGCCCCATCGCGTGGAGAACTGGTTGCGAATTACCTCAAGAGTGATTTGGGCGCGCAAGAGTATATCGCCAGCATTCGCGACACTGTTGCTGACTATAACGGCTTCAATTTACTGATCGGCGACAAGGAAGACCTGATCTGGTTTTCCAACCGCAATCTGGATGATGTACGCAATGGTCAGCCCCTGCCTCCGGGTATTTATGGTATTTCCAATGCGTCTCTGGATACGCCCTGGCCAAAAGTTGTCAGGACCAAGGCAGAATTTGCCAGCATGATATGCCAACGCGCACCCGTAGATGCCTATTTTGAAGTATTGGCCAATACCACCCCTGCCCCAGATTGCCGTCTGCCTGATACCGGCGTTTCATTTGAGATGGAGCGCCTGCTGTCATCGCCATGCATAGTGTCACCAAGTTACGGCACGCGGGTTTCTACTGTAGTCAAAATCCATAAAGACTATCCGGCAGAATTCGATGAAAAGTTGTTGCGCTAAGTAGGTTTGGACAATCAGTCCATACTTTGTACCTTTATACTTTTTCCAGCCTGGCTTTGCACAGCAAGGCTGCTGCCAGCAATTTCAATATGCAAGGTAAAGCGGCGTAAGCCAATGTCAACGCCTGCAAGCCACTCTCGCTGGCCAAACCCGGTACATAGCCCAAGTACTCCAGGGCTGGCAATGCCAGGCCTGCGGCCAGCGCCAGGTTCATCTTGCTGGCCCAGTTCCAAACGCCAAAATAACTGGCTTCATTTTTTTCGCTATGCCCTGCAGCATGAATGACTCCAGCCAGCAAGGCTGGTGGCAAAGCCAGGTCTGCACCTAAACTCATCCCTGAAAAAATGCAAATCAGGGAAAAGGCCCATGCATCACCAACACCTAATGCAAGTACACCAACGAAACTGAATACGGACAAAAACATTGCTAACAACCATGCTTTGACCTCTCCTTTTCTTTGTGCCAAGCGGGTCCATAAAGGCATGGACAAGGCAGCCGCCAGAAAATACATCAGCAACAAAACCCCGGATAAATGCGCCAGATGCAAACGGTCTTTAGTGAAAAACAGGAACAAGGTTGCCGGTATCGCTGCGGCAATGCCGTTAACCACAAATACCAGAAACAAGGCACGGAAACTACGGTTAGCAAACAACTGACGCAAAGACAGCGGCACATGAGTCGCGCCTGTCACACCGGATTTTCGCGGTGTTTGGCGTATCAGGAACCACGCTGTCATCAGCAGGCTGAAACTCAACATGCCAGACAAGATCGTGACATTGCCAAACTGGATGATAATGGCTGTCGCAATCACACCAGCCAAACCACATGCCTCACGTGCACTGGTCAGTCTTATTCTTTGCCCAGGTTCCTGCGTCAGGGCCGCACCCCAGCTCTGGTAAGCAATACTGGCCAGGCTAAATCCTGCATACACGACCACCAGCGTGACAAAGAACCAGAGAAAAGCAGGATTGCCTGATAACTGAGGAGGATGGAACAGACCAATGAAGCCAGCAATCAATAATGGCAATGCCAGAGTGATATACGGCGCGTAAGTACGGCTTTGCGGCCTGCGGTCTATCACTGCACCAATAAAAGGATCAATGAAGGCATCCATGATACGTGTCAACAATAGTGCTGTGCCTATGGCCGATAAAGACATGCCAAATCGATCCGCATAAAATTGGGGCACATAGACATAGATGGGCAATGCCACCATCGCCAGCGGGAAGCCAAACAAGGCATAGGATAGCAAGTGCGAGAGTGAGAGGCGCGGCATATCATCCTGTTTGTGCTGTCTTTAGAAAGTAAAAAAGCGCGATCATTATTCCATGACCGCGCTTTTTCGTTTGAAGTCTGAAGGTTTAGCTCAGCTCTTCCAGGCGTAACTTCGTCACTGCACCAAAGACGGAATCGAGCTTTTCGATTTTTTCTATGGCTGCAACGATATTTTTTTCCTTGGTCTGATGCGTGAGGATAATGATGTCTGTCTGCGTTTCGCCTTCTGCCGGTTCTTTTTGCAGCATGGCATCGATAGAGATCGTCAAATCTGCCAGGATGCGCGTGACATCAGCCAAAACACCAGGCTTGTCTGCCACATGCATGCGCAGATAATAGCTGGTGACGATTTCTGCCATAGGCAAGACCGGCAAATCACTGAGGGAGTTAGACTGGAAGGCCAGGTAAGGTACACGATGCTCAGGATCAGCCGTTGCCAGGCGCGTGATATCAACCAGATCGGCAATCACTGCAGACGCGGTAGGCTCGGAGCCAGCACCCTTGCCATAGTACAGGGTCGCACCGACTGCGTCGCCATGTACCAGTACCGCATTCATGGCACCTTCGACATTGGCGATCAGGCGTTTTTCAGGAATCAGGGTTGGATGTACGCGTAGTTCTATGCCAGCCTCAGTACGTTTGCTGATACCCAGCAATTTGATGCGATAACCCAGTTCTTCTGCATAGCGGATGTCGCTGGCTTGCAAGTTGGTGATGCCCTCCACATGGGCTTTATCAAACTGCATGGGGATACCATAGGCAATCGCCGCCATGATGGTGGCTTTGTGTGCAGCATCGACACCTTCGATATCAAAGGTAGGGTCAGCTTCTGCATAACCCAGCTCTTGTGCCTGTTTCAGCACAGTTGCAAAGTCCAGCCCCTTGTCACGCATTTCAGACAAGATGAAATTGGTCGTGCCATTGATGATGCCAGCAATCCACTGTATGCGATTAGCAGTCAGTCCTTCACGTAAGGCCTTGATAATGGGAATGCCACCAGCAACCGCAGCCTCAAATGCGACCATGACACCTTTTTCTTCTGCCGCCTTGAAGATTTCATTGCCATGTGTTGCCAGCAAAGCCTTATTGGCCGTCACCACATGCTTGCCATTGGCGATGGCTTTCATGACCAGGTCTTTGGCAATGCCATAACCGCCTATCAATTCGATGACGATATCGATATCCGGGTTGGTAACCACCAGATTGGCATCATTGACGACTTCACATTCACCATTGGTCAACTCTCGTGCCCGCTCAACATTCAGGTCTGCCACCATGGCAATCTCAATCGAGCGACCTGCGCGACGCGTAATCTCTAATTGATTGCGCTTCAAAACGTTGAAAGTGCCGGAGCCGACGGTGCCTATGCCTAACAGGCCTACTTTGATGGGTTTCATAAGTTTTCTAAACAGTAAATTAAATTAATTAATTGGTGCCGTGACGCTTTCGATATGCTTCGAGGAAACTAGCAATACGCCCGAAAGCATCAGTCAAATCATCCGTATTGGGCAAGAACACGACACGGAAATGGTCGGGATTGATCCAGTTAAATCCCGTTCCCTGTACCAACAACACGCGCTGCTCGGTCAGCAGTTCGTGGATAAACTCCTGGTCATCCTTGATGGGATACATCACGGGGTCCAGTTTGGGAAACATATACAGCGCAGCCTTGGGTTTAACGCAAGTCACACCAGGAATTGCCGTCAACAGCTTGTGCGCCAGATCGCGTTGCTTGAGCAAGCGTCCACCTGGCCCAACCAGATCATTAATACTCTGGTAGCCACCGAGTGCCGTCTGGATTGCAAACTGCCCCGGTGCATTTGCGCACAAACGCATGGAGGCTAACATATTCAAGCCTTCAATATAATCCTTGGCATGACGTTTTTCGCCGGATACCACCATCCAGCCAGCGCGATAACCGCAAGAACGATAGTTTTTAGAAAGACCGTTCAGCGTCAGGAACAGCACATCATCAGCCAGCGAAGCAATGGAGGTGTGCAATTCGCCATCATACAAAGTCTTGTCGTAAATTTCATCAGCAAAAACGATGAGCTGATGCTGGCGCGCCACTTCGACTATCTGCTGCAAGACCTCAACTGGGTACAAGGCGCCTGTAGGATTATTGGGATTGATGACGACGATGGCCTTGGTTTTAGGCGTGACCTTGCTTTTGATATCGTCAATATCCGGCATCCAGTCTGCACTTTCGTCACAGACATAATGCACAGGTTTGCCGCCTGACAGGCTCACCGCCGCTGTCCACAAGGGGTAATCAGGGGCTGGCACTAATACCTCATCACCACTATTGAGCAATGCATTCATGCCCATGACGATCAGTTCTGAAGCACCATTGCCGATATAAATATCTTCTATGGTCACACCTCGGATATGCTTTTCCTGGGTGTAATGCATAATCGCTTTGCGCGGCGCAAACATGCCTTTGGAGTCGGTATAACCGGCTGCATTTTGCATGTTACGTATCATATCCTGCACGATTTCATCCGGCGGATCAAAATTGAAAACTGCCAGATTACCGATATTGAGCTTGATGATCTTGTGACCTTCATCCTCCATCTGCTTGGCTTTTTCCATGACGGGGCCACGGATGTCATAACAAACGTCTGCTAGTTTTAATGATTTTTGTATGGGTCGCACCGCTGCAATCCTTGATAATATTCATGAGTTGGCTGCATCCATGTTTTCCAGCCAGGCCGAAATTGAATGCAAGCGCATGATAAGCTGCAATACAGAAATGCTGCACTGCCGAACGTTCCATTCTGCACAATGCGCCGAATTTTATCAATCAGAACTTGGCAAAAGCTGAACTCCAGAGCAAATTTGCCCAAATAGAGTCGCATCATGTATCGTAAATGATGGTTTTACAACCTAATAGACTTGAACAAGCAAAATTAGTAAGAACGAAAAAGGATATTGCAAGTCTAATACCAAGTAAGAATCAAGCGGACTGTATCGAGTAATTACCAACCAGTAGAAGCGGTCATGAAAAAACTATTTTTATCCCTGTTGTTCAGCATAGCTGGCATGAATGCTGCCTTTGCACAAAATGTGATTGAATCCATCGCCATGGACAGTGGTGGCAGGCTGGGAGCAAGTCTATTGGTTTTGGAAACCGGGCAAAGCTTGTGGATATTGCCTGATACCCCAGCTCCCATGCAGGGAGTTAGCAAGTTACCCGTCGTTATGACAGTGTTGGCTGCAGTCGATAAAAACAAACTTCAGCTGGATCAAAAAGTCACTGTCGGTAAAGAGGATTTACTGGCTGCAGAGCTAGCCAGCCCTCTACGCGACGAGCATCCGGACGGTAATTTCAAAATTACTGTCAAGGCATTGATGCATCACGCGATTGTCGATAATGATGGCACAGCCACTGATGTCTTGCTGCGCTTACTGGGCGGACCAACATCGGTCATGCAATATCTGGCGCAACTGGACATAAAAGATATCAAAGTCCTGGATACAGAAAAAGAAATTGGTAAATCCTGGAACATGCAATACCGTAACACGGCCACACCCAAAGCCATGATCAAGTTGTTGCAGGCTTTGCAGCAAGGCAAAGCCTTGAGTCCCAAAAGCAGTGAATTATTACTGAAATGGATGACAGACAAGGAAGCCGACCTGAAATCCACTTCAAACACCGCCCCCAATCCCAATGTCGCCCGCATCAAGGTTCTACTACCTGCTGGCACACCTGTGATCCACAAAGCTGGCAGTTCGCCAACTCATGGCAGCCTGACTGCGGCCCATAATGACGTAGGCATTGTTACTTTGCCGAATGGTCATCATATGGCAGTGGCCGTATTTCTAACGGATAGCAAAGCACCTCATGCATCCCGTGATTTAACTATCGCTAAAATTACCCGTGTTGGCTGGGATGCATGGTCAAAAAAATAGGCCCGTAGCGTTTAAGCATCCCATGGAAGCTGATAAAAAACGTTACAATGCGCCTCTTTACAGTCTTAACCCTTGAGCTACATCGATGAAGTTGCACTCTACTCCTACGCAGCAATACCAGACCATCACTGCTTATGAAAAAGACAGTGTAGAAATTAATGCAATTACTTATACCCACAGCCTGATCGTGCTGCCGGAAACCAAGCCGCAGCAATGGTCGGCCACCAGTTTTGAGCAATTGAATGCTGAAGATTTTGCGCAAATCGAAGCTACTGTGCCCGATGTTGTCATTTTGGGCACAGGTAACAAGCAGCGCTTCGTTCATCCCAAACTGACCGCTGCACTGGCTGCCAAACGTATAGGCGTGGAGTGCATGGACAATCAGGCTGCCTGTCGTACTTATAATATCCTGATGGCTGAAGGCCGTAAGGTTGCGCTTGCCCTGATTATGGAAACTGCATGAACAAGACCTCTCCTTACGATTCACCGCGTACATTATGGGCGCTGAGTATCGCCTTCCTGCTGGTCTGGTTTTACATGCTGGGAGCAAGAACTCTGGTGCCAACCGATGAAGGTCGTTACGCCGAAATGGGTCGTGAAATGCTGGCCTCAGGTGACTGGATTACCTTGCGTCTGAACGGCATCAAGTATTTTGAAAAGCCTCCTCTGCAAAACTGGATGAATGCCCTGACCTTTGCCGTCTTCGGTCTGGGTGACTGGCAAGCGCGCTTGTGGACTGGCTTGAATGGTTTGCTGGGCGTTGCTGCTATGGCTTATACCGGCAACAAGATATTCAGCCGCCGCGTTGGCATCATTGCTGCCCTGGTACTGGGTTCAAGTTTCTGGTGGGCTGGCATGGGCCACGTCAACTCCCTGGATATGGGCTTGTCTGGCATGATGACTCTGGCCTTGTGTGGTTTGCTGGTCGCTCAAATGGCTGATGCAAATAGTAAGACAGAGCGCAATGCCATGCTGGTTTGCTGGGCAGGCATGGCATTGGCGACGATGTCAAAAGGATTGATCGGTTTTGTATTGCCAGGAGGGGTATTGGTCATATATACCCTGGCAACACGCGACTGGGGTTTATGGAAACGCCTGCACATGGGCAAGGGCCTGATCCTGTTTTTTGCCATCACTGCTCCCTGGTTTATCTTGATAGCCATAAAAAACCCTGAGCATCCCCACTTTTTCTTTATCCACGAACATTTTCAGCGTTTTACCAGCACCGTACACAAACGCGGAGGACCATGGCATTACTTCATTCCCCTGCTACTCGTCGGTATCGTTCCATGGATAGGCGTCTTACTTCAAGGCTTATGGTCTGGTGTCAGGGAAAAGACCTCGGGCTTTCAACCCAGGAAAATGCTATTTATCTGGGCCGCTTTCCTGTTTTTCTTTTTCAGTATTTCCGGCTCAAAGTTACCAGGATATATTCTGCCTATCTTTCCAGCATTGGCTCTTTTGATTGCCTGCCACCTCGAACAAACGGATAACCGTCCAGTAAAAGTCGCCGGTATTCTATTCGTCATAGTCGGCATAGCTGGTGCAGTTGGCCTGGCGACTTATCTGGGGAAACTGGATACCGCAGATACATTCGACCACGCGCTAGCCACTGCTTATGCACCATGGATAATCGGTGTTATAGCGCTGGCGATAGCTGGTGGCGTGCTCACCTGGCTGCTGGCACGCAAAGGTGACACTGGAAAGGACTGGGCCATCATTTGCCTGGCTGCCAGTGGTTACCTCGTCGGGCAAATTGCCTTTCTGGGACATAATCCATGGGGAAAATACATTGCGGGCAGCGAATACATACCTGCAATCAAGGCTGAACTGACCTCACCGACTACACCTTTCTATGCAGTTGGCCGCTATGAACAGGCCTTGCCGTTTTATCTGGAGCGCACCACGACACTGGTTGAGTTCCCTGACGAAATGCAGTTTGGCCTGGAGCAGCAGCCAGAATTGTGGATACCCAAGCGTGAAGACTTCGTCAAAAAATGGCAGACGCATCAAGACAAAGGCGAAGCTGCAGTTGCCATCTTGCGTAATGATATTTATGAAGACTTGAAAAAAACCGACTTCCCCATGCGAATAATCGCCAAGGATCCGCGCCGCGTCATCGTTGCCAATCTGGTTAATAAAAACAAATAAACAATTATGAATATCAATACCTTTGGCTTTATCTTCACAGGCATTATGCTCAATGCTGTTGCCCAGCTTTTGCTCAAGAAAGGTACCAATGCAGTTGGCGCGATTCATCTGACTGCAGAGAACTGGTTTTCAACGGGCTTGCAACTGGCAACACAGTTACCCATCATCGGCGGCCTGACTTGCTACGTCATCTCTGTCGTCGTCTGGATCATAGGTTTGTCACGTGTTGACGTCAGCATTGCTTACCCGTTGCTATCATTAGGCTATATCGTCAATGCCATCGGTGCCTGGTATTTCCTGGGTGAAGTCATGTCCATGCAAAGGATGCTGGCAATTGGCGTCATCATCATTGGTGTGGCCTTGCTAGTTAAAAGCTGAATTGATTCATTGGCACACACCTTATATTCCATAAGAATAGCTTTGTTTTATTGAAAGGTTCACCATGAGTGACACATCCAAATTCCTGCCATTCACCAAACCAACTATCGATGAAGAGACCATCGCTGCCGTCACAGAAGTCTTGCGTTCTGGCTGGCTGACCAGTGGTCCCAAAGTGCAAGCTTTAGAAGCACAATTGTCTGAATATTTTGGCGGCCGCCCTGTGCGCACTTTCAATTCTGGCACCTGCACCATGGAAATTGCCCTGCGCATTGCTGGCATAGGCGCAGGCGATGAAGTCATCACCACACCAAATTCATGGGTAGCAACCGCCAATGTCATTATAGAAACTGGCGCGACACCTGTGTTTGCTGACATTGATCCCAAAACACATAATATCGACCTAGACAAAGTTGAAGCAGTGATCACACCACGTACCAAGGCGATCATCCCCGTGCACATGTGCGGCCTGCCTTGCGATATGGACAAGCTGTATGCAATTGCCAACAAATACAATTTGCGCGTCATTGAAGATGCCGCACAAGCCATAGGTTCCAGCTGGAAAGGCAAGCGCATAGGCTCTTTCGGCGACTTTGCTTCATTCAGCTTCCAGGTCAATAAAAACATCATGACAGGCGAAGGTGGTTGCCTGGTGTTGAACAACGCAGAAGAAGCACACCTGGCAGAAAAGTACAGACTGCAAGGCGTGACGCGCAGTGGGCTGGATGGTATAGATGTTGATGTGCTCGGTGGCAAATATAATATGACCGATATTGCCGCTGCCATAGGTCTGGGGCAAATGAAACATCTGGCAGAGTTCAATACCAAACGCGCGGCCCTGGCAAAGCACTATTTCACCAGCTTTGGTACTGAGTTTGAACAAAAGACAGGTGCAGAGTTGCCCGTTGCCGACTTTGAAAACAGCAACTGGCATATGTTCCACCTGGTCTTACCAGAAAGCGTTAATCGCGCGGCTTTCATGCAGCAAATGCTGGATCAGCAAATTGGCTTGGGTTATCACTATCGCGCCATCCATTTGTTCAGCATGTATCGCGAGCGTGGCTTTACCGATGGCATGTTCCCCATTGCAGAACGCATAGGCAAGCAGATTGTTACTTTGCCATTATTTCCATCCATGAACACAGAAGATGTCGAAAGAGTCGTGTCTGCGGTAAAATCCTGCCTTCTCTGAAATCGGCAGAACAATACCAATGAAACCCGAACTCTCTGTTGTCATACCCGTCTATAACGAAGAAGCTGGCCTTGCCAAGCTGTTTGAACGCCTGTATCCGGCGCTTGATACGCTGGCGGCACGCGGTGTCAGCTATGAAATTGTATTTGTTAACGATGGCAGCCGCGATAACACGCCTGCCTTGCTGGCTGACCAGTATCGCTTGCGCCCTGACGTCACACGGGTAGTGCTGTTCAATGGCAATTATGGCCAGCACATGGCTATTCTGGCTGGTTTTGAAGCCACGCGCGGTGAAATCATCGTTACCCTGGATGCCGATTTGCAAAATCCGCCAGAAGAAATCGGTGCCCTCGTCGATAAAATGCGTGAAGGCTATGATTACGTAGGCTCCATACGCCGCAAGCGCCAGGATTCTGCCTGGCGTACCTATGCATCCAAGGCGATGAACCGCTTCCGTGAGAAGATCACGCGTATCAAGATCACGGATCAAGGCAATATGCTGCGCGCCTATGGTCGCAACGTGATCAATTTGATCAATCAGTGTAGTGAAGTGAATACCTTCGTCCCTGCCCTGGCTTATACCTTTGCACGCAAGCCAACAGAAATCATCGTTGAACATGAAGAACGTTCTGCCGGCGAATCAAAATATTCGATTTATAGCCTGATACGTCTGAATTTTGACTTGATGACCGGTTTTTCCATCATGCCTTTGCAATGGTTCTCCATGCTGGGTATGGCGTTATCGATCCTATCTGGTGGCCTGGTATTGCTCTTGTTGATACGCCGTTTTGCACTGGGCGCAGAAGCAGAAGGTCTGTTCACTCTGTTTGCTATCGCCTTCTTCCTGATGGGTGTGATCCTGTTTGGTATAGGATTACTGGGTGAATACGTGGGCCGCATTTACCAGCAAGTACGCGGTCGTCCGCGTTATGTGGTGCAAACCATATTGGAACAATCCACCCCGGATTTGCCTGAAGTTAATTAAGAAAGCAGTGATGACTACATCAGCATCCCCTGCAACAGCAGTGGTTTTTGCCTATCACAGCGTCGGTGTGCGTTGCATCAAGACTTTGCTGGCTCGTGGCATAGCCGTCAAACTGGTCGTCAGTCACACTGACAATCCGGCAGAAACCATCTGGTTTGAATCAGTGGCCGATTTGTGCCGTGAGCAAGGCATACCTTGTATCACGCCCGATGATCCAAAATCAGTTGAGCTAAAAGAGCAGGTAGCAGCCATAGCGCCTGATTTCATTTTCAGTTTTTATTACCGTCATATGCTGCCGCTGGATGTATTAGCACTGGCCAAGCGCGGTGCTTACAACCTGCATGGTTCTTTGCTGCCTAAATACCGTGGTCGTGTACCTGTCAACTGGGCAGTCTTGCATGGTGAGACTGAAACTGGTGCCACCCTGCATGAAATGGCCTTGAAGCCTGATGCAGGTGATATTCTTGCCCAAGTATCAGCACCTATTTTGCCGGACGACACAGCCTATGAAGTATTTGGCAAATTGACTGTCGCAGCAGAGCAATGCCTGTGGACTGCGTTACCGGATTTGATAGCTGGGACCGCCACGCATTTGACTAACGATTTATCTGCCGGCAGCTATTTTGGTGGACGCAAACCGGAAGACGGGCGCATCAACTGGCAACAAACGGCGCAACAGGTATATAACCTGCATAGAGCAGTAGCCCCCCCCTACCCTGGTGCTTTTACCGATCAGGCTGGTCATCGTTTTGTTATCGGAAAAGCACGCTTATCCAAAACTGATGCGGCAAATTTGCCGACAGGCTTACATGTAGTAGATAATAACGTCCTTGGCGTGTGCGGCGATGGCCGGGCATTGCATATTATTGAATTGTTAATGGATGGCAAAATCATGGGGGCGCAGGAATTAGCGACCCTATTGAAGCAAGCGGCATAAGCCCTCGCTTTGCGCATCTGAACTGGCAATCAACATTTACTTTAAAAAGAATTCATTATGAAAAAAGTCCTCATACTCGGCGTGAACGGTTTTATCGGTCACCATTTGTCCAAGCGCATTCTGGAAACCACAGACTGGGAAGTGTATGGCATGGACATGCAAACCGAGCGTCTGGGCGACATGATCAATCACCCACGCATGCATTTCTTTGAAGGTGACATCACCATCAATAAAGAATGGGTTGAATACCATGTAAAAAAATGCGATGTCATCCTGCCTCTGGTTGCGATCGCGACACCTTCCACATACGTAAAACAGCCTCTGCGCGTATTTGAACTGGATTTTGAAGCCAACCTGCCTATCGTTCGCTCCGCTGCAAAATATGGCAAGCACCTGGTATTCCCGTCGACTTCTGAAGTCTATGGCATGTGCCATGATGAAGAATTTGATCCTGAAGAATCTGAACTGATCTGCGGCCCTATCAATAAACCACGCTGGATTTACTCTTGCGCCAAGCAATTGATGGATCGCGTGATCTGGGGTTATGGCATGGAAGGCCTGAACTTCACCCTGTTCCGTCCATTCAACTGGATCGGTGCTGGCCTGGACAACATCCACACACCTAAAGAAGGCAGTTCACGCGTTGTGACGCAATTCTTTGGTCATATCGTCCGTGGTGAAAATATTTCCCTGGTGGATGGCGGCGCGCAAAAACGTGCTTTCACTTATATCGACGATGGTATCGATGCCCTGATGCGCATTATCGATAACAAAAACGGCGTAGCCAGCGGCAAAATCTATAACATCGGCAACCCGACCAATAATTTCTCCATCCGCGAACTGGCACACATGATGCTGGATCTGGCTGCAGAGTATCCTGAGTATGCTGAAACAGCCAAAAAAGTAGAACTGACAGAAACCACTTCTGCTGCCTACTACGGCAAAGGTTACCAGGACGTGCAAAATCGCGTACCGAAAATCACCAATACCTGTGAAGAACTGGGCTGGAAGCCAGTGACAACCATGCCAGACACCATGCGCAATATTTTCGACGCTTACCGCAGCCAGGTAGCTGAAGCACGCGCCTTGATGGATTAATTACTGGACTACATGCCTACCATCGTTCTCAAGATCGACGTCGATACCTATCGCGGCACTAAAGAAGGCGTACCTAACCTGGTGCGCATTCTCAAGAAACATAATGCAGGCGCAACTTTCCTGTTTTCTTTGGGCAAGGACCACACTGGTTGGGCCTTGCGCAGGGCATTTCGCCCTGGCTTTTTCCAAAAAGTGTCGCGCACTTCGGTCCTGGAACATTATGGTTTCAAGACCCTGATGTATGGCGTATTTCTGCCAGCGCCGGATATAGGCAGTTGCACAACCGAAATGCAGGCAGTGCGTGATGCCGGTTTTGAATGCGGCGTCCATACCTGGGATCACGTAGTCTGGCAAGATAATGTGCGGGTGCGTGACCTGGATTGGACGCGCAAGCAGATGCTGCAAGCTCACCAGCGCTTCCAGCAGATTTTTGGCGCAACACCAAAAACTCATGGTGCGGCTGGCTGGCAAATGAATGATCACGCTTTTGCCCAGCTTGACCAGTTCGGCATGCAATACGCATCTGACGGGCGCGCCATGCTCAATGTAGATGGCAGCCTCGCCGATGCGGATGCTGGCCCTTATCGCCTGCAAGTCGACAGTAATGTCATGTCCTGCATACAGATGCCAACTACCCTGCCCACGCTGGATGAGTTGCTGGGACGCGACATCGCTGGCAATGTCATTAGCGAGTCAAATATCGCAGCCAATATACTGAAACTGACAGCAAATCCAAAAGATCATGTATTTACCTTACATGCAGAGCTTGAAGGACAAAAACTCGCCCCCATATTCGAGGAATTGCTGACAGGCTGGCACAAGCAAGGTTATCGTTGTATTTCCATGGCGGACTACTATGCGTCCATCAAGAATAGTGACTTACCGACACGTCCATTGTCATGGGCAAGCTTGCCAGGCCGTTCCGGAGAGCTGGTCGCCCTGATCTAGTCAGTCAGCAACATTTCTCCACCCCTAACCAAGGAGATGAAAGTGGCTGAGACCCCTTCCGCACTGCACTGCCAGGTACCAGAATTTTCCGCCGCCATGACTGGCGACAAAGCGTTTCAATTAAGTGATTATGTTGGTAAAAATATCATTATTTATTTTTACCCAAAAGACAATACCCCGGGCTGTACCACGGAAAGTATCGCCTTCCGTGACTTGCACCCACAATTCCAGCAAGCTAATACTGACGTTTTTGGTATCAGCCGTGACAGCCTGCGCTCTCACGAAGGCTTTAAAAATAAATTAGGCCTGCCTTTCGAGTTAATTTCTGACCCTGACGAAACCTTGTGTCTGTTGTTCAATGTCATGAAAATGAAGAACATGTATGGCAAACAGGTGCGCGGCATAGAGCGCAGCACATTTGTGATTGACGGCAATGGTAAATTAGTGAAAGAATGGCGTGGAGTTAAAGTAGCAGGACACGTAGACGAAGTACTCGAATTTGTGAGCGCCCAAACTTAATTGAACTCTCCAGAATTACTCTTGATAAAAGCCGTGAAAGACAGTGCCAGCAGCAATGCTGGTATGTCCTTAACGGCTTTTAACTTTTCAGCTCTCACTTTTTGATTGAGGTTTTCATGCCATTGCCAAAAATGCCGACCAAGCCAGCAGCACTGCTTTCACCCAAGGATTATCCGAAGGCAGAAAAAGGCAAACCAGCCAAAACAATAAAATCCGCAACGCCAGAGAAAATCAAAACCATAGATGTCGCCCCGGCACCACAAAGAAAGAAAGTAGCCACGGTCCCGGCAGTGGTCAGCAAACCTGTTGCAGAAAAAACGACACCCGCAGTCGTCGCCAAAACTTTGCCAGCCATTGCTGCAAGCAAGGCCAAAACCCATGACAGCCGCGTCAAGTCCGGCACCAGCCGTGCCGCAGACAAATCCGGCACCACCAAGCTGTTTGTACTCGACACCAATGTCCTGATGCATGATCCTTCATCCTTGTTCCGCTTTGAAGAGCATGATGTCTACCTGCCCATGATCACCCTGGAAGAACTGGATGATCATAAAAAAGGCATGTCAGAAGTTGCCCGCAATGCGCGCCAGGTATCACGTTCTCTGGATGCCCTGGTAGGTGATATCGATCATCACGATATAGAAAAAGGTATCTTGTTATCCAAACTGGGTAACAAGGATGCCAAGGGCCACCTGTACTTCCAGACCAAGCTGCAAAGTGCCGACCTGCCAGTCGGTCTGCCTAAAGGCAAGGCTGATAATCAGATACTTGGTGTAGTTCGTGCGCTGGAAACAGAAAAGCCAGGTCGCCCAGTGGTGCTGGTGTCAAAAGACATCAATATGCGCATCAAGGCACGCGCCATGGGCTTGCCTGCTGAAGACTACTTCAATGACCACGTGCTTGAAGATTCAGATCTCTTGTATTCAGGCATCGTGCAATTGCCTGATGATTTCTGGAACAAGCATGGCAAGGGCATAGAAACCTGGCAAGAAAACCGCAATGGTCTGAGCACGACTTTCTATCGTATTACTGGCCCGGTCATCCCTTCCCTGCTGGTGAACCAGTTCGTTTACCTGGAACCCAAGAATGGCGAAGCGTCTTTCTATGGTCAGGTCAGACAAATCAACGGCAAGACTGCAGTACTACAAACCTTGCGCGACTATGGCCATATCAAGCATAGCGTCTGGGGCATCACTTCACGCAATCGTGAGCAAAACTTTGCATTGAATCTGTTGATGGATCCGGAATGCGATTTCGTTACCCTGCTGGGTCAGGCTGGCACAGGCAAGACCTTGCTGGCACTGGCAGCAGGTCTGGCGCAAGTTCTGGAAACCAAAACCTATAATGAAATCATCGTCACACGCGTTACTGTGCCGGTTGGTGAAGACATAGGCTTCCTGCCAGGTACAGAGGAAGAAAAAATGTCGCCTTGGATGGGTGCGTTTGACGACAATCTCGAAGTGCTCAACAAGTCCGACAATGATGCCGGTGACTGGGGGCGTGCTGCCACTCAGGATTTGATACGTTCGAAGATCAAGATCAAATCCCTGAACTTCATGCGTGGCCGCACTTTCGTCAATAAATTCCTCATCATCGACGAAGCACAGAACTTGACACCTAAGCAGGTCAAAACTTTGGTAACTCGCGCGGGCCCAGGTACCAAGATCATCTGCCTGGGTAATATTGCCCAAATCGATACGCCTTACCTGACTGAAGGTTCCAGCGGCTTGACTTATGTCGTGGACAGGTTCAAAGGTTGGGCACACAGCGGCCATGTAACACTGGCACGTGGTGAGCGTTCTCGTCTGGCAGATCACGCGAGCGAGATTTTATAATCGGGCTCACGCAGTAAAACTGTAGCAAATAAAAATGGCGCATCCAATATTGGATGCGCCATTTTTTCATTTAATTTAATTTCATTTAATTGAATCAGCTTAAATCAATTTAAAGGTTAAGCTGGCATCCAAATTTATTTCCATTCCCCACGCAATTCACTGACCTTTTCCTGCAGAATCTGAGGTGTCACATCTTGTGGCGGCATGACATCACCCACCACCAATTCCAACTTGGAAAATGGTCCGCGACGGAAAGCGCGCTCAAAAGGATTGCTTTTATCACGCGACAATACACTGCCCCATAAACCACGCAGAGCAAGCGGATAGACAGGAACAGGACTACGCTCCAGTATCTTCATGACGCCGCCTTTGAATTCATTCAGTTCACCTGTTGCTGTCAATTTACCCTCAGGGAAAATACAAACGAGTTCACCTTCATGCAGAGCCTGGGCGACATCGATAAAAGATTTTTCCATCAGCCATGGGTCTTCTTTTGCCGGCGCGATAGGAATCGCTTTTGCAGTACGGAATACCCAGGACAGGAAAGGTATTTTAAATATCCGGTGATCCATGACAAAACGTACTGGCCTCGGGCTTGATGCCATGATGACGATGGCATCCATATAGCTGACGTGATTACAGACCAGTATGCCCGCACCTTCATCTGGTATACGGTCAGTATTGATGGTCTTGACCTTGTAGATGGTATGTATCAGCAGCCAGGCAATAAAGCGCATCAGGAATTCTGGCACCAGGCTGAAGATATAAATCGCCACGATGGCATTGAGTATGGCTGTCGCCATGAAGATCTGCGGTATCGTGAAACCCCGGTCAAGCATTGCCACAGCGGACAATGAGGCAACCACCATGAACAAGGCATTCAGGATGTTCATGCCTGCTATTGTGCGTGACAAATGTTTTGGGTCGCAACGTGTCTGTATCAAAGCAAACAGAGGAACGATATACAGGCCACCAAAAATACCTATCATCGTGATGTCAAACAAAATGTGCAGACTGCCTGTTTGCTTGACAAATTCCATTGCACTTACGGTGGCGATATTGGTATAGCTGATGCTGGATAAATACAGATCAAAACCGAATACGGACAATCCTATGGCACCAAACGGCACCAGACCAATCTCCACCTTATGACCAGAGAGCTTTTCGCACAACAAAGAACCGGCACCAATGCCAAAAGAAAAAATCGTCAGCAAGAGTACGAAGACACTGTGATCACCATGCAGATAATCTTTGGCATACAACGGGAATTGCGCAAGAACGATGGCACCATAGAACCAGAACCAGGAGTTACCCAACAGGGATAAAAATACCGGACGGTTTTGTTTGCTGAAACTGATATTCCTGATAGTTTCTGTCGCCGGGTTCCAGTTGATTTTCAATTCCGGTGCAGGAGCTGGCGAGTCTGGGATACGCAGGGCGGTCAGGTAACCCATGATGGCGACGACTATCGCACCACCAGCCACCAGTTCTGTGCCCCAGGGCTTATGCACCACCAGCATGGCGCCCAAAATTTCACCCAGCAAGATGCCAACAAAGGTGCCCATTTCTATCAGTCCATTACCGCCAACCAGTTCATCTGTCTTCAGATGCTGAGGCAAGTACGCGTACTTGACAGGCCCAAACAAAGTGGAATGTATGCCCATGCCGCACACAGCAGCAATCAGGAGCCATAGATTATGTGTCTGCCAGCCTACGGCAGCCACCAACATGATGCCAATCTCGAGCAACTTGACCTTGCGGGCCATGCTGCCTTTTTCAAACTTGTCGGCCAGCTGCCCTGAAGTCGCAGAAAACAGCACAAAGGGTAAAATGAATAAGCCAGGAATCAAGTTATTGAGCAACCCAACGTTCATGTCAGTCCAAGACAATGCGTCGTACGTCAGTATGGTCAGCAAGGCTGTCTTGAATACATTGTCATTGAATGCGCCAAGGAACTGAGTCCAGAAGAATGGAGCAAAGCGGCGCTGGGACAGCAGGGTAAACTGGCTATGTTGGCTCATGGATGGTGTCTGCTACCTGAAATTTAGATTAAAACCGCAAGAATTGTAACTTACCCAAGTCTGAATTGAGTAAAAACCATATACACGATCAGGAAAGAAAAAAATCAATTGCTTTATGAACTGGCAATATCTGACAGCTTTCTTGCGTTGCCGTCCGTAAGGCGTTTTCCAACAAAGCGGGTGTTGCCCCCCATGGGCCGGGGGTTTCACTTACTTCGTGGGTATATAAAATCAACCAGCCACCTACTGTGGCAGTATGCTTGATTAAAGCACCAATTTCATCGACATTGTTATTGGCTGAGTACAGGGCTTGCGCGCGCAATGCAGACAAATCGGCTCGTCCCGTCTGGGTACCTCCGCCAGTGATACGGTTATATGAAAATCGTTTGGCAGCCGCCAGCTTGCTACCCAGGTCGTAGGCGCCAAAGGGAAAGGCAAAACCGTGATTAATGATCCCATGCTGTTTGAAAAAAGCCTGATTGCGCTCCCAGTCCTCCGACAGAAAACTGGAAGTAGCATTGGCGCAATTTGTATGAGAATAGGTATGGCAACCAATTTCATGCTCGTTTTGTAGCAGCCGCTGTAAATCTTGAACGCTATGGCAAGGCTGATTTTGCTCGACACCATCGGTCAAACTGCCGCATATATAGAAAGTGCCGCGTGTCTGATACAACTCCAGCAACATGGCACCCTGATGACAGGCACTGGCTGGCACATCATCAAAACTGAAACTGACTACTCCCCTGCCCTTGTTCAATGGCAACCAGCGATTTGCTGTGTGGCGTGCCGCGAAACGGCTTAATCTTTGTGTTAGCCCCATGATCAGCGCAAACTATCCGAAGCACTTAAGGAATGTTGGTAGCGTTTCAAACCCATACGCGAATTACTTCCCGGTAAATTTTCATAGGTATATTCCAGGCCCAGCTTGATCACTGCCTGTTTCAGATTCACACCGTCAGACTCACGCTGTACTTTTTCATAAAAACTATCAAGAACCAGGCGGAAACCACGCTCAAATTCATAAGCGCCACCCAAGCCTATGCGCATCAGTTTTTCCTTGCGCGATGTGCCATCGGCCAGCGTTGCCAGACGAGGCACAAGTACATTATCGCTATTTTGCAAAAGCGTAGAGAAATTCATTTGTGATTTGTCTGAATACTTCCACTGCGCATCAAAGCGCATGGCTTTACTAAGTACATAAACGACAGTGCGGTCTACAATGGTAAAAGGCCGGTCCCACAATTGCAGGTCAAGACGCAATTTAGGAGAGTAATGATAAGTACCACGCCACAGGATATTCGATAAATTGGTATTTCGCTCAGTCAGCACATCGTACTGACGCTTGATGACACCAAGATGAGCGCTGGTAACCGATTTACTGCTATAACGCCATTCTGCATCGATAAAAACTTCTGACTCTTTATAGGCCTTATCCAGATCAGCAATATCCTGCTCGTTCCTGTCCGGGAAACTGGTTTCCGACAAGCGCGTACCGATTTCTACACTGGAACCGGTCGGTGCATAATAGCGCCCACTCAATTGCCTGCCGCGCTCATCGAAATTATATAGCTGGTTCAGTGGCAAATCATAATTCAGGCCAGCCCTGTCTACCCTGGCATTCACAGACCATTCATCCGTCAGTTTAAAGTTGACATTGGCAGCTGCGCGTTTTTGGTGCGAGATATCTTTATCTGTCAGGCTGCCGTTAATGTATTGGAATAATCTGTCTTCTTTGCCAGCAGTCACCTGTCCATTAACGATGTTGCCGGCAGCCCATTCGAAAGTAGCGTCGGCAGCCTTCAAATTGTGGTCAAGGTTCTTATAATTTTTATAGTGTCGTTTACCAAGCGAACCTGTCAAAATCAGGCGGGTGCGGTCAGACAAAATGGGGAGAATGGCACCTGCTCTTATATCAGTACCAGTAATGCTGTCACGGTCGCGAAACTGTTTATCCGGTGCAGACTCTGGCTGATCTGCTTGATCCGGCCTGGCAGTTTGCTCGTAAAATCGAAATGGATTACTGTCACTGGTCAGTGAAGTTTCCAGTTGCAATACCAACTCCACTGTATCTGCTACACATACAGATGGAGTCAATACTGATGACAAGCCAAGCACTAGCCAGCCACCTGATCTGGTAGAAAAACGAGATATGCGGGATACTTTACTACGCACCCTGCCATTCATTTTACTTGTCTTTTGCATGCCATTTCTATTGTAATTGCAGGCCACTGTCAGTTAAACGAAAAACACGGTCACAGCGCCCGGCCAATTCTGCATCATGGGTAACAATAACAAAAGCTGTACCCAGAGTACGCGACAATTCCAGCATCAAGGCAAATACCTGTTGTGCCGTACTGCCATCCAGATTGCCAGTAGGCTCATCTGCCAGCACACAAGCCGGCTGGGTTACCAGCGCACGCGCCAAAGCCACACGCTGCCTCTCGCCGCCGGACAACTCACCGGGCACATGTTTAAGTCTATGCCCCAGCCCCACTTTTTCCAAAATGCTTTGTGCTATTTTTTGTGCTTCAGTTCTTGCCATGCGACGAATGATGAGTGGCATGGCGACGTTATCCAATGCTGAAAATTCCGGCAATAAATGATGGAACTGATAAACAAAACCAAGAGCATGGTTACGCAAAGTACCACGGGCAGTTTCATTCAGACTGGCAAAATCCTTGCCTTGCAAAGTCACGCTACCTTTGCTGGGCGCATCCAGGCCGCCCAGCAAATGCAGCAAAGTAGACTTGCCGCAACCAGAAGCACCAATGATGGCAACCCGTTCTCCCCTGAAAACACTCAGGTTAATTTCTTTCAATACATTGACAGATTCCAGCCCTTGCGAAAATGTCTTACCCAGATTGCTGCAGGATAAAACTGCTTCTTGCTCATTACTTTGCTTGTTCTGTTCTTTACTCAATACTTGATCACTCATAACGCAATGCCTCCGCAGGTTTCACGCGTGAAGCACGCCAGCTAGGATAAATGGTGGCCAGCATTGCCAGGATCAGGGCAACGCTGCCGATAGTCAATACGTCGGATAACTGTACATCCGATGGCAACTTGCTGATGACATACACCTCTTTGGAAAGCAGCTGTATACCCAATATACTCTCTATGAAAGGCACGATGACGTCAATATTCAGGGAGATCAACAAGCCCAGGCCCACACCAGACAGCGTACCCAGGCAACCGACGATAGTGCCTTGTATCACGAATATTTTCATGATGGATGAAGGTGCTGCACCCAGGGTGCGCAAGATGGCGATGTCGGCCTGCTTGTCAGTCACTGTCATGACCAGGGTAGAAACCAGATTAAAAGCAGCCACGGCGATGATCAGCGTCAGGATGATGAACATCATGGTTTTTTCTGCTTTTACCGCAGCAAAATACACCTTGTTCTGTTGTGACCAGTCGCGTATCAGCAGGTCACCAGAGAGGGTACGTGACAAATCCAGCGCTACCTGAGGTGCCTTGAGCATTTCTTTTATACGCAGACGCAGGCCGGAAGGCGAACTCAGGCGGAAGAATTTTTGCGCATCCTCTATATGCATGAATGCCATGCCGGAATCATATTCGTAATGGCCAGCCTCAAATATCCCCACCACATTGAATGCTTTCAGACGGGGCACTACCCCTGCCGGTGTCATTTGTCCTTCAGGTGCTGCCAGGGTAATTTTTTCGCCTATGCGCACCCGCAAACTATTGGCCAGTGCAGAACCGAGCACGATATTGAATTCGCCCGGCTTGAGATCAGCCCATTTGCCATACTTGATCTTACTGGCGACATCCGAGACCTTGGGCTCCTCTTCCGGCAGGATGCCGCGCAAGATGACGCCGCGCATGACATCTTCGCGAATGATCATGGCCTGGCCATCAACATAGGGGGCTGTCCCTGTGACCGCAGGATTTTTTTGCACTTCCAGCGCAGTCGAGCGCCAGTCAGGCAAGGCACCGCTGGCATCAAAGACTTCAACGTGGGCCAGCACGGACAACATACGGTCACGCACTTCTTTCTGAAAGCCATTCATGACTGAAATAACAACAATCATGGCTGCCACACCCAGCCCTATGCCCGCCATGGAAATCAGCGAGATAAAAGAAATAAAACCATTACGACCACTACGCCGCCCGGCACGCGTATAACGCAAGCCAACCAGCCATTCAAAAGAGAGATTTTTCACTGCATTTACACTTGTTGTGAAGGCAGCCAGCAGTTTGCCATACGTTTGCCCTACAATACAGCACTATGAACCATTTAGAATTGATAATCCCATTCGGGATCCCGCCAGCAAGCCTTGCCAAAGACCTGTTAAAAGAAATGCGTACCCCTGGTTTAGCCAGGTTAATCGCTTGCGCAGGCAGCGCCCAGACACAGACGATAGACGATTTTTCACGCGCGCTTAGTTATGAATACTGGCTTGCTGACCAGTTTCCTCCAAAGGAAAAAGCAAATAGTCCGGCCATTGCCTGGAACAAGATGACAGCCTGCGGTCTGACACCTGATGCTGGGCATTGGTTCATTCTGCAGCCCGTCCACATTCATATTGCCCGTGATCACCTGGTATTGACAGATCAGCGACGCCTGAATATTAGTGAGGCCGAATCCCGCCCGTTGTTTGAACAAGCCAAGGCAAGCTGTGAAGAATTGGACTTGCAACTCTTGTTTGGTGACGCGCAGACCTGGTTTTTGCGCGCTGACGACTGGGTAGGTCTGCAAACAGCCACAGTAGACGCCGCTTGCGGCCATAATATTGATATCTGGATGCCTAAAGGCGAATTTGAACGCCCCTGGCGCAAACTGCAAAATGAAATACAAATGCAGTGGTTCACCCATGACATCAATGCTCAGCGTGAAATGCGCGGTGCTAAAGTCATCAATTCTGTCTGGATATCAGGTGGGGCACAGAGTTTGAATCCAGACCTGAGGCAAGTTAGTTTGGCAACTGACTTCACGCAGTACCTGTCCAAGCGGCCAGCGGGGGACCAGCAAGCACCAGTTTTGCTCGGCAACCTATGCGAAGCTGCCATCAATAACGACTGGGCGTTATGGCTGGATAATATGCATGATCTGGAAAAAAACTGGTTTTCTCCTTTGTTGGCAGGTTTGCAGGATAAACAGGTCCCCGGTTTGAAACTGACCTTCAGCGATGCCCACAGAATAGCCAGCTTTAATCTGACACCCTGGTCCTTGCGCAAATTCTGGGTCAAACCCTCATTACATCACTTATTTTCGATTTCATGACACGCATTACTGTACGCCCCTGCCCTTTCCGTGAATCTGAAATGTTGCGCCAGAATGGCCTGCATCCTGTTCTGGCTCGCCTGTATGCATCACGCGGCGCAACAGGAGAAAAAGAACTCAGTACCGAATTGAATGCCATGCTGCCACCAGCCGGGCTCTTGCATATAGACCAGGCTGCAAAGTTTTTGGCAGATGCCATCGCACAAAATAAAAAGCTGGTCATCGTGGCCGACTATGACTGCGATGGTGCCACTGCCTGTGCAGTAGGCTTGCGCGGGCTGCGCATGCTGGGGGCAAATGTTGACTACATCGTCCCGAATCGCTTTGAATATGGCTATGGCCTGACGCCAGAAATCGTCGCATTGACGCAAAAAGAGAAATCGCCAGACGTCATCGTCACCGTCGATAATGGTATCGCCAGTGTAGATGGCGTTGCAGCGGCCAATGCACAGGGGATTGCCGTGCTCGTCACCGATCATCACTTGCCAGGCGATCATCTGCCGGATGCTGCCGTGATCGTCAACCCCAATCAGCCAGAATGCGGCTTTTCCAGCAAAAACCTGGCTGGGGTCGGCGTCATGTTCTATGTATTGCTGGCTTTACGGGCAGAATTGCGCCAACGCGGCGTATTCGACCAGCAAAATCAACCCAAGCTGGATACTTTGCTGGATCTGGTCGCTCTGGGCACGGTTGCCGATGTGGTCAAACTGGATGCCAATAACCGCATCCTGGTAGCGCAGGGCCTGAAACGCATGCGCGCTGGCCGCATGTGCACCGGGATCGCAGCCTTATTCCGCGTAGCTGGTCGTGAACCACGCAATGCCAGTCCCTTTGATCTTGGTTTTGCCCTGGGGCCAAGACTGAACGCTGCTGGTCGCCTGGCTGATATGGCGCTGGGCATAGAATGCCTGACTACGGATGACGAAGGTCGCGCCTGGCAAATCGCTCAGGAATTAAATAGCATCAATGCTGACCGCAAAGACATAGAGCGCGAGATGCAGGATGTGGCCTTGCTGCACCTTGATGATTTCCAGCCACAAGACAGCAATACCATTACGGTGTTTGATGAAAGCTGGCATCAAGGCGTTATCGGGATTGTTGCCTCGCGCCTGAAAGACAAGTTTTACCGTCCGACCATCACCTTTGCGCCTGGTGGCGAAGGCTTGATCAAAGGCTCGGGCCGTTCCATACCTGGCTTTCATCTGCGTGATGCACTTGATCTGGTATCCAAACACGCCCCTAGCCTGATACAAAAATTTGGCGGTCATGCGATGGCAGCGGGCCTGACTTTACGCGCTGAAGACTTCCCTGCATTCCAGCAAGCTTTTGAATCTGTAGGAAAAAGCTGGTTACAAGCACACCAGCTTGAACGTGTCGTAGAAACAGATGGTCCACTGGAAGATGCCTATTACACGACAGACTTTATCCGGTTGCTCGATACCCAGGTATGGGGGCAAGGCTTTCCTCCCCCTATATTTTGCGATGACTTTAAACTGATTTCGCAAAGAATATTGAAAGAACGCCATTTAAAGCTGGTGCTGGAAAAAAATAAGCTGCGCTATGACGCGATCTGGTTCGGCCACACTGACAGCCTGTCTGAAAATGTGCATGTCGCCTTCAGGCTGGATGCCAATGAATACAATGGCGTTACCAGAGTGCAGTTAATGGTTGAGCATATAGATTAATGTTGCCCTCAATCCTTCATTCCAACAAAAACTCTTGAATATGTTCAGCCAGCAATTGTAGATTACGATCAAATTTGCTGGCCGCAGTCGCCGCATCGGCATCTGGCATTTCCAGACTATGGTTACCGTCCAGCTCAATGATATTGAGCTTCGCTGATGTACTTGCCGCAAATTGATGCAGCGTTGCCAGCTCACAATGGGGATCTGCATTTCCGGTAAGCATAAGAACCGGCCTGCCCTCAAGTTCAGCACCTGGATAATTTTCTTTGACAAGGCTTAGTTCATCTCCTCCTGATTCTGCTGCCGTGCATAGTGGCGTCAACAAGGCGCAATTTTTCAAAGCAACGTCATCGCGAAAAACTCGCCAGGCCACGATGGAACCAAAAGATTTGCCAGCAACAGATATTTGCTCTTGCTGTATACGCGCATCTTTTTTTGCAAGTTCAATACCAATCTCAAGTCTTGCAGCTCAGCAGCCAGATCATCCGCCGGTTGGCCATGGACAGGATCCGCTATATAAAAAGCCCAGTTAAACCGGAATACAGCAAAACCTTGCATCAACAAATGGCTGGCAACTTGCGTAATGACTGGTCTGTGCATGTCATAGCGCAAACCTGGCGCAATAATCAATACGGGAAATGGCCCGGCTCCAGCAGGAAATTCTGCAAAAACTTCTACTATTGTGCCATCAGGCTTGAAGATTTTTTCGATAATGGAATGCATGAATTTTTAAATTAAATTCTTAAATTAATTCTTTTTGTTTTTCTGTAGCTGCTTATACCTTGTACTTATATAGAACTTCGATACTGAAATATATCTTTTGGTTCCATCGGCACGGAGACAAAATCCATCCATCGCAGTGCATCATATTTGCAACATCGGGCAAATCTTCTTTGCAAGTGAATCAACACAATAGCGTCATTCAGGTTTGGTCGTTTTATTTTCAAAATTTTCTTCGGGCTTGTAACAAAATAATACAAATCTTATCGAATTGCTGCACAATACAAAAATCTGTGCGGTCGGCTATGGCACAATCGTTTTGTCGTTTTTACTGGTACTTATTCACTGTGGAGAGTCTGGATGAAAAAAGGTAATTGGCTGTTGAAGACTGGCGCTTTGGTTGTCATTGGCGCATTTGCAGGTTTGCATGCTGGCGCAGCGATGGCAGCAAAGACTTTGGTATTTTGCTCTGAAGGTAGCCCAGAAGGTTTCAATCCGCAATTCTTTACCACTGGCACCACAGCCGATGCAGGCTCAGTGCCCATGTATAACCGCCTGGTAGAAATGGAAACCGGCACCACCAATATCACCCCTGCCCTGGCAGAATCCTGGGATATTTCTGCTGACGGCCTGACGTATACCTTCAAACTGCGCAAAGGTGTCAAGTTCCATACTAATGCCAAGTTCAAGCCCAGCCGTGACCTGAATGCTGACGATATCCTGTTCAGCTTTTACCGCATGGCAGATGAAAATCATCCCTTCCATAAAAATACACCCGGACAAACCTATGCCTATTTCCAGGATCTGGGCATAGCCAAGATAGTCGACAAGCTGGAAAAAGTCGATGACCTGACCGTGCGTTTTAAACTTAAACGTCCAGAAGCTCCTTTCCTCGCCACACTGACGATGGATTTCATGTCAGTGCATTCTGCTGAATATGCGCAGAAAATGAAGGCTGCCGGAACACCAGAATTGATAGACAAAGAAATCATCGGTACAGGTGCTTTCCAGTTTGTGTCCTACCAAAAAGACGCCATCATCCGCTACAAGGCACATGATGGCTACTGGGATGGTCGTCCGAAAATCGACAATCTGGTGTATGCAATTACTCCCGATGCATCGGTTCGTTATGCCAAACTCAAGGCGGGTGAATGTCATGTCATGGCTTTGCCGAAACCGGCAGATGTGGAGTTGATGAAGAGCGATCCAAATATCAAACTGTTGTCACAGCAAGGTTTGAATATTGGTTATGTCGGCTTCAACGTAGAGAAAAAACCCTTTGATAACAAGCTGGTACGTCAGGCTTTGAATCTGGCCGTTGACCGTGCGTCGATATTGAAATCTGTTTATGCAGGCACAGGGCAAGTCGCCAAGAACGTCATCCCGCCGACCATGTGGTCGTATAACGACAAGATCAAGGAATATCCTTACGATGTAGCGCAGGCCAAAGAATTGCTGGCCAAGGCTGGTTATGCAAACGGCCTGGAAATTGAACTTTGGTATTTGCCAGTATCTCGCCCTTACAATCCAGACGGCAAGCGCATGGCCGAATTGATACAGGCAGACTGGGCCAAAGTCGGAGTCAAAACCAAGCTCACGACCTACGAATGGACTGAGTATAAAAAACGCAGTAAGACTGGCGAGCAGCATTCCATGATGTTTGGCTGGTCAGGTGACAATGGCGACCCGGATAATTTCTTTGAGCCAATTTTGGGATGCGAAGCAGTCAAAGGTGGCGGTAATATTCCAAGGTGGTGCAATAAGGATTATGAAGACTTGATCCAAAAAGCCAAATTGACACCAAAACAAGCAGAAAGAGCCAAGCTTTACGAAAAAGCACAGGAAATAGTGCGCGAAGAGGCACCTTTGCTCCTGTTGGCACACTCTTTGCGTTACACCCCAGTGCGCAAGAATGTGATTGGTTTCAAAATGGATTCCACCGCTCATCATTACTTTAAAAAAGTAGATTTGGATAAATAAGCATTACCCACGCGTGGCACCAATTTGCAAGATATTTGCAAATTGGTGCCACCGTTGTATCTGACACGCAGTTTTCACATTATCTGAAACTGATTGTTGTCCTGATGAATTTTGTTTGAAAAAGGTTTTTCGATGCTGGGTTTTATTCTCCGACGCCTGGGTGTAGTGATCCCCACTTTCCTTGGCATCACGCTGCTGGTTTTTTCATTGATACACTTAATACCTGGTAATGTCGTCGAAGCCATGACGGGCGAGCGCGGCATGGATGCCGAGCGTTATGCCAGTCTCATGCATTTGTATGGACTGGATCAGCCTTTATATCAGCAGTATTTTTCTTATCTGGGTAAAGTCTTGCAGGGTGATCTGGGGCGCTCCATCATCACGCAAGAATTGGTCAGCAAAGAATTTTTCACCTTGTTCCCGGCAACACTGGAATTGTCGCTTTGTGCGATTATTTTTGCGGTTGTGCTGGGACTGCCAGCGGGCATACTGGCCGCATTGAAGCGCAATAGCTTTCTTGATTATTCTGTCATGGGTGCATCTCTGACTGGTTATTCCATGCCTATTTTTTGGTGGGCACTTTTGCTTATTCTGATGTTTTCTGTGACCCTGGGCTGGACGCCGGTGTCTGGCCGTATTGATATTCTGTTTGACCTGCCCCATGTGACTGGCCTGATGCTGGTTGACAGTCTGCTGTCAGGCGAAGAAGGTGCCTTTAAATCAGCTGTCATGCATTTGATCTTGCCTGCAATTGCACTTGGCACTATTCCACTGGCTGTAATTGCCCGCATGACCCGTTCAGCGATGCTGGAAGTGCTCAAGGAAGATTATGTGCGTACTGCGCGTGCCAAAGGTATGTCATGGATGCGGGTAGTCTGGGTGCATGCCTTGCGCAATGCGCTGATACCTGTCATCACCGTTATCGGTATGCAAGTGGGAACATTGCTGGCCGGTGCCATCCTGACTGAAACAATTTTCTCCTGGCCAGGCATAGGCAAGTGGCTGATTGAAGCGATACAAAGGCGTGATTACCCTACCGTACAAGGTGGCATATTACTGATTGCCACCATCGTCATCACAGTCAACCTGATTGTGGACGTGTTGTATGGCGTGATCAATCCACGTATACGCCATTAATACAATGCAGCCATGTGTAACTTCACTCATCACTTAAAAGATTTGATCGCAGAATTATGAGCAATACCAATTTACCTGCCAGTACAGTGAATGCCAGTACTGCAGCAACAGCGGCAAACTTGGCACCACCCCACCCTCTGATTGAGTTCTGGCATTACTTCAAGCAAAACCGCGGTGCCGTTATCGGCCTGGTGCTGGTTGGTATACTCAGCCTGTGTGCCCTGTTTGCAGAATGGATAGCGCCGCATTCTGCGATAGAACAATTCAGGGAGTCCACGCTAACCCCGCCTGCCTGGACAGCAACCGGCAGCAGTAAATTCATACTGGGTACTGATCCGGTTGGCCGCGATATTTTATCTCGCCTTATTCATGGTTCACGCCTGTCATTGATCATAGGCCTGGTATCCGTTACCCTTTCCATGAGTGTTGGCGTCACCCTGGGTTTGATCGCCGGGTTTTCCCGCAGCTGGACCGGGCGCTTTGCACGCATGCTGGAAACGATCATCGTACGCTTCATGGATATCCTGCAAGCCCTGCCCAGCCTGCTTCTGGCAATCGCAGTCGTAGCGATACTCGGCCCTGGCCTGATGAATGCCATGTACGCAATTGCGATTGTCCTCATGCCCTCATATGCCAGGTTGACGCGTGCAGCAGTCAGTGGTGAGCTGAACAAGGATTACGTCAACGCCTCCCGCATCGCTGGCGCTGGCAATTTGCGTCTGATGTTCAATTGTGTGCTGCCTAACTGCGCTGCCCCCATCATTGTGCAGGCTACGCTGGGATTTTCCACAGCGATCCTGGATGCGGCAGCTCTGGGCTTCCTGGGCCTTGGCGCGCAACCACCTACGCCTGAATGGGGTTCAATGTTGGCCAGTGCCATGGAATTCATACAAAGCGCCTGGTGGGTAGTTACCTTCCCTGGTCTGGCGATTCTGATTTCCGTACTGGCCTTTAACCTCATGGGTGATGGCTTGCGCGATGCACTCGACCCCAAGTTAAAACGCTGAACGAAGATTCAACATGAAACCATTATTGGATATTAAAAATTTGCGCGTTGAATTTGGCTCAGAAACTCAGCCATTCAAGGCAGTTGACGGTCTTGATCTGTTCATAGAACAAGGTGAAGTGGTTGGCATTGTCGGCGAATCAGGCTCAGGCAAGAGTGTCACCTCACTGGCCTTGATGGGGTTGATCGATTTCCCTGGACGTGTGCGGGCAGACCAGATGGAATTTGATGGCCGCGACCTGCTGAAGATGAAAGACAAGGAAAGGCGGCAATTGCTGGGCAAGGATATTGCCATGATCTTCCAGGACCCCATGACCAGCCTGAACCCTTGCTATACCGTGGCTTTTCAGTTGATGGAAACCCTGCGCCTGCATCAGGGAGGCAAGGAAAAAGACTTGCGCGCCAAGGCGCTGGCTTTATTGAAGCAAGTCGACATCCCCGACCCGGAAAGGCGCATGAATGCTTATCCGCACCAACTCTCCGGTGGCATGAGCCAGCGCGTGATGGTAGCTATCGCCATCGCCTGCAACCCGCGCCTGCTGATCGCGGATGAACCTACCACTGCGCTGGACGTTACTGTACAAGCGCAAATGCTGGAATTATTACTGCAATTGCAGCGTGAACGCGGCATGGCCCTGATGCTGATTACTCATGACCTGGCCGTAGTTGCCCAGACTGCCAAGCGTGTTGTCGTGATGTATGCCGGCCAGGTGCTGGAAACAGGTACCGTACCAGAAATATTCGACACCCCAAGACATCCTTACACCCAGGCTTTGCTGGCGGCCCTGCCTGAACATAATCTGGGCAAGACGCGCCTGCAAACCATACCTGGTGTAGTACCTGGTCTATATGACCGACCAACAGGCTGCCTGCTCTCGCCACGCTGCAGCTATGCAACGGAGCGCTGTCAAATCGAAAGGCCACAGTTGCAAGGACAGGCGAACGCCCAGGTACGTTGTCATTTCCCTCTGGATGCGCAAGGTATACCAGGCAATGGATGGCAGGCTACACAAATTGATCAGGCAGCATGATGCAAAATACGACTACTACACCTGTATTGCTGGAAGCAAAAAATCTGGCCAAGCATTATCCAGTCTCACAAGGTTTTCTCAAACCCAAAGCAATGGCCAAGGCGCTGGACGGTGTCTCATTCGAACTGACTGCCGGCAAAACTCTGGCCGTGGTTGGTGAATCTGGCTGCGGCAAATCCACCCTCGCCCGCCAGATCACCATGATAGAGACGCCCAGTAGCGGCGAATTATGGATGGGTGGTAAAAATATTGCCCACGCCGATAAAGTCACGCTCAAGCAAGTCCGGCCTTTGGTGCAAATGGTATTCCAAAACCCCTATGCCAGTTTGAACCCACGTAAAAAAGTGGGTGCCATGCTGGAAGAGCCCTTGATCATCAACACTCATCTGTCAGCCAAAGAGCGAGAAGAAAAAGCAAGGGCAATGATGGCACGAGTGGGACTACGTCCTGAACATTACGGGCGTTATCCTCATATGTTCTCAGGTGGGCAAAGGCAGCGCATAGCGATTGCCCGGGCACTCATGCTTGATCCTGAGGTCATCGTCGCCGATGAGCCAGTCTCTGCATTGGATGTATCAATCCAGGCGCAAGTCTTGAACTTATTAATGGATTTACAACAACAAAATGGTGTCGCCTACCTGTTCATCTCACATAACCTGTCAGTAGTTGAGCATATAGCCGACGATGTTCTGGTCATGTACCTGGGGAAAACCGTAGAACATGGCAACAAGCAAAGCATTTTCCAGAGCCCGTTACACCCTTATACCAAGGCTTTGCTGGCATCAACTCCGCGTATAGATCCGGCGCAACGCCAGCAAAAAATGATGCTGGACGGCGAATTGCCCTCGCCGCTAGCCCCACCACCCGGATGTGCCTTCAATAATCGCTGCCCGCATGCGAATGAAAGATGCCGTCAAGAAATACCCCTATTGCGCCCATTTGACAACCGGCTCGTCGCTTGCCACCGAGTGGAAGAAATTACCTAAAACTTTTACTAAATATGGCGAACTTCGTTAAACTCTCGCAGTCTTACTCAGACTAAGCGACTGCTGCAAGGGCTTTATTTGTTTTTGCAGCAATTTCCAGGTGGCCTTGATGGCTGCCTTATTGTTAACCTCACCTTCACTCCCAGGAGACCCCAAAGTGAAAGCACAAGTACTTAGCGCTATCGCGCTGATGATCGCCGGTACAGTTGGCAGCCAACTCGCGACAGCCGCAGAACCAGCGAAAGCAGCATCTGCAACATCGGTCTTATTGTCCGGCATAGAATCCAAACATAATGATGCTGCAGTGCGTGCCCAGGATGATTTTTTCCGTCACGTGAATGGCAGCTGGTTAAAAAATACGGAAATCCCTTCTGACAGGTCTTCTGCCGGTGCTTTCATGGATTTGCGCGAAGCGACTATCCCGCATCTGCATTCCATTATCGAGAACCTGGCCAAGACAAAAAACAAACCAGGTACGGATGCACAAAAAATTGCGGACATGTATGCCAGTTATATGGATATAGCGCACATTGATTCCCTGGGTTTGAAACCATTGCAAACTGAATTTGCCAAAGTAGATGGCATGACAGATAAAAAGCAGATCCCTGGCCTGATGGCCTGGTTGAACCGTGCCAGCATAGGCGCGCCTTATGACTTCCAGATTCACCAGGATAATAAGGATTCTACCAAATATGTACTCGATATCACTCAATCAGGCCTCGGTTTGCCTGATCGCGACTATTATCTGAATAATGACGACGCGAAATTGAAAGAATTCCGCGCGAAATACCTGACACATATAGAGAAAATGCTGACACTGGCTGGCGATAAAGACGCAGCCAAGCATGCAACTGACATCCTCGCCCTGGAAACAGAACTGGCTAAAATACAGTGGACCAAGGTTGAATTACGTGACCCGGTCAAGGCCTACAATAAAATTGAGATCAACAAACTGGACGCCCTGACGCCAGGATACGACTGGAACGCCTACCTGAGTGAAATGGGTGCCAAAGGCAAAATTGATTACATCATTGTCAGCCAGCCTAGCTACCTCACCGGCCTGAGCAAGATTTTGCAAGATACGTCTCTCGACAATCTGAAAACTTATTTCAAATGGCATATCCTGCGCTCTGCCGCAGGACAGCTCCCGACAAAATTCAGCGATGAAAATTTTGCCTTTAATTCCACGATCCTGTTAGGTGTTCCAGCTCAGGAAGCACGCTGGAAACGTGGTGTGCGCCTGGCTGATTCTGCTCTTGGCGAGAGCCTGGGCAAACTGTATGTCGCCAAACACTTCCCTGCGCAAAGCAAAGCAAGAATGGAGAAACTGGTTGGCAATCTGCTGCTGGCCTACAAGCAAAGCATAGACACACTGGACTGGATGAGCCCGGAAACCAAGAAAGAAGCGCAGGCAAAACTGGCGACTTTCATGCCCAAGATTGGCTACCCTAACAAATGGCGTGATTACTCTGGTCTGACCATCACCAAAGGTGATGCCGTTGGTAATTTGCGCAATGCACGCTTATATGCTGCACAATTTGAACTGAACAAACTGGGCAAGCCGGTAGACCGTGATGAATGGGGTATGACGCCACAAACCGTCAACGCTTATTACAATCCGGAACTCAATGAAATCGTCTTCCCGGCAGCGATTCTGCAACCACCATTCTTCAATGCCAAAGCAGATGATGCAGTCAACTACGGTGGCATAGGTGCCGTTATCGGTCATGAGATCAGCCATGGTTTTGATGACCAGGGTGCACAATATGACGGCGTGGGCAATCTGCGTGACTGGTGGACGAAAGAAGATCACGCCAAGTTTGCTGCCAAGACTGCAGTGCTGGTCAAGCAATACAGCGCATTCAGCCCCATCCCTGGCTATAACGTGAATGGTGAATTGACATTGGGCGAAAATATTGCCGACAACTCCGGCCTGGCCATTGCCTATAAGGCGTACAAACTGTCACTTGGTGGCAAACCAGCTCCAGTAGTTGGCGGTCTGACGGGTGATCAACGCTTCTTTATGGGTTTTGCTCAGGTATGGCGCGGAAAAATGCGTGACCAGGCAATGATTGCGCGTTTGAAGACTGACCCTCACTCTCCAGGTGAAATCCGTGCGAATGGCACCTTGCGCAATATGCCGGGTTTTTATGATGCCTACAAACTCAAGGAAGGTGACAAGATGTTCCTGACACCATCTGAGCGTGTAAGTATCTGGTAATCCAGGTATAGCGAACATGGAAAAGGCAGCACTGTTTTCAGTGCTGCCTTTTTTATCTGCAACGATAGATTCTTTTGACGAGTAAATCTAATTATTCGGGATTTTTGATCTTCTTGAAAAATGCCTGCACATCCGCCAATTCCCTGGTGCGTGCGAAGCTGGGCAGGCTTTGCCAGATGCGCTTGCCATAGGGTTTTGAGATCAGACGCGGGTCACAAATCATCAATACACCTTTATCACCCTCATCGCGTATCAGGCGGCCAGCGCCCTGTTTGAGATTGATAATCGCTTCCGGCAATTGATGGTGAACAAAACCGTTGAGACCTTTTTTTTCCATCGCTGCTATGCGGGCAGACAATACCGGGTCATCTGGGGGTGCGAATGGCAGTTTATCGATAATGACCAGGGACAAGGCATCGCCACGAACGTCTACACCTTCCCAAAAACTTTGACTGCCGATGAGCACGCCATTGCCAGCTGCACGGAAGCGATCCAATAACTCTGTTCTGCCTGCGTCACCATGAACAAATAGAGGGAAGTTCAGGCCGCGCTTCTGGAATTCATCGCGCAAGCGTTCGGCACTATGTTTCACTGCCTTCAAAGTCGTGCACAGCAAAAATGTCTTGCCGCCAGCCGCTTCTATGACGGGCAAGGCTGCGTCAATCACAGCATCCATGTATTCATAAGAGTTGGGTTGCGGCATGCCGTTTGGCACATACAGGAAGCCCTGCTCCTGATAGTTAAAAGGACTGGGCCAGGTACGGGCTGGCTGATCCCACAGGCCCATTTGCGACACATAGTGACTAAAGTCATTCTTTACCGCCATGGTGGCGGAAGTGAATATCCAGGCGCGTGGTACGCCTTCGCGTTGTTTGTTAAAAATAGGAGCTATCGACAAAGGCGTGCGATGCAATTGCAGAGAGGTGGAAAACGCCTCTACCCACAACACGTAATCACCGGATTTACCGTCATCGGCGGCGCTCCATTTTTCATATTGCTCGGCCAGCAAAATCGAACGTGCGCGGCATTGCTCTAAAGTTTCGGCACGTTCTGCCTGTTTCTCCAGCACGGCAATCATGTCGCTCATACTGGATTTCAAGGTCTCCAGCGCCTCAAAAAAGGGGCTGGAAGGCGCAATCTGGTCCAGGGAATAGCGCACTATGTCTTGCGGGAAGGCCAGGCGCAAATCGCGTGCGGCACGCTCAACCGGCGCCACCAGCTTGGCCCACTCTGCGCCATCACGTGCATGCGATAAACCTTCGGCCAGCACATCACGGCAAAGCTCCAGCACTTGCGAGGTCGATACCGTCTCCCCAAAAAACAGGGTGGCAGTTTCTGGCAACTGATGGGCTTCATCAAAGATGACTGTATTTGCTGAAGGCAAAAGTTCAGCAATGCCGGTGTCTTTCAAGGCCACATCGGCAAAAAACAAATGGTGATTCACCACAACGACATCTGCCTGCTGCGCTTCTTTACGCGCTTTCATGACAAAGCAGTCTTGATAATACTGGCACTCCGAGCCCATGCAGGTATCCTTGGTCGAAGTCACCAGGCCCCAGACCGAGGCATTTTCTGGCACACGTGCCAGTTCTGCCTTGTCACCAGTCATTGTGGTTTTTATGAAACGGCTGATGTCACGCAAATAGCCAACGTCTTCTCGTGAACTCAGGCGGCCATTTTGTATGGTTCTCTCAAGATGGTAATGACACAGATAATTTGCCCTGCCCTTGAGCAAGGCAATTGATACCGGTGCCTTCAATACTTTACGTATGGTGGGGATATCGCGCAAAAACAACTGATCCTGCAAGTTTTTAGTCCCTGTAGAGACAATGACCTTGCCGCCCCATAATAACGCGGGGGTCAGATAAGCGTAGGTCTTCCCAGTACCAGTTCCCGCTTCAGCCAGTAAAGTTTTTTGTCCCGCGATGGCATCGGCGATAGCCTTTGCCATCTCTGTTTGCGCCTGTCGCGGGCGATAACCGTTCACCGATGCACTTAATGGTCCGGTCAAGCCAAAAATATGTTCTACTTCTGTATCGTGAATGCCGTTTGCATTCGGTGTGGCAAGTGGTTCAGTCAAAATGAGGCAATCAGAAACTAACTATAAAGCTAAGGAAAAGTGGATAATTATGCAGGAACATCAGGTGTCAATTGCATTCTTAATAATGTAATATGATCTTTCAACTGCAGTTTGCGTTTTTTAAGACGCCGCAGTTGTAATTCATCATGAGAGGGATCTTTAATCAAGGTCTCGATTACCACATCCAGGTCTCTATGTTCAACCTCGAGCTCGATAATGCGTTGTAGTATTTGTTCTGGGTGGCTCATAGTCTTCTGGTTGCAGTAAAATAAAGTTTAATTAAGGAAAGACCATTTTTGGGTTTATCCCGTTAGTTTAATCTACCAAGACGTATGAGCCAATATAAGATCGAAGCTGGAACCGGACAACATATCGGCGACAGGCAGGAACAACAAGACCGCACAGCACTTTTTGCGGCACCACATGCACCAGGTTATGTTATGGCCGTGGTCGCTGATGGCATGGGTGGCAAGAGCGGTGGAGCCCTTGCTGCCGAACAAGTCGTGCGCACAGCAAAACAATTATTTGATGAATTTTACCCGGGCAATAATGTTCGTAGCCTTTTGGAAAATATCGTCAACGAAGCACATACTGTCATTAAATTATCTGGCGTTTCATCTGAGAAAGAGCCACATAGTACAGTAATCGCGTTAGTCATTACCCCACAGCAAGAAGCTATCTGGGCCTATGTTGGTGATTCTCGCCTGTATCGCTTTGACGGCCCCAACTATGCCGAAAAAACCAAAGACCACTCTTATGTAGAAAAATTGGTGGACGAAGGCAAAATTACGGCTGAAGAAGCTAAAACCCACAGATTATCAAATATTCTGGTTAACGTACTTGGCTCTAGCACCACTGCACCTTACATCACCTTTGGTGAGCATGCGCCCTTGAAAGCGCATGACAGCTTTTTGCTGTGCTCAGATGGTCTCTGGCATTATTTTGAGGATCATGAATTGTCTGCCGCTGTTGCTGCCAATAGCCCACGCCAGGCCTCAGAATTTTTGATCAGGAAAGCCAGGGACAGAGCAAGCGGCCGCGGGGACAATTGCACCTTCGCGATAGTCAAACTGGTAGAACCGCCTGCGCAAGCCAAAACCTATACCGTACAAAAAATGCGCAGGGCAGTATAAATTTGATCAAATGGCGCTACAAATAAACTCTGTAGCGCCGTTTTCTTACTTATTTACTGCGATTAGCCATCAACTCCTGGTTTGCCTTGCGGTCAGTATTGACCTTTTGCATGGCCGGACGCTCTGAAATATGCTTCACATATTCACGTGTCGGCAAGTCTGCCAAAAAATCCCTGCCATAAATGATCTTGGTCGCCATCGACACCAAGGGGAAATGCACGACAGCAGCGCAATCTGCCAGTGAGAATTCTTTGCCGCCGACAAAGGGGTCAAACTTTGCAAGGGTAGCAAATGCAGGAATATTACGGTTAAGCTGTTTCTCTATTTTTGCCTTGACTTCATCTGCAACCTTGCCACCGAAAAAGGCTTCTGCATACAACTCGCGCGCAGGCAATTCCATGTGCAGCTCAATAAAAGTAATCAATTCACGCAATTTAGCAGCTGCAAATGGATCCGCAGGCATCAAGGGATGCTCAGGAAAACGATTTTCCAGATATTCAACGATCACCTGCGATTCGCAAAGCGAACCATGTTCAGTTTCTATATAGGGAATTTTACCCAAAGGTGAGTGTTGTAATAATTCAGGTGACTTGCCAGTCCAGACTAGCTCTTCTTCAAAGGGAATTGCTTTTTCCAAGAGTGCCAATTTGACTTTATTGTAATAATTACTGACGGCAAAACCGCAAAGCTTGATCATATATCTCCATCCATTTTTTATTGATACAGCAAAAGCTTACACTCAAATCAATAAAGTTGGCTGTCTGCGCTTCGGCAAATCCAGATTTTCTGCTTATTATTTTTCTTTGGGAAAATCTATCATCTCAAAATCGATCACGTTCGAGTCTGCTTCCGCTTCTTTTTCCGAGTCGGCAATTTCATCCGGGGGCAAACCTGGCACATTTGCCCATGCACGATTTCTTTCTGCAGCACCAAAAGAGCCCAGTTTCTCAAGCTCATTCGCCACCGAGATCAATAACAGGATATCCCGGTAAACTGGCAGTTCAAAACCCATGCGTTTCCCGTCCCTGTCATCTACCAGGAGGCTTTCAAGGAAAGGCAAAATATCGTTCGAGTTCCACATATTGCATATGCGGTTCATCAGATGCTCAAAATCGTCCAGGTGCCTGCTGGGCAAGGTCGCTGGATCGACTTCAAATTCAGGAACATTTGCATTAAAAAATACAATGAACCTGTCTCTTAAAGTATCGTATTTTTCTTTGCTGGCAGTGACTCTGTACAAGTCAATCAGATACAACCAGGGTACTGGCGATTCAGGTTGTTCAACATCAGCCAGCGGCTCAAGAATTTCAATTGCCCTTTGCGGGTCATTGACGGAAATCCAGAATTCTGCCTCTTGCGTCACGTCAGAAATTTCTTCTACCTTGACCGATTGCCCTTTGGTAGAAAAGAAATTGAAGGTGCTGCTATTACTGTCCTCCAGCGTAGGAACATAAGCCTTGCTGAATATCGAGGGTGTATCGAGCTTACCAAGACCAGCATCTGCTGCCGTTTTTCTGACGGGTTTTGTCACTGGACGACTATTGCCAGACTCATCCTTATCATCATGAACCTGATACAGGGAACTGGTTGTCGTCGGCCCATAAGAGGCCTGTATACTATCGACGATTTCTTCTATATTCTTTTTGGACTCAGGTTCAGACGCAGGCTCTTTTTGCTGCCACCAGCTTTCATGCAGCCTTTTACGAATACGGCTGACGTACAGCAAGAGCAAGGCGATAATCGCCAATCCTGCAGCAATAAATACGCTCAGCCCCACCACCCAGTTATTTGAAAAACTGTTTTCACGGGCCACTTCCAATGCTGCCTTATCCAGTTGACTCTGACGCTTGAGTTGCTGCGCCTCTTGCTGCAAACTCAGAATTTTTTGCTGCTCATTCTTAAGCTTATCAACAGAAACCTGCCCAGGTTTTTCATCACGCAACATTGCAGCAAGTTGCGCCTGTGCTGCACGCAGTTCTTCTATGTTGGATTGTGGGGTACTGGTAGATAACTGGTCACTCAGACGCAAGCCTTGCGTCAAGATAGGTAAATCATCAGACAGTTTCAGAGTATCGCGGGGCCGATCAACTTGCTTGTCAGTGTTGACTTTATTCCCAGTTGATTTGGATGATTTTTTTTTTGTTGTTGGCGCATTACCAAGCGTACCAACAATTTCTGTCAATTCAGTAGCGGGCTTTTCTACCCTGACGCGAGGCTTGATTTTCACCTGAGGTAACGACTCGCCTGTCGCGAAATCCTTGCTGTCATTTGCAGCCTGTGCAGGCTTCGTTGCAACTCTGGCTGGATTGCTTGCGGGTGGTGTCAAGACAGGGGCAGACAATGGAGGATCCAGCAGGATCAGAAATTCTCTGTGCAATTGAATTTCACACCCCATGTTCACCACTATCTTGACTGCTGGCTCAAGTATGGTACTTCTGGTCACCAGCGTCAGATAACGTGCATTTCCCTTTTGAACCAGCGTGACATTCACCGGTGCCAAAGCATAGCCATCCGGGCTGTCTACTTTGGCCTTGAAGCAGGTTTGATCAATTTCTGCTGCATCATTCCCAGTCAGTTCCAACTGAGCCCGCAATTGCTGTCCCAATGCTGACTGGACCGTTAAATTACTAAATCCCAGAGCATAAGCATTCCCTGCTGCTCCAGATGCCAAGGCACCAAGACAAAGCAGGTATAGCGCAGATCGGCGGAATGGAACAAAAATAATAATGACCTCAGAAAGAAAGTGTTTACCTCAGAAAATCAATTGTTATTCCTGAATGTATATTAACTGCAATCTTACTGGCTTTATAACAATCCTTGAAGGCGTTACCAAATGTAAAACGCAAACAATGGTGAGAATGTTTGTTGATTTCAACATATTTATCAATTGCAACAACATTCGCGCATCGCTGTTTCATTCAGCATAGAGCAAATTCTTAATGTATTTTCGATACATTTGAAGGAAAACTACGCATTATTATCATACGAAAGCCTAGCCTTCGTATGCAGTCTGATTTGCTAAAAAGACACAAAATATCAAATTGCCTATCCCTTTATTTATTCCTATTAGAACAGAAAACTTATTCTCCTTCAGGCAACGCCCAGGCAAGGTCTATTTTTTTCTGACATCCAGTATTTTTCTTGCAATACCCCGCAAGATGTTGACTTCCTCCACCTCCAATTGTGTGCGGGACAGCATGCGTTTCAATCGGGGCATCAGCTTTTTAGGATTATCGGGATGCAAAAATTCAATTGCGACAAGCGCCTGCTCCAGATGCTTATACATGCCATCTATTTCATCCACTGCCGCCAATTGCCCCTGAAAACCAACATTCCCGGCGATTGGCACGCCAGTATCAGTCGCCATGCGGCACTCATAAGACAAGAGTTGTATGGCCTGTGCCAGATTCAGTGAGGAATAGGCCGGATTGGCAGGGATATTGATCAAGGCATGGCAGTTCATGACAATGTCATTCGGCAGGCCAAACCGTTCATTGCCAAAAATCAGTCCAATTTTGGCATGCTGGCTTTTCGCCATGGTTTCTGCAAATACTCTGGGGTTGAGAATTGGAGGTGAAAACTCCCGCAATCTGGCGCTGACAGCTGCCACATATTCACACCCCTGCAGTGCTTCATCAATATGATCAACGATACGGGCATTGTCGAGTACGTCTTGCGCGCCACTGGCAAGAGCTATCGCTTCAGGGTTTTGCAGGGCATCTGCAAAACGTGGTTTTACCAGGATTAGCTCATTAAAACCCATGGTTTTAATAGCCCGGGCGGCTGAGCCTATATTGCCCGGATGGCTGGTTTCAACCAGGATAAAGCGCAGGCGCTGAAAAAGAGATGTGTCGGTTTTGGGCAAGTTCATTTAAAATAGAGGTATCACGCGTTAATTTTTTATTCGGTTGTGCGTCTTGATTGTGCATATTATCAAGCAGACGGATGGCTGTCGGACAAGAATTACGCACGCTCTTTATCATTTTTGTCTAGCATCGTAGCGACATCCTTTTCAGGGGATAGTCGTTTGCATGCTGTCATTTTATCGGAAACCTTATGCACCCAATGCTGAATACGGCAGTAAAAGCTGCTCGTCGTGGCGCGACTATTATCAATCGCGCATCTTTTGACCTTGATCGCGTCCAGGTCACAGAGAAACAATTCAATGATTTCGTGACCGAAGTCGATCACGCTGCCGAAGCGGCCATCATTGAAGTATTGACTTCTGCCTATCCTGACCATGCCATTCTGGCTGAAGAATCAGGTGCTTCCGCTAACTTGCACGACGAAAATGATAATGTCTGGATCATTGATCCACTGGATGGCACGACCAACTTTATCCACGGCTTCCCACAATATTGCGTTTCCATCGCCCTGCAACAACGCGGCGTGATTACACAAGCTGTCATTTACGACCCTACCCGCAATGAAATGTTCACAGCCAGCAAAGGCGCAGGTGCTTTTCTGAACGACAAGCGTATCCGTGTTACCCGTTGCGACAAACTGGCTGATGCATTGATAGGCACGGGCTTTCCATCCCGCGACTTGTCTGGCCTGGATGAATACCTGGCCATGTTCAAAGTCATGACCACCAAATGTCAGGGCCTGAGAAGACCAGGCTCTGCCGCGCTTGATCTGGCTTACGTAGCCACTGGTCGCCTTGATGGCTTCTTTGAAAAGGGCCTGGCACCATGGGATATCGCTGCTGGCTCGCTCGTCATTACTGAAGCTGGTGGCATCGTCGGCAATTTCTCCGGCGATTCCGACTATCTGCATAAAGGTGATGTATTGGCAGGCACACCTAAAGTATTTGCTCAGATGGTCAATGCGTTGCAACCGTTTTCCGCTAAAAAGTAATTTCTCACGTCCCGGTTACTTGACCGGGACGCCCCTCTCTCTGGACTGGTAAAAATCAGTCCGGTCATAAAGAAACACAGTAAAACCACATGGCATCATTCAACGAACTCGGCTTATCCGAGAACATTGTCCGCGCAGTAAGCGAACAAGGCTACACCTCTCCAACCCCGATACAGCAGCAAGCAATTCCTGCCGTCATCAAAGGCGGCGATCTGCTGGCTGGGGCACAAACCGGCACAGGCAAAACCGCTGGCTTCACCCTGCCTATCCTGCAACGGCTGTCCACTTCAGCCAATGCACCAAAAGATAAAACCAGCAGACGCCCCATTCGCGCCCTGGTACTGACACCAACACGCGAACTGGCCGCCCAGGTAGAAGAAAGCGTCAATACTTACGGCAAATATGTACCACTGAATTCTGGTGTGATTTTTGGTGGCGTTGGCATCAATCCGCAAATCAAATTATTGAAGCAAGGTGTAGATATTCTTGTGGCGACACCTGGCCGCCTGCTTGATCATCATCAGCAAGGCACGATAGACCTGCGCAATATCGAGATCCTGGTATTGGATGAAGCTGACCGCATGCTGGACATGGGCTTTATCCATGACATCAAAAAAGTGCTGGCGATCTTGCCTGCCAAACGCCAGAATTTGCTGTTCTCTGCCACCTTCTCCGACGACATCAAGGCCCTGGCCGACCGCCTGCTGGACAACCCGGCGATGATAGAAGTGGCACGCCGCAATTCCACTGTCGAAATCATTGCGCAAAAAGTACATCCGGTTGACCGTGACAAAAAACATCCATTGCTCGCTCATCTGATCAAGACTCACCAATGGTCACAAGTGCTGGTATTTACCCGTACCAAGCATGGTGCCAACAAACTGGTTGAGCAATTGGGCAAAGACGGCATTGCCGCCATGGCTATCCACGGCAACAAGAGTCAGTCCGCGCGCACCAAGGCTTTGGCCGAATTCAAGGATGGCAGTCTGACCGTACTGGTCGCGACAGACATCGCTGCCCGTGGTATCGACATTGACCAGTTGCCTCACGTCGTCAATTATGATTTGCCAAATGTGCCAGAAGATTATGTGCATCGCATAGGCCGCACTGGCCGCGCTGGCGCTACTGGTGAAGCAGTTTCCCTGGTCTGCGTTGATGAATTCAAATTGCTGGCTGATATAGAAAAACTCATCAAGCGTCAGATACCGCAAGAAATCATTGATGGCTTCATCCCTGACCCGCATGCCAAGGCTGAACCTATACAGTTGCGCAGCTTTGATCATCGTGGTGGCGGCGGCCGAGGCCAGCCATCAGGCCGTGGTCAACGCCCTGCCGGTGACGGTAGAGGACAGCAAGCCCGTACACCAGGCAAAGCCGCTGCACCGCAGGCTGCCAAGCCTCGTCCGGCAGGTCCAAGGCCAGCCGTAAAACAATCCGCGCCGCGCAGGTCTGGTAGCCGTGGCAACGGTTAACATCAGCGTTAAATTGGATTAAAAACACAAAGGGCCATTTAGGTCCTTTGTGTTTTATGGATATTCATTTATTCGTTGCATGAATCGCCTGCTGCAAACTCAGCATACTCGTCTGGCTTACCTGTATATACCCTCGCCGAGGACGATCCAGGTCTATCGTCAAGAATACCGCCATACCAATCAGTATTTGCAATGCCAGGGTCGCAAAGACAGCCCTTTGCCCAGTCAGGCCAGAGGCATAACCTATCGTCGCGGCTGTCATGATGATGGTGATCAATAAAAGCAAAACAACTGTCTCAGGCACATGCCTCTGCAAGCCTGCGTCCCTCTTCCCAAAGGCATCAATAGTGTCATTCAGAGACTGTATGAACATGCCGGTGGTCACGGCATTCTTATCCAGCTCTACCGATTTCATGGCTAGCGCCCACAATTGATCGGTGATGTGATTGGATTTTTTCACCAGAAGATCGCGCTTTTCTACGTCTGCCAGACTAACCTGGCCTTCTTCTACTCGTATGTCTATATACTGCATCAGCATGGTCTGCGCCTGCTCGCGTATGCTGACGGGTAACAACTGGGTACGCAAATAGGTGGTGCCAATCGCATTTGCTTCACTCACTACAGATTGATTGCGCTCATCAAACCTTTGCAGTGCCAGAGAAAAGGCAAAACTCAACAACAAGGCCAGCAAACCCAGCATGGAAGCCTGTAAAGTATTGATCTGCGACTTGGCAGCATCATTCGCCACTGCTTGTTTGCGCAAGCCATTTCTAAACGCAAGCTCGGTAGCAATCAGCATGCTGGCAAGGAGCAGGAAAACAATCAGGGCAGTACTTTGCCCATACATAAATTCATTCGCCATCAGCCTATGTCCTTTCGATATTGAGGAGGATATTGCTACAATCAGATTTTTCCATTTTAACAATATCTCAGACAAATTTTGCTTTTACCTGTCAATTGTGCGACCTGTAAGTTATTGATATCAACAATAAAGCCAGACAACCGTAGACCAAGGCAATCGTCTATGATATGGTGCGCACCAAATTTGGACTGACTGGATATAAATTCCAGCGCTTCAGCAAGCAAAAACAAGAAAACAAAACGAATAAAATCAAAGTCTTATGACCGCAAAAGAAATACAACATACTCCCATGATGACCCAATATCTGCGCATCAAGGCAGACTATCCGGAAACTCTGGTGTTTTATCGCATGGGCGATTTTTATGAACTGTTTTTTGGCGATGCCGAAAAAGTCTCGCGTCTATTGGGCATCACGCTGACTCAGCGCGGCAGTTCTGGTGGCGAACCAATCAAGATGGCGGGTGTGCCCTTTCATTCACTGGAACCCTATCTGGCCAAGCTGGTCAAGATAGGTGAATCAGCCGCCATCTGCGAACAGATAGGTGATCCGGCAACCAGCAAGGGACCGGTAGAGCGCAAAGTCATGCGCGTGATTACCCCAGGTACACTGACCGATACCGATTTGCTGCCAGAGAAATCTGACCGTCCATTGTTGTCACTGTGCATGCTGCAACAAAGAAAGACCGTCAGCATAGGCCTGGCCTGGCTGTCACTGGCTAGTGGCGCTTTGAAGTTAATGGAAGTATCGACGGATGAAAAATCCTTGCCGCAACGCCTGCAGCAAGAACTGGAACGCATCAGTCCTGCAGAAGTATTGCTGTCCGCCGGTACACTTTTACTGGATGAACACTACAGCCAGTTGCCGGGCAAATTTTCTGAATTACCTGACTGGCATTTTGATGTCAAGCAGGGACAAAAAGCCTTGCAAGACCAATTAGGCACTGCTTCATTGACAGGCTTTGGAGTAGAAAACCTGAATGCTGCCCTGGGTGCAGCAGGTGCTTTACTACGCTATGCAGAAAGCACACAAGGCCGTGGCCTCAAGCATGTCAATACGCTCAATGTCGAAAGCGAACATGAATTCATAGGGCTGGATACCGCCACACGTCGCAATCTTGAATTGACTGAAACCCTGCGCGGGCAAGAATCCCCCACCTTGTTTTCTTTGCTTGACCATTGCCGCACTGCCATGGGCTCACGCCTGCTGCGTCATTGGCTGCACCATGCTCGCCGCGATCAGGCAGTTGCCAGGGCACGCCACGATGCCATCAAGGCGCTGATACAGGCGGATTCCACCGATGGCCTGGCAACCACCTTAAAAGCCATTCCGGACATAGAGCGCATCACTACGCGCATCGCCCTGCAATCTGCGCGCCCACGTGATTTATCTGCGCTGCGAGATGGCATGCAAAACCTGCCCGGTTTGCGCAATTATGTCAGTCTGTGCATCGCCGACAATCAGACCAGTCTGCTGACCAAGGTTTTGTCTGACCTGGACACGCCAACTGAATGCCTGGATCTGCTGGAGCGCGGCCTCATGCTGCAACCAGCTACCATGGTGCGCGATGGCGGCGTGATTGCGACTGGCTTTGATGCTGAGCTCGATGAATTGCGTGCGCTGTCAGAAAATGCGGGTCAATTCCTGATAGAACTGGAAGCATCCGAACGTGAACGCACTGGCATTGCCAATCTGCGTGTTGAATACAACCGCGTACATGGTTTTTATATTGAAGTCACGAATGGGCAAAGCGATAAAGTGCCGGACAATTACCGCCGTCGCCAGACTCTCAAAAATGCCGAGCGCTATATCACGCCAGAATTGAAGGCCTTTGAAGACAAAGCCTTGTCAGCACAGGAACGTGCGCTGGTACGCGAAAAAATGCTGTATGAACGCCTGCTGCAAGAATTACTGCCACAAGTGCCCCTGCTACAAAGAGTAGCAAATGCAATTGCACAACTCGATACCCTGGTCAGCCTGGCTGAACACGCGACCAAGAATAGCTGGTGTGCGCCGCAATTGGTGGATGAGCCTACCCTGCATATCGTCCAGGGTCGCCATCCGGTGGTAGAAAACCAGATAGAGCGCTTTATTGCCAATGATTGCGATTTTTCTGCCGAGCGTAAATTATTACTGATCACCGGCCCCAACATGGGCGGTAAATCGACCTTCATGCGCCAGGTAGCACTGATCACCCTGCTCGCTTATGTAGGCAGTTATGTACCGGCCTCTGAAGTGACGATAGGCCCGATAGACCGTATTTTCACACGTATAGGTGCAGCGGATGACCTGGCGGGTGGCCGCTCTACCTTCATGGTGGAAATGACGGAGTCGGCAGCCATCCTGAATGGGGCAACTGACCATTCACTGGTATTGATGGATGAAGTAGGTCGCGGCACATCTACATTTGATGGTCTGGCTTTAGCCTGGGCAATTGCCAAGCATCTGATACAGGTATCCAAGAGCTATACCCTGTTTGCTACCCATTATTTTGAACTGACGCAATTGCCTGAAGTGCACCCATCTGCAGAAAATGTGCATTTGTCGGCGGTTGAGCATAAGGAAAACATCGTTTTCCTGCATGCAGTACAAGCTGGCCCTGCCTCACAAAGCTATGGTTTGCAGGTGGCGCAACTGGCGGGCATACCTCAGGCAGTTATACGCTCCGCGCGCAAGCATCTGGCTGATCTGGAGGCACAGTCACTGCAATCAACGCCACAGTTTGATCTGTTTTCTTCAGCAGCTTCGGTACCAGAAACGGAAGTCGTGGAGCAAATTCCAGTCAATACTGAACTATTGGATACCCTTGACACCATGGACCCAGACAGCATGACACCAAGGGAAGCTCTGGCTGCCTTGTATGAATTAAAGAATCTGGCAAACAAGGCCTGATCAGGGTAAGCCCCCGAAAGAAAAAATGCCGCTGAAATCATTCAACGGCATTTTTTTATACAAGTTTAATGCAAAGGATGGCTGCGATATTCATCGCCCATGCCCTCATCGTCCTCGTCATCTTCGTCGTGATGATGTCCGTGGGCACCATGCACATGGCCATGAGCAACTTCTTCATCGGAAGCGGCACGTACGTCTTCAACCGTCAGGCTAAAGCGCAAGGCGATGCCTGCCAGAGGATGGTTGCCATCCAGCACGACTTTGTCATCCGCAATGTCAGTGACAGTAAAGATATGGGCATTGTCATCGTCTTCCGCATCTTCTGCCTCTTCGGGCATACCTTCAAACTGCATGCCAACTTCCAGCGGTGATGGGAAACGCTCGCGTGGCTCCACTTTCACCAAAGCTGCGTCATAGTCACCGAAAGCGTCTTCGGGGTTCAGATGGATAATAGTGCTAAAGCCCTTTTCCTTGCCTTCCAGGGCCTCCTCTATCTTGGGAAACACATTGTCGTACCCGCCATGCAGGTAAACCATAGGCTCCTGACCTTCTTCTATCAGATTGTCTTGTGCGTCTTTCAAGGTATAGACTGCAGTAACAACTGAATTTTTGCCTATCTTCATAGCAATTCCTTAAAAATTTATTTGCCCTGAGATTATACCCGTCTAGTCGAGTCGTTTGCCTCGGCCTATAATGCGGGCATGAAAAAAAATACCACTCCCCTTCCCCTGCTGGGCGGCATTACAGCAGAAGAGTTTCTCAGCGAATACTGGCATAAGAAGCCCTTGTTGATACGCCAGGCTATTCCTGGTTTTCAACCCCTGATCCCTAAAACTGATCTGTTTGACATGGCTGGCCGTGAAGATGTTGAATCCAGACTCATCAGCTTCTTCAACAAACACTGGGAAATGAAGTCCGGCCCGCAAGCCAGCCTGCCAGTCAAGGAAAAGAAAGACTGGACACTGCTGGTACAAGGCGTCAATCTACATGATGACAAGGCCGATGCACTGCTCAGACAATTCCGCTTCATCCCTGACAGCCGCCTCGACGACCTGATGATCAGCTTCGCGGCAGATGGCGGCGGTGTTGGACCTCATTTTGATTCTTATGATGTATTCCTGCTACAAGCACATGGCCAGCGCAAATGGCGTATAGGTGCGCAAAAAGATTTAACGCTGATTGATGGCATGCCCCTCAAGATATTGCGCAACTTCAAGGCTGAACAGGAGTTTGTGCTTGAACCGGGCGACATGCTGTATCTACCTCCAAAGTATGCGCATGACGGTATCGCTGTAGGTGAATGCATGACCTATTCCATAGGCTTCCGTGCACCTTCATATCAGGAGCTGGGCGAGTCCTTCCTGCATTTCATGTCAGACTCGATAGATTTGCCAGGCCGATATGCCGACCCTGACTTGAAAGTCAGTACCAAACCCGCAGAAATCAGTAATGAGATGCTGGAACAGGTTGCTAAAGAGATTGCCAAGATTCAATTTACCGACGATGACGTGCTCATTTTCCTTGGAGAACACCTGACAGAACCCAAGCCCAGCATATTTTTTAATGGCCCGGAAAAGCCTCTGGCACCTAAACGTTTCCATCAGACTGCGCTGAAAAATGGTGTAAAACTATCACGTAAATCACTGATGTTATACAAAGGAAAACATGTGTTCATTAACGGCGAATCATTTGCTGTTGGCAAAGAAGACAAGATTTGCCTGAGCAAATTGGCAAATCAAAGAGAACTGGATGGTGTGGACCTGGCACACATTTCCGCAGATGCGGTAGAAACATTCTGCCTCTGGTATGAAGATGGCTGGCTTGAATTACGCTGACAAATGCTGCAACGCGCCATTATTTTAAAATATGAAAGGAAATTTTCTTCCTGCAAGTAGGCTATTTTCATGGAAAACCTGAAATTTCCCACTAAAAATAGCGTCTTGTCTAGAAATAATGGCTGATTTGAGTGCAAAAATGCATCTATGCCTATTCCATTAATGGAAAAATCATTATAATTCCGGGTTAGGAAACTTTCGTAGGGGCCGAATGTCGTTTTGGCGAGAAGCTCGCGAATTAACCTATAGAGCGATAATTACCGGTAATTATTCATCGCAAAGTTTTGATCTTCTTTTTTGATCTATTTATTGAAAGTACAAACATGAAAAAATCACTCTTGCTCGTTTCCCTGTTGGCATTGACTCTGGCTGCTTGCGGCGAGAAAAAAGCTCCTGAAGCATCCGCTCCAGCAGCATCTGCAACAGCACCAGCTCCAGCATCTGCTCCAGCAGAAGCTCCAGCAGCTGCTCCAGCTCCAGCAGCAGCATCTGACGCAGCAGCAGCATCTGGCGCAGCTCCTGCAGCATCTGCAGCAGCTTCCGCTCCAGCAGCAGCTTCCGCATCTGCTTCCAAGTAATTTTTAATTACTTAAGAAAAACCGACCTTCAGGTCGGTTTTTTTTCGCCCAGGGAAATACAAATAACGATTACTTAAAAAATCCCTCATGCGAAACAGAAGATACAAAAAAAGCCACGATAATTCGTGGCTTTTTCATCATCAGGCAAAACTTATTTTTTCAATACCAAATTACTTGGCAAACTATGCAAGTAAGCTGCGATATTTTGTATATCCTTGTTTGATAAAGCCTTGGCTTGAGTCGCCATGGTTGGATCAGAACGACCGTTCGCAGCATCGCCACCACGTTGGTAAGCACGCAGAGCTTGAGCCAAGTAATCGGCATGCTGGCCTGCAAGCTTTGGATAGGCTGGCTCTTTCGGGTTACTGTAATTCTCACCATGGCAAGACGCGCAATTAAACTTTGCTGCAGCTTCCTTACCCGCTTGAATATCACCACCCGCATATGCAGCGAAAGACAGAGTAGACAACAAAGTTGCCATCAACAGAGTTTTCTTCATAATCCTATCCTATTCTTATTTTTGTTGAGAGTAATATGCTGCCAAATCCGCAATATCCTGATCAGACAGGCTGCCGGCAATGCCACGCATGGATGGATGCTTGCGGTCACCTTTTTGATAAGCTTTCAAAGCCTTTTCTATGTATTTTTCAGATTGACCGCCAATCATCGGCACCTGATAGACCTCAGGGAAAGTCGCTTTGTAGCCAGGAATAGCATGGCAACCGATGCACATTGCGATTTTCTTTTCAGCGGCATCTTTAGGATTACCAACCGGATCTGCTGCAGTAGCAGCTTGAGCGAGGCTCACCATAGCGAGGAGTGCAAACAATTTTTTCATATTAGCGATTATTAATTAGCAGGCAGATCAATAAATACAGTGTTTTGATATAACTCAGTATTTTAGCTGATTACGAGCAAATTTGCGCAAAAAACCTGGGGCCAGCCCCTATGTGCGGGGCAAAAAAGCTGCATTTATGCAATTTCAAATGAAAAATTTATTGTCTTCCCGTACGGCTTGCATAGAAAAAAGAACAGCCGTTCACAAGAGGGTAAATTCTCGCTTATACTCTTTACATCCTCATTTACATCCTCAAGCAACCAACATGTCGAGTTTATATCCATGACACAAGCCCCAAATACTTTACGCTTTGACGGTGCTGACAATTATGTCGCCACTGATGATTTGAAACTGGCAGTCAATGCAGCCCTGAGTCTGCAACGTCCGCTATTGATCAAGGGCGAGCCTGGCACAGGCAAAACCATGTTGGCAGAAGAAGTTGCTGCGGCCCTGAATATGCCTTTGATGCAGTGGCACATCAAATCCACTACCAAGGCGCAGCAGGGCTTGTATGAATACGACGCAGTATCACGCCTGCGTGATTCTCAATTGGGTGACGAACGTGTCAAGGACATTCACAACTACATTATCAAAGGGGTGTTGTGGCAAGCCTTTACTGCTGACGAGCCTGTGGTTTTACTCATTGATGAAATCGATAAAGCGGACATAGAATTTCCCAATGACTTGCTGCGCGAACTCGACCGCATGGAGTTTTATGTCTATGAAACCCGTGAAATGGTACGCGCCAAACATCGTCCGCTGGTAATCATTACGTCCAACAATGAAAAAGAATTGCCAGATGCCTTCTTGCGCCGCTGCTTCTTCCATTACATCAAATTCCCTGACAAGGAAACGATGCAAAAGATCGTCGACGTGCATTTCCCCAAATTGAAATCGGATTTGCTAGCGCAAGCACTGCAAACTTTTTACGAAATCCGCGACGTTGCCGGTCTCAAGAAAAAACCTTCAACCTCAGAATTTATAGACTGGCTAAAACTTTTGCTGGCAGAAGATATTCCGCTGGAGGCCATGCGCAGCAAGGACAATAAGGCCATCGTGCCTCCCCTGCACGGTGCTTTACTGAAAAATGAGCAGGACGTGCATTTATTTGAACGCCTGGTATACATGTCGCGCACCAACCGCTAAGCAAGATGCAATGAAAAATGGCGCTGCAGTGCAGCGCCATTTTTTTATTATATTGATCGGAAGTCCAACTTATTGTGCCTGCTTCAATTGCTCCAGAATAGCCGGATTTTCCAAGGTTGAAATATCCTGGGTGATTTCCTCACCCTTGGCCAATACGCGCAGCAAACGACGCATGATCTTGCCGGAGCGTGTCTTGGGCAGATTATCACCAAAACGGATTTCTTTTGGCTTGGCGATAGGGCCAATTTCTTTCGCCACCCAATTGCGCAATTCAGTCGCAATTTGTTTCGCTTCATCGCCAGTTGGACGTGTGCGCTTCAATACAACAAAGGCGCAAATCGCTTCACCTGTCGTTTCATCAGGCTTACCTACTACGGCAGCCTCAGCGACCAAAGGATTGGCAACCAGAGCAGATTCGATTTCCATCGTCCCCATGCGGTGACCAGAAACATTCAGCACGTCATCGATACGGCCAGTGATGGTGAAATAGCCCGTATCTTTATTGCGTATCGCACCGTCGCCAGCCAGATACACTTTGCCGCCAAATTCTTCAGGGAAGTAGCTTTTCTTGAAACGCTCAGGATCACCCCAGATCGTACGTATCATGGATGGCCATGGACGTTTCACTACCAGAATACCGCCCTGTCCATTAGGCAAATCATGACCTGTCTCATCAACAATCGCAGACATGATGCCTGGCAAAGGCAAGGTGCAAGAACCCGGCACCATGGGCGTTGCACCTGGCAATGGCGTCATCATATGACCGCCTGTTTCTGTTTGCCAGAAAGTATCAACAATAGGGCAATTGGTGCGACCAATGTTATTGTAGTACCACATCCAGGCTTCAGGATTGATAGGCTCACCGACAGATCCCAACAAACGCAGGGATGACAAATCAAATTTATTGGGGTGAATATTGGCGTCACCATCCGCAGCTTTGATCAGGGAACGTATCGCTGTCGGTGCAGTATAGAAAATGGTGGTCTTGTGTTTTTCTATCATGCTCCAGAAGCGTCCGGCATTCGGGAAAGTTGGGATACCTTCGAACACAATCTCCGTCGCACCAGCGGCCAGTGGGCCGTAGGTAATATACGTGTGGCCAGTCACCCAGCCTATGTCAGCAGTACACCAGAACACATCGGATGGCTTGATATCAAAGGTCCATTTCATCGTCAAAATGGCCCACAACAAATAACCACCAGACGAATGCTGTACGCCTTTTGGTTTGCCTGTGGAGCCAGATGTATAAAGTATGAACAAAGGATGTTCTGCACTGACCCATTCAGGCTCACAGACTGCTGACTGCGTTGCTACCAGTTCATGCATCCACACATCACGGCCAGTCGCAACATTGATATTGCCGCCCGTACGTTTATAGATGACGACGCTTTTTACTTTTTCACAATCACCCAAGGCCAGCGCTTCATCCACAATGGCCTTCAAGGGTAAATGTTTACCGCCACGGACTTGCTCATCCGCAGTGATAACCGCTACTGCACCCACATCCACAATACGCTCTTGCAGGGATTTTGCCGAGAAACCACCAAACACAACGGAATGTGTTGCACCTATGCGTGCGCAGGCCTGCATGGCGACCACACCTTCAATGGACATGGGCATGTAAATAACAACGCGGTCGCCCTTGCTGATGCCCAGAGATTTCAAGCCATTGGCGAACTGACAGACTTTTGCGTGCAAATCTTTGTAGCTCACCTTGGTAACTTCGCCACCATCTGCCTCGAAGATCACTGCCACTTTATCGCCATTGCCGTTTTGCAGATTCACATCGAGGCAGTTGTACGATACGTTCAGCAAACCATCTTCAAACCATTTGTACATGGGTGCTGTCGACTCATCCAGCACCGTGCTGAAGTCTTTATGCCAATGCAGGTTTTCACGCGCCAAGCGCGCCCAGAAGCCTTCATAATCTTGCTCGGCTTCTTTGCATAATGCGTTATAGGCATCCATGCTTGGGATAGCCGCATTGGCAACAAATGCTGCCGGTGGATAGAAAACGCGGGATTCTGTTTTAGCTTCAGCTTGCGCAGCGTTGAGGTCAGACATTTGTTATCTCCAGCTTGTTATCGTTAGTTTGAAATCTTCACTTCTGTTAAGTCCGGGCAAAATACCTAAGCGCTTTGCCACTATCCTAACAGCCCCACCCTAAGCTGATATTGCACCAGATTGTGGCAGTAATTTTGACAGTTAAGCACAGCGCAAACCTTAAACTTGGAGACTTACTCAAGCCTTACGGTTGTATTTTTGAAAAATGATACCACAAAGATACCATTACATCTCCACTACATACCTGCCTTTATCAGCTACGCTACCCGAGCAGGCTCCGCCCATGTAAAATATCGGTTCGCACTAAAATTGCCCCTTTCACCAACGATTGCCGACATGACCAAACCAGTTTCTTCAGCAAAACTATCCCCCCTTGCCAGCCTGATTTTTTTTAGCCGTTGGCTGCAACTACCACTTTATCTCGGATTAATACTTGCGCAATGTGTTTATGTATTTCACTTCTGGGTAGAACTGGTCGATTTAATTGGCGCAGCAATGGGCAATGAAACAGCCCTTCAGCATATTATTGATGCCGTATCTACTGGCGGCGCAAAACCAACAAAACTGACTGAAACTACCATCATGCTGGTGGTGCTAGGGCTGATAGACGTAGTCATGATTTCCAATCTGCTCATCATGGTTATTATCGGTGGCTACGAAACCTTCGTCTCACGTCTGGGACTGGACGGTCACCCGGACCAGCCTGAATGGCTGTCACACGTTAATGCATCGGTACTCAAAGTCAAGCTTGCCATGGCGATCATTGGTATTTCATCGATACATTTACTAAAGACCTTCATCAATGCTGGCAACTATGAAACGAAAAACATCGTTGCTCAAACGTGCATCCACATCGTCTTTTTGATGTCAGCTCTGGCGATTGCCTATTGCGATCAGATCATGACCAAAACTGCGCAGTCAGGCAACGATCATTAATTCAACAGACCATTTATTTTTTACCAATTAGTTTTATTACCTAGCCAAGAGCCAAATCATGACAGTCATCAAGCAAGACGATCTGATCGAGTCAGTAGCCGCCGCGCTGCAATACATCAGTTACTATCATCCAGCCGACTATATCGCCCATCTGGCGCGTGCTTATGAAGCCGAGCAAAACCCGGCAGCAAAAGATGCGATTGCGCAGATCCTGACCAACTCGCGCATGTGCGCCGAAGGTCGCCGTCCTATCTGCCAGGACACTGGTATTGTCAATGTATTCCTGAAAATCGGCATGAGTGTACGCTTTGAAGGTTTCAGTGGTTCCATCATCGATGCAGTCAACGAAGGTGTGCGTCGCGGTTATAACGATCCCGACAATAAACTGCGCGCCTCCATCGTTGCTGATCCTCATTTCGAACGCAAAAACACCAAGGACAATACACCTGCCGTAGTACACATGGAACTGGTTCCTGGCGATACAGTCGATGTCAAAGTCGCAGCCAAAGGTGGCGGTTCTGAAAACAAGACCAAGTTCGTCATGTTGAACCCTTCTGACTCTCTGATTGACTGGGTCATGAAAACCGTGCCGACCATGGGCGCAGGCTGGTGCCCTCCCGGCATGCTGGGTATAGGCATAGGTGGTACTGCAGAAAAAGCCATGCTGATGGCGAAAGAATCCTTGATGGATGACATCGATATGTATGAGCTCAAGCAACGCGGCCCACAAAACAAGACTGAAGAATTGCGCATAGAGCTGTGCGACAAGATCAATGCACTGGGCATAGGCGCACAAGGCCTGGGTGGCTTGACGACAGTACTCGACGTCAAGATCAATATGTATCCTACCCATGCTGCATCCAAGCCTGTTGCCATGATCCCCAACTGCGCGGCCACACGCCATGCGCATTTTGTGCTTGATGGTTCAGGCCCCAGTTACATAGAGCCACCAAAACTGTCTGACTGGCCAGATGTAAGCTGGGCACCTGATACAGAAAAATCCAAGCGCGTGGATCTGAACACTCTGACCAAGGAAGAAGTCGCTTCCTGGAAGCCAGGCCAGACCTTGCTCTTGAACGGCAAAATGCTGACTGGCCGCGACGCAGCTCACAAGCGCATTCAGGACATGCTGGCCAAAGGTGAGCAATTGCCTGTCGATTTCACCAACCGCGTGATTTACTACGTAGGCCCGGTTGATCCTGTACGTGATGAAGCAGTTGGCCCAGCTGGCCCGACTACCGCCACCCGTATGGATAAATTCACTGACATGATGCTGGAAAAAACCGGTCTGATCTCCATGATAGGTAAGGCAGAACGCGGCCCGGTCGCCATTGAATCCATACGCAAACACCAGTCTGCATACTTGATGGCAGTAGGCGGCGCTGCTTACCTGGTTTCCAAAGCCATCAAATCAGCCACCGTGGTTGGTTTTGCTGACCTGGGTATGGAAGCAATTTATGAATTTGATGTCGTCGATATGCCAGTCACGGTTGCGGTTGACTCCAGCGGCACATCCGTACACAATACCGGCCCGAAAGAATGGCAAGCAAAGATAGGCATCATCCCTGTCAGTGCATCCTGATCGCATTCTGATTATTGTTGAATATTACTAACTGAAACAGGAACCAATGTCCCCGATGGTACCAGAGGAATTTGCACGCTCTGCTCCAATTGGGGTATTTGATTCTGGCCTTGGTGGTCTGTCAGTATTGCAGCACATACGCCAAACCCTGCCACATGAAGCATTGCTCTATGTGGCAGATTCGGGTTTTGCACCCTATGGCGACAAAACCAGCGCAGAGATTCTGGAGCGCAGTATTGCCGTCACAGATTTTTTGTTAAGCAAGAAAATCAAGGCACTGGTCGTTGCCTGCAATACGGCTACTGCCGCCGCCATCAAGCATCTGCGGCTGCATTACCCAGACCTCATCATTGTTGGCATGGAACCGGGATTGAAACCGGCAAGCCTGCTCAGCAAGACAAAAAAAGTCGGCGTACTAGCCACTCTGTCCACAATACAAAGCGAAAAGTATCAAGCTTTGCGCATGCAGTTAAGTGCGGATACTGGCGTGGAATTTATTGCCCAGGCCTGCATAGGCCTGGTGGATCAAATAGAGAAAGCCGAAGCAGATTTAGATGAAACCCGGCTTTTGCTGGGAAAATATCTGAGCCCCTTATTTGATGCAAAAGTCGATACACTGGTACTGGGTTGCACCCATTATCCTTTTGTAGCCCGCCTTATACATGAGCTCACGTCCGCGCATATTTCTGACGGTGAACCCATCACACTCATTGATACCGGAAAAGCCGTTGCATCTCAAATACAACGTTTGCTGGTTGAGCGCGATCTGAAAACCAGCAACAGCGATATTCCCCGCATTAATGCTTACACCAGCGGAATTCCAGATAAGCTGCGACACGCCTGCACCCAGTGGATTAACATACCTGAGGACAAGTTAAGTGTTTCCACCTTCCGCACCTGATTTCAGCACCGGATGCATCCGGTTTCGACTGCACTGATAAAACCCAATCATAGAAGCAGGCAAATCCACAATAAAGCTAAGCACAAATAATTTAATTAGGACTCCTTTACATATCTATTTTATTACGCCATAATGTGTGCATGAAAAAATCAGCCAAGCATCCATGGGACGAAACACCAGCAACCAGCGAACGCATACTGGATGCGATTGCCAGAATTGCAGGCGTATTGCGCTCGGGCACTTGGCAATTCGCCACGTCTGAAGGTTTGAACCCTACGCAAGTCGATATCATAGACATGCTGGCAGCACGCAAAGATGCTGTCAGGCTGTCATGGATAGCCGAGCAATTGGGCGTCAGCACGGCCAGTGCCAGCGACTCGGTGAGTTCATTGACTGCAAAAGGTCTGGTAGAAAAAGCCCGCGCTCCCGACGATGGGCGTGCCATAGCCCTGAAACTGACTGCCGATGGTCATGCCCTGGTCAAAAAAATAGCTGGTGCAACCGGTTTTGCCAGCGAGGCCATCAAGCAATTATCACCCGCGGCACAAGAACAAACTTTTACCAGCCTGTTGAACCTGATAGGCAAATTGCAGCAAGCCGAGCATTTTCCGGACATACGCGCCTGTGTCACTTGCGTACATTTTATGCCTGACAGACATGACAATGCACTGGCACCCCACCATTGCGCTCTTGTAGATGCGCCTTTACGCAAAGAGCAATTGCGCCTGGATTGTCCTGAACATCAACAAACAGCGAGCAACATCATTCGCAGTAACTGGAAAAAGATTGAAATGAAATAAAAATGAAATAAAAATGAAATAAGTAAGAATGAAGTAGCCGAAAATGAGTTAACCAAGGCAGATCGCCTATTTTTTTGACCCACTTAATTAGGACTCCTACCAATAATATTTGATGCTGTGGTTCTTGCATCGGATGTGAGCAGCACACGCAGCAAAAATCAAGCGCGCAATGCGTGGCAATAAAAGAACCGTCACATGACATTTGAAAGCTAAACATGAAACACAGATACAAAAAACTCTGCCTTTGTTTTGGTCTTGGCCTGACTATGGCCAGCGCGACTCACTGGGCAGCAGCTCATGATCACGCACATCAGGGTGGCATACAAACTGAAGCCAGCAGCAAGATCAAACCTGACTTTGATATTTTCCATACCAAGATAACGACTGAAGGTAATGTGGCAATTTTTCATATTGCCGTCTCTGGCAAGGCTGGCAAGACCAGGCCTGCCAAATCAGGCAAGCTGGCGGGCAGCTCTGTTTTTTCCTATGTGTGGCCTACTACGATAGATCCATCTGCCGTTGGTTTCGAACCAAAAAGTGGCATCCTGGCTTTTGCTGTGACATCTCATCCTGACTTTGATGACACCCCATTGTTCGATGAAAATGGCGATGGCAATCCCAACAATGATGGCAATGTCTGGCACTCACATTGGGTAGTCTTGCAGCCCGACCAGGCCTGTGGCAAAGATGCACTGAAGGTGGTTGATATTCCCGAGGGTAACAAACCCCGCCTGCCCAAAACCTGGCCAGGTTTGCCAATACTCATAGACAGCCCTGGTTGGAGCCCAACTTTCAAAGGCAAGGCGCTGGAAGTGCGCGTGCCCTTTGATGATATAGCCAGCATTCAATCTGCCGGTTTTGATGGTGTCACCGCAGCCCTGCGCGTCAATGCCAGTGTCCACGCTCCATTACTTTGCGTCAGCAATGTTTTCAAAGTCGCCTCAGGCAATCTCAGCCTGCCAGGTAAATTCAATCAATAAGTCGAAACCACAACCCAAAAAGGAATCACCATGTCCAATGTTCAACTCATCAATCTCAAAGAAACATCTGGTACACGTCATGCCATTTTGAATGACATCAATACCGCTTTTGCTGCCACGCCAAATATGTTCCGCGCAGTCGCCAACTCTACTGCGGCCCTTAATAGCATGTGGTCTTCGTTTGCGGCCCTGGGTAACGGCGTCATCCCGGCAAAACTGGGAGAGCAAATTGCAGTGGTAATTGCAAACTACAATCAATGCGAATACTGCCTGGCGGCGCACACAGTTCTGGGGCAAAAAGCAGGTGCCAGTGGTGCAGAAATGGCAGCAGCCCAGTCAGGCAATTCGCATGATGCGAAAACTGATGCCGTATTGAAATTTGTCTTGAAGGTAGTCAACCAGCGGGCGAAAATCAGCCAGGATGACGTCAAAACACTGCGGTCACATGGCTATGATGATGAACATATAGTCGAAATCATGGCGCACGTCGCACTCAACCTGTACACCAACTATATCAATGTGGCGCTGGATGTTCCTGTGGATTTTCCAAAGATTAAACTGACCACCGCATCAGCATAATTTAATCAGGCTTTTTCTGAGTGCGGACAGCTCCGCACTCAATTCAAATGAAAGTAGAGGAAATGAGAATGTCTATGATCAACAACATCGCACCTGAGCTAATCACTTCAGACTGGCTCAATACTGATACTGCGATCAGCTTGCAATCTTTACGCGGCAAAGTCGTATTTCTGCATAGTTTTCAAATGCTATGCCCTTCCTGCGTCACACATGCATTACCCCAAGCAAGCGCAGTAAGAAATGCATTTTCGCAGCAAGAGCTTGCAGTCATAGGATTGCATACAGTGTTTGAACATCATCAAGTGATGGGTAAAGCAGCTTTACTAGCCTTCGTCCATGAGTACCGATTAGGTTTTCCAATTGCTATCGATATGCCAGATCCGCTCAGTGGAATACCTTTGAGCATGCAGAAATATGGCCTGCACGGTACGCCCAGCATTTTGCTCATAGACAGACAAGGACGCGTCAGATTTCATCACTTTGGTCATATTGATGACCTTAAACTGGGCAGCATGCTAGGTCAGTTGGTGGCGGAAACAGATGCCACAAAAAAGCTTGTCTCCGCGAATAACGGCAAACCCAACCAAGCCATTGGGTGTAATGAAAATTCGTGCAGTTTGCCTTAGAAAAATCGCCTTAGAAATGTGCTAAATAAGCTTCAGGAATTCATGACAGGAACAGGTAACACCAGATTGGTCGCCTTGGAAATTGCAGTCCACAGTACACCGACGACTGCATTCCAGACTTTTTCTATGGTGACCATCAGCAAACCGCGCAAGGTTTTGGCGAAACTCAAAGCCATATCTTCCAGCCCATCCAGAAAGAATTGCTGTGTTTCACTGGTAATTTGCTTGGTCAATATGCCGGTACTGACCAGTTCAGCCTGTTGCGCAATTGCCTTTAATTGTTGCTGCGTAAATCCGCGCAAGGTAGTCACATCAGCTTGTAGCACACCAGTTGCAGCTGCCTGCATATCAGTAACGAGTTGGTCAAGATCGAGTGCCATATCTGTTCCCCAGAATTAACGTTGCAAGAAATTTTCGTAAGTAATTGCCTGATCCAGATAGATCACAGCCTGCCCTTTGAAGGCTTGCGCCTCAAAAGCAGTCACACCCTGCAACCTGTCGGTATCGCGCATTTTACCCAGGGTTTCAGAGACTTTTTTTATTGCATAAGCACTAGGTGGCGTGCTGTCGTCATCTGTCATAGCCGTGCTGCCGCGCTTGTCCAGTACCCGATTGATGGCGTCAGTGACTCTGTTCTTGGGCACAGGTCTGGCACCGGCTTGCAAACTTAAAGCGTCAAACCGGCCTATCAGGGAATTGTATTGATTTTCACGGGTGGGGAAACTGTTTTTATCAGTTCCGTTAGAGACGTTGGCAAACAAAATCATGGTATCGGTATTGGCTGCGCCAAGTCCATCAACGACAGCCTTATCGTAGCCAGGTGCCAATTGAACCGCACATCCTGCCAATGTGATGCAAGACAGCAACAGGCAAAACTGTAGCTTAAACAAAACCGATTTTAGCTGCTTCATATGTCACCACATCCGTATATATAGATACAGAATATTAACACTTTGAAATGTAGTTTCAAGTGGCTGCGAACAACATCAATCGAGATTGCACATGTTTATTTTTTCGATTTGCTTTCCAATTCTGGCTTGAATGAACTGGCAATACGTTTGGTCGCCTCATCGTATTTATCTCTGTTAGCGGCAGCATAAGTCCATTCCAGAATGCTGCACCAGCCACCATCAATGACGACCTTGTCATAAAAAATATTGTCAGCTTTGGTTCCGGAAACAACAGCGAATGATTTACCCTTGGCGCGATAAGTGATTTGCCTGCCATCTTTCTTTTGCAGCTTATTAGCCCTGGCGATAAATTCTTCTGGAGTGGTGTCCAATTCATCAATGCAGGCTCTCGCATACACACGCAATTCAGCATCTGTATTGGCCGAACTGAATACCTGACCATCACCATTCGCAGCTTCGCCTTGTGGTTTCAGGTAGTCAGGATAATCGACGACAAAGCCGTAGCGTTTATTGACATAAGTCTTGTATGCGGCATCGGCGCTTGCCTCGGTACAGAACAGCACCAAAGGCAAAAATAGTAAATATCTGGGCATATCAATGCAGATTTTTGGGAGGGCGTACGGACTCAAAATGCAAAAATCCCCCGCCTCAAGAAAGCAGGGGACCGGGCAGACTTAAGCCAGAACAGCGGCAATCGCGCTAGCAGTCGCTTCAACGTTACCAGTATTCAAGCCAGCGATACACATACGGCCAGAACGTACCAGGTAGACACCGAACTCTTCTTTCAGGCGATCACACTGCTCAGCAGTCAAGCCTGTGTAGCTGAACATACCACGCTGCGTCAGGAAGTAACTGAAATCACGGCCTGGCAATTTTGCAGCCAGCACATCATGCAATTTACGGCGCATGAGCTGAATACGGTCACGCATGGCAACGACTTCTGCTTCCCACATAGGACGCAGTTCAGGGTCACTCAATACACGGGCAACCAACTGACCGCCGTGCAGTGGCGGGTTGGAGTAATTGCGGCGGATAGTTGCCTTCATCTGGCCCAGCACATTCACTGCCTGTGCCGCATCCGGGCAAACCACGCTGAGGGCGCCGCAACGCTCGCCATACAGGCTCATGCTCTTGGAGAAGGAATTGGCAACGAAGAAGCTCAAACCCTGGTCGGCCAGCAGGCGCACGGCATAGGCATCTTCTACGATACCGTCGCCATAGCCCTGGTAAGCCAAGTCGAGGAAGGCGATCAGTTCACGCTCTTTCAATACCGGCACCAGTTGTTGCCATTGCTCCTGCGTCAGGTCTACACCAGTAGGATTATGGCAGCAGGCATGCAGCAGGACGATGCTTTTCTTTTCTGCGGCTTTCAATGCTTCTATCATGGCATCAAAACGCAAGCCACCAGTTGCTGCATCATAGTAAGGATAGGTTTTAACAGTCAGACCACAACCTTCGAATACTGCCTTGTGGTTATCCCAGGTAGGATCGCTGACCAGCATGGTCGATGTGGGGAAATAACGTTTGATGAAATCACCGCCAACCTTCAGGCCACCGCTGGAACCAACCGCCTGGATAGTTACGACACGGCCAGCTTTGACTGCCGCACTGTCTGCACCAAACAAAAGTTCCTGCACAGCCGTGCGGAAATTTGCTGCGCCTTCCATAGGCAAATAAGGACGGGCACCGGCATCTGCCACAACCTTGTGTTCTGCTGCACGCACGGACGGCAACATGGGAATCTTGCCAGCATCGTCAAAATAAATACCGATAGACAAATTGATCTTGTTGGTACGCGGATCTTTACCAAAGGCCTCGTTCAAGGACAAGATAGGGTCGCCAGGATAGGCTTCGACGTGCTGAAACATGATAGAACTCCAGATGGTTGGACATAGAATCAAGGCTGCAAAGTCGGTAATTAAATATCATTAAAGCAAGATAAAATGCACCAGACTAATGCGTCAAACCTCTATTGTGACACATGCCATCTGCAAATTAGGATACAGGCTGTTTGAATAGCTGAATCAAACTGTATGTTTAGCTGATGAAAGATATAAAAAATGCAGCTATTTTTAATCAATAGCTGCATTCTTCATTCACGATCAAACCCAGTAGCTCATCCGGGTATCAATGGCCATGCGCATGCTCATCAGCTTCTATAGGCATTTCACCACCGCCCTTGCCTTCAAAAAAGAAAGTCTTACGCACTTTTTTGGTTTTACCCACTTCATTCAAAGTACCTGATTCATACAAACGCCCATTCAGCATGACATGACTGAGTTTGTCTGATTGCCGTATGTCTTTGAGTACATCACCATCAATAATCATCAGGTCAGCCAATTTGCCCACTTCCAGAGAACCGATGTCCTTATCCATGCCCAGATAACGTGCGCCATTGATGGTACCGCTGCGTATTGCCTCCATCGGTGTCATGCCGCCTTTGACCAAGGTCCACAATTCCCAGTGCGCTGCCAGGCCTTCACGTTGTCCATGTGCACCCAGATTGACAGGAACACCGGCCCGTTGCAGGGCCGTTGCAGTCTGCGCCACCTTGATGACATTGAAGTCTTCTTCCGGTGCGGTTTCACGTCTGACGCTACGTGGCTCAAGTACTGAACGTGGAACATATTTACTCAGGAGTGGATGCTTCCAGACATCGGTATGGGCATACCAGTAGTGCTCGCCATCCAGGCCGCCGTAGGCGACTCCCAGTGTCGGGGTATACCCTACCTGCGTCTGCGACCACAGTTGCTTGACATCGTCATAGACTTTTTCTACTGGCAAGGCATGCTCAACGCCAGTATGACCATCGACTACCATGCTCATATTGGTCTGGAACAGCGAACCACCTTCAGGCACCACCATCATTTGCGTCTGGCGTGCAGCTTCCAGAACTTGCTGGCGTTGCTCGCGCCTTGGCTGGTTATAGCTCTTGACTGAAATCGCGCCCGCTGCCTTGAGACGCTTCAGATGCGTCAAGGCATCATCGAGATTATTCACGATAGCGGCGAAATTACCCTTGGCACCGTAGAGTATGGTACCGGTAGAGTAAATGCGTGGTCCCAATACCTGTCCGGCTCTTTGCAATTCACTTTGCGTGAATATTTCGCCCGTGTCGTTCGACGGATCATGGATAGTCGTCACCCCAAAAGCCAGCGAAGCATAATTAACCCAGCTTTGTTGCGGGATGATGCCGCTCTCACCCATGCTGCCATGCCAGTGCACATCGACCAGGCCGGGCAAGATGGTTTTTCCTTTAGCATCAATCTGGGTTGCTCCTGCAGGTATGGCCACATCGGCAGATTTGCCGACGCCGACGATACGGTTATCCTTGACGACGATACGGCCATCTTCGATGACTTCTTCGCCTTTCATGGTGACGATTCTGGCACCGGATATGACTGTATAGCCATTCGGTTTGTCAGCCGCCTGGCGGAAGCCTATCTTTTGCCCCTGCTCTGCTGGCTTAGGCAACTCGGCAGGTGCGCCCGGCACGAAAGCAAAAGCATCTTTCAATTCACGGCTGAATAATTCATCGCCGAGAGAAAAGTTGATACGCTTGCTGTCGCCGGACCAGTGCAGGTATTGACCGGCATTCACATCCAGTTGCTTGACTGGCAGCGCGTCCATTTTCTGACCTATGGTGACTGCCTTGCCAGCCAGTGGTAAGGGTGTCACATAAGCATGGTAACGTTCGCCAAAAGCCAGCCATTCACCATCTGGCGAAATCGCAAATTCACCGGCAAACTCACTTTTTGCGACTGGCTGCTCAGGCTTGCCATCCAGAGCTACGCGTACCAGCGAAGTGGTCCAGTCAACTTCACCGGTATATTGTGTACGGGTGACATACACTGCCTGCCCATCCTTGCCAAATTGTGGTGCACCTCCCTCTTCCGTCAACAGGCGCGGCTCGGACTTACCATCTGCATTCGTCAGGAACACGCCTGTTTCCATGCCATGCCAAGGCGTAGTCAGGTAGCCCCCCTTGGCTTTGACGTAGGCAACTTGTTTGCCATCAGGTGAAAAACGCGCTTGCAGGTATTTACCCGGGGCCTTGGTCACAATGGTTTCCTTGCCGTTGGCAAGCTCTACTGTTCTGACGGCACCTAGCTTTTCATCATTCCAGCTACTGAACACCACAGATTTACCATCACGTGAAAAGCTGGGGAAGAATTCAAAATGCGTGTTTTGCGTAGTCAGGCGACGCGGCGTGCCATTTGGCAGGTCTTTGACATAGATATGTCCCAGCGCCGAGTAGACAACTTTATCCCCCTGCGGGGCGACATTCACCCAGCGTAGCTGATGCACATCAAACTGGTCAGGCGCGACTTCTTGCGGGAAGCGCAAGGCACTGCGCACTTCCCTTGTATCTTGCACATGGAAAGGAATATCGACTGCTTTGCGGCTGAATGGATCGAGACGCCACAGTTTACCCTTGGCCCAGACCACAATCTCCTTGCTACCAGGCATCCAGGCAAAGGCTGGATACACACCTTGAATAGCCCAGGCTTCTTGCATGTCACGCTCCAGCTCTGGCCAGGCTGCTGTTTCTTCGCCCGTCTGCAGATTTTTCAGAAACAAGGCCGACTGGTTGCGAATGCGGCGCACAAAGGCCAGGTACTTGCCATCCGGCGAAGGCACGGGACGCACTGCGCCGCCAGGGCCACTGACAAAAGCTTTGACCTTGCCATCTTGTAGATCACGGCGGAAAATCTGGTAAATCTGTCCGTTGGAATTTTTGTTGTATTCAAAGGACGTGCCTGGCGTCGTGTCTTGCGAATAATAGACATAACGGCCATCTGGTGAAAATGCCGGCTCACCCAGGTCTTTTTGCCAGTTTGGTTTTTCATTCAATTGCACGCCTGTGCCACCACTCTGATGATACAGCCAGATTTCGCCAGAACCCAGTGAGCGGGTACCGGTATAGTGCTTGCGCGCCGCAATATACTGCCCATTAGGATGCCAGACTGGATTATTCAAGAGGCGGAAATCTTCTTTGCTGACTGCATGCGCATTGCTGCCATCGACATTCATGACCCAGACATTGTCACCACCACCAGCGTCAGACATATAGGCTATCTGTTTGCCATCTGGTGAGAAACGCGCCTGCATTTCCCAAGCCATGGAATGCGTCAAGGCCTTGGCTTCGCCGCCAACTATAGGCAGAGTATATAGATCGCCGAGCAAATCAAACACCAGTTGCTTGCCATCCGGACTGACATCCACACTCATCCAGGTGCCGGTACGGGTATCAATATTGACTGTCTTACTTTCGCCGGGAGGATGATTGACATCCCACTTCTTTTTCTCAGCTTCCGGCTTGGTGACTGGCTCTGCAGCCAATGCCGGCAAGCACAGCATGACAGCCCAGGCCAGCGGCAACAGTTTTGACACACGCATAGATTCTCCCTCTTGGATTATTATTTAATTTATCAGATTTCAAACTTGGCTACACTAATCAGCAGGCGATAATATATCAATAGAATATCAACCAAGTCGAATCAGATGCATTAGCTGCTAAAAAGTTCCTGTTTTGCTACTGACTAAACATCTACTCCTGCCGAGTTTGCAACAAAACCCTTCTCATAATCCTTCAAGCAGCTTGGCATAAGGTATGATTTGATCAATTCTATTTCGCCAGCGACCATGAATCTATTTGCCACTGAAGAAGAAGTAAACCAGCTTTCCAACAGGCTGACTTCGGCACAGGGGCTGGATAAATTCATCAGTCAATTGACGCTTGCCTGGTATCTGCGGCAAAGAGATAGCCAACGCGCTTCTGCGCTGGCAATGGCGGTACTGGCCGATCTTGCAGATCTGGAAGCACCTGAAACCCTGAGAAGGCAGTTTCATGCCCGACTGTGCCTGATCCGGGCAGAAATCGCTGCATTGTTTTGCGATAAAAAAAGCGCCGAACTCTTGCTGGCCGAAGCCATCACAGTCTTTAGTGACTTGAATGACAGCACCGGTCTGGGAGACGCCAGCCTGACTGACGCGGTACTGGCGCTGGAGCAAGGTGACCCGGCCAGAGAAGCACGTGCATGTGCAGCCGCAATAAGTTGGTACACCAGGGCTAATGACAGCCTCAGGCTTGCCATTGCCGAATCCTGGGTTATCTACGAACTGGCATTTTATGACCCACTGGCTGCATCGGTCAGGCACACAGCATTTGACAAACAATATCAGTATCGCGATCATCCCGCCGTCGCTGCACATCTGACAGCCGCATCTGGCGTAATTCAAGGCAGGCGTGAACCAGCACGGGCATCTGTTTATTATCTACAATCCAGTGAATTGGCTCGTCAGGCCGGCTTGATACGACTGGCGATCATTTCTGCTGGCAATTCTGGTGAATCCATGCAAACCGTCGGCGACCTCGAAGGCGCTGCCGGTGTCTTCGACTGGGCCGCCGAGCGTGCACATGAAACCGAATGGCCAGCCTTGATAGGTTATGCCATGTCCCATCTGGGTAGTCTGTTACGACAATTGGGGCAGTATGAGCGCAGCCAAAAAACCCTGGAAGAAGCGCTGAATGGTTTTTCCAGAACACCAGGCGGCATCAACAAGGCCATCGTTCATGCTGAACTGGCAGAATGCCTGCTCATGCAAGGTGAAATCGACAAGGCCGTTGCTGCTTTTAGTGAAGCAATTGCCCTGTTTCGAGCTGCCCATTCCATGGATGACCTGCCGCAGGCACTGATACGTTATGCGCGGGCATTGTCAGTGTCGGGCCAGGCCGATGCTGCACTGGCCGCCATCGCTGAAGCCAAATCGCTGATACACCAGCACCAGTTCACTGCGCTTGGTGTCACCCTGAACCAGACACTGGCCGAGATACATGCGCGTCATATCATTACCATGCCAGAAAAAATGGATGCGCCGAATGCCATCATTCATTATCTGGAAGAATCCTTGCAGACAGGTGAACTGACTGAAGGCTGGCAAGCCAGTACAGAGTTACTGATGGCGCTGAGTGACGCCTGGGCCGACGTCGGTGACAGCAATAAAGCCTTGCAGTACGCACGACAAGCCATTACAGCGGAACAGCGCGAAAGCAAAAAGCAGGCGAATAACCGCACCGCCATGGCACAGGTCAGGCATGAAACCGAATTAATACGCGCCGAGGCCGAACAGCACAGACTGGTTGCCGTATCCGAAGCGCGCCGGGCTGCGACTTTGCAGGAGGCCGGTGCAACGCTGGAACGTCTGGGCCGCATAGGCCAGCAAATCACCTCCAACCTGGAACCTGAGGCAGTTTTTGAAGCTATTCACTTCCATCTCAAAGATTTACTGGATGCGACTACCTTCATCATCTACATGCTGTCACCAGATGGACAAATGCTGACACAGGCTTTTGGCATAGAAGAAAACCTGCCCCACCCCTATCACGAAGTCGAGCTGACAGATGAGCGCGCCTCCAGTGCACGCTGTGTACGCGAAAGACGGGAAATCAAGCTGGAACTGCGGCCAGATAATGATTTCCCTGTCGTGCCTGATACACTGGAAACCCTGAGTCTCTTATTTGCCCCCCTCAGCATTGGAGACCGCATCCTGGGTGTCATGAGCATACAGACGCCGCGTGAATATGCCTATGGTGAAAGGGAATGCCTGATCTTTCGCACGCTTTGCTCTTACGGCGCAATTGCACTTGACAATGCCAATGCCTATCGTGAGCTACGCCTGACCCAGCAGCAACTGGAATCTGCCAGCATGACAGAGAGGCAGGCGCGCAAGAAAGCAGAGGATGCGACAAGATTAAAAAGTGAATTCCTGGCGAATATGAGCCACGAAATCCGCACGCCCATGAATGCAGTCATAGGCCTGGCCCATCTTGCCTTGCAAACCAGGCTGACACCCAAGCAATACGACTATGTCAGCAAAATCCATCATGCGGGTGAATCGCTGCTGGGCATCATCAATGACATACTGGATTTTTCCAAGATAGAAGCTGGCATGCTGGATGTGGAGAATATTTCATTTGCCATCAAGGACGTGCTTAATAGTGTGTCCACCCTGACCAGCCAGAAAGCCATAGAAAAGCAAATCGCCTATATCATACACATTGCTGAGGAAGTACCCGCGCGCTTGCGTGGTGACCCGCTGAGGCTTGGACAGGTATTGACCAATCTGGTCAATAATGCCGTCAAATTCACTCCCGGCGGCGGTGAAATAGAACTCAGTGTCGTCAGACCACCAACAGCGTCCACAACGACTGATCTGACATTCTCGGTGCGTGATACTGGCATAGGCATGTCTGCCAAGCAGCAGCAAAGCCTGTTCCAGCCCTTTACTCAGGCTGATGGTTCAACTACCCGCAAGTATGGCGGGACTGGTCTGGGTTTATCAATCTCGCGTCGCCTGGTCGAATTGATGGGTGGGCAAATTGAAGTCCACAGTCAAGAGAATCATGGGTCTACGTTTTCATTCACTTTGCCACTTGAAATAGATTTCACTTTACACGCTGAATCAGAAGCGCGCCTGGAATCGCGTAATGCATACAGTGCCAATATCTCGGCACAAAACCATGCTGGTCGCCGCGTCTTGCTGGCGGAAGACAATCCCGTCAATCAGCAGATTGCCATTGAGCTACTGAGCATGGTAGGCATTACCGCTGATGTTGCCGACAATGGTGAAGAAGCGGTACGCCTGATCATGGCAAACGAGCCGGGATATTACGCCATGATATTCATGGATTTGCAAATGCCCATCATGGATGGCCATGAAGCTGCGGCAAAGATCAGGCAAGATGCTCGTATGGATGACACGCCCATCATCGCCCTGACTGCACATGCCGTTGGCGATATCCGTGAACGCTGCATGCGCGAAGGCATGCAGGATTACCTGACCAAACCCATACAACCTGACGCCTTATTCGCCATAGTCTCACACTGGATGGATACTGAGCATGAATTGCCGGTACCTGGCAGCCTGATTACCAGCACCGTCTTTGATGATGAGGACGCGGGATTCCCGCAATTCAATGAACTTGATACCAGCCTTGGCTTGCATTATATGGGCGGGCGTCACGAGTTTTATATCAACATGTTGCACAGGTTTGAACAAAGTCAGGCCGATACTTTGCATGAATTAAACAGGCTCATACAAATTAGTGAGTATGGCAATGCAGAACGACTAAGCCATACACTGAAAGGATTGGCTGGCAGCATAGGGGCCACGAAACTGCAAAAAATAGCAGCAGAGCTGGAATATAAACTCAGCAAGGAAGAAGGCAGGGAATTCATTCTGGAAACCCTGGAGCCACTTGCACAATCGCTCAATGCAGTACTCGATGAGTTAAAAGCTGTATTGCCGGGAATTTTACCCCAGCATGAAGAAATCATCGTCGATGAAGCCGAGGCAAAAAACATTGTAACCGAGCTGCGCAGCTTGCTGGCTGCCTCGGATGCTGATGCACAGAGCTTGTTTGAAGAAAACGAAACCGCAATTGCTACTCAATTCAATCCGGATGCCATGATACAACTCAGGCATTTCATGCATCAGTTTGAATTTGAATCCGCAGCAAAACTCATAGAGCAGCAATAACGGCCTCAAATCACCTGGTGTTCTTTTAAATGGGCGGTACGCTCTTCGCTCATCCCCCAATCTAGCAAAATTTCTGCACTATGCTGGCCTGGCGCTGCTGGCGGCCTGCTGATTTCTGGCGCGGTCCTGCTGAATCGCGGCGCAGGTGCTGGCTGCAATATGCCTTCAATATCAGTAAAATTGGCCCTGGCCAGATTGTGTGGATGTTCAGGTGCTTCTGCCATATCCAGTACTGGGGCAAAACAGATATCTGTTCCTTCCATTAATTCACACCATTGCTGGCGGGTCTTGGTCTTGAACAAAGCCATGCACTTTTCCTTCAGCTCCGGCCATTTCTGGCTATCCATTTGTGCATTGAATGCGGGATCAGTGATGCCTGCAAGTTTCAGCAACAAGGCATAAAACTGAGGCTCTATCGCGCCTATGGAAATGAATTTACCGTCAGCGCAGGCATAGGTATCATAAAAATGTGCGCCGCCATCCAGCATGTTCGCGCCACGCTGGTCTGACCATGCACCAAAAGCACGGAAGCCATAAATCATCGCCCCCAACAAGGCTGAACCATCGACCATGGCAGCATCCACCACCTGCCCCTTGCCAGAACTGCGTGCCTCCAAAGCAGCACAAACCACACCAAAAGCCAGCATCATGGCACCACCACCAAAATCGCCGACCAGATTCAAGGGCGGTGCTGGCGGCGTATCTGCCCGCCCCATGGCATGCAACATGCCGCTGAGGGCGATGTAATTCAGGTCATGCCCTGCCGCCTGCGCCAATGGACCGTCCTGGCCCCAGCCGGTAATACGCCCATATACCAGACGTGGATTGCGTTGCTGGCAAACTTCCGGCCCCAGACCCAGCCTCTCCATGACACCAGGCCGGAAACCTTCCAGCAGGATATCGGCACTGGCTACCAGATCCAGCAAGACGGTTTTGGCTTCTGGCTGTTTCAAGTCCAGCGCCAGCGAGCGCCGCCCTCTGGCCATGACATCATATTTGGTGCCCAGCATGGGGAAAGGATTATTTGCGCCCGGTGCCAGCTTGCGGTCTATGCGTATGACTTCTGCCCCCATGTCGGCCAACATCATGGCAGCAAAGGGACAAGGTCCCAGTCCTACCATTTCTATGACACGTATACCTTGTAAAGGTCCAGCCATGCTTTATTCTCCGCTTTTTATCCTGGTTTATAAGTTACGAGAAATGATCTCTTTCATGATTTCATTGGCACCGCCATAAATGCGCTGTACCCGCGCGTCGACATACATCTGCGCTATAGGGTATTCAAGCATATAGCCATAACCACCAAATAATTGCAGGCACTGGTCTATGACCTTGCACTGCAAATCGGATATCCAGTATTTGGCCATCGATGCCAGTTCGGTATCCATGCGCCCTTCCATCATATCGACTATACAGCGGTCGATAAAGGTACGGGCTATCGTTGCTTCGGTCTTGATTTCCGCCAACACAAAGCGGGTATTCTGCATCTCTATCAGTGCCTGGCCAAAAGCTTTGCGCTCACGGGTATGGGTAATCGTCAGATCCAGTGCCCGCTCTATGGCAGCGACGCCGGATACGCCCAGTATCGTGCGTTCATAAGGCAACTCAGTCATCAACTGGGTAAAACCCTTGCCTTCGACGCCACCGAGTACCCTGTCCAGCGGCACACGTACATCATCAAAGAACAACTCGCAAGTGTCCTGGCCCTTTTGCCCTATCTTTTCCAGTATGCGCCCTACCCGGTAACCCGGACAGTCTCTGGTTTCTACCATGATCAGTGACACGCCCTTGGCACCGGCTTCAGGATCAGTCTTGGTCACGACCACCACCAGATCGGCCATATAGCCATTGGAGATAAACGTCTTGGAACCGTTAATGACATAACTGTCGCCATCGCGTCTGGCGGTTGTGCGTACGCCTTTCAGGTCAGAGCCGGCACCGGGTTCAGACATGGCGATGGCGGCAATCATTTCACCTGAAGCCAGCTTGGGCAGGTATTTTTGCTTTTGCTCTTCCGTCCCCTGATTCAAAATATAATGGGCGACGATGGCATGTACGTGTATGCCAAAGGCCATATCACCAGCATAGGTCAATTCTTCAAACACGATCGATTGATGGGCAAAGCTGCCGCCAGAACCGCCATATTCTTCAGGTATGTCAGCCAGCAAGATCCCCATGGCACCGCCCTTGTCCCAGACATCGCGGTCTACATGTTGCTGTTTTTTCCAATGCTCCTGGTGCGGAGTGACTTCGGCAGCGACAAAGCGGCGTACTGCGTCGCGAAAAGTTTCCAGTTCTGGCGTCATCCAGCTTGGTTTGATTTGCATACTGTGTCTCCTATATTATGGTTTCAGGCTTTTTTGCCTGATTTTTCTGGGCTGATTGATGGCAGCTATGTTTAAGGTTACCATCAAGAGCTGTCAGAAAAGCGCACCACCACATTTTTTAGAAGACTATCCCCAATAGCAATGCCCAAAGAAATTACTACAGACGCGACAGAGCCAGCATTGCCCGCCTCAGAAACCGCAAAAAAGCGCGGCCGCCCTGTGCTGGACGAATCAGAAAGCATACGCCAGGATTTGATCAGGAAATCAGCACAACTATTCAGGAAAAAGGGTTATGACAACACCACCGTGCGCGACATCGCTGCGGCCGTAGGAATACAGTCAGGCAGCTGGTTTTATCACTTCAAGACCAAGCAGGACATCCTGGTCGCCGTGATGGAACAAGGCATGCAAAAATCACTGGAAGAAATAGAGAAGCTGACTTTGGCAGATTTGCCTCCGCGCCTGGCGTTTCAGCATTTGGTCAAAGTCCATCTGAATACCTTGCTGGCTCCCGAACATGATTTTATTGCGGTACTGTTGTACGAATGGCGCGCACTCGACAAACCGGCGCGCGCCCGTATCATTGCCCTCAAGGACAGGTATGAAGCTGCATGGGAAAAAGTCATCATAGACCTGCATGCCTCAGGGGATTGGGCCATGCCCACGCACATAGATAAATTGCTGATGTTTGGCACGCTGAACTGGACAGCGCAATGGTATAGACGCGGTTCAGGCATCAGCATAGATGAACTGGCAGAACAGGCGCTGCAGTTCATTTTGCGCACCAAACCTGAATAGAACTTATTCTTCCAGAGCCATTTCCAGTTTGCGCGTATCAATAATCAGCTTTTTACCCAGAAAAAGCTTATTCCCGACCATCCCACCTGCGCCCAGGCTGCTGATTGCCAGTTCTTGCAAGAAGCCCATATCCTGGATGTAACTGATCTCTTTCACAGGCAGCTTGATGCCTGCTACTGTTGCCTCTGCGCTGGTTTCTACCGTATGCGCGGTTAATACCTTGTCCCACGAACGAATGGGATAAGCCACGGGGCTGGCATCCTGCTTTGCCAGTCGCTGGAAAGTTTTTTCATTGCTTAACCAGGAAAAAGCGCTGGAACCGCTGTCATACATCACTGTTTTCTCTTCCCCATCAAAAGTAACAGGCATGACTATCCTGCGGCCAGAAAAACTGAAAGGCTGGAATTTGCTGCTTGCCAAATGCAAGCCTTTGCGTTCACGGGCAAATTGCACTATATCTTTTTTGAAGTCCAGCACTACTACCCTGCCATCAATCAAATCTGCACCTATGGTGCCGATTACTTCTACGCTGTCCTGACTCCAGTCAACACCTGCTCCTTCGCGCTGCATGATGGAAATATCTTTGGCCAGCACTTGCATATCACCGAGTTTGAAATTAACTGCGGCGAGCTTGTCGCCAGAATTCACAAATTGATATTTCTCGGCAATAGCCTTCCATTTATGAGAATAAAAGACGGTAGAGGGATGACCCAGATCAAACTGCATATAAAATATTTTTTCCTCGCTACTGCCAAAGTGTACTGGTAACAACAAGGCAGCATGATCAAGTGGCGGCAAAGGCAATGGGCGCGGTAGGGCACTCCACAAGATTTTCACTTCGCCACCGTCACCTGACAATTCTACTTGTGCAGGTGAAAGCTTGCTGTCAGTTGCGCAGGCTGAGAGGAACAAGGCCAGGCTCAAAAGCAAAAAGGAAGTAAGCCACTTCCTGTATTTGCCTGGCTTGACGGGATTAACGATGTCAAGCGTGTACATTTATTGACTCCACAAGCTATGGATATATCCAGAATTCAGTTCAGGCAGTTTTACGGCGTGAGAACAGGGCAACCAAACCCACCACCAACAAGACAGGGAAAAGCAAGGGCAGCAATGCCAGTGCCAGAGAACCCAATACTACAGCGAAAATCACGCATAACAATATTGCCACACCCGCCAGTACCATGCCAGTCAGGCCAAGAGCAAACACTACCGCCACTACAGCAACCCCACAGCCGAACAAAACGCCAAAGAAGCCAAAGAATCCACCTACGCCATCGATGTCGTCGCCGTCAATCTGCACATCGACACCATGAAAGGACGACATGACTATCACGGCAAAAACCAGGATGGACAAGAGGATAATGGCGATGCGCTTGTTTGAAGTGATGCGTGATGTGATAGCAGATGTCATGATGGGCTCCCTTTAGCTCAATTGTGAATTTGATGATTTCTTGTGTTCTGTGATTCGATGTAAGCATCTTATAAAAGAACATCAGGGGCTTCCATGGGCTTGCGACAGAATGCGCAAATCACGGCTTGAACAGTGATAAGGACGGAGGAATGGGACAAAAACAGGAAAAAACAGGCACTAAAAGCAAAAAAGCAGCTGCTAGCTGCTTTTTTTGCCTCCTACAGAGCGAATTCAAGATCAGCTACCGGTATAACTGGTCTTCATCGTAGTAAAGAATTCCACAGCTGCACTTCCCTGTTCACGGGCACCATAGCTGGAAGCCTTGCTGCCACCAAATGGAACATGGTAATCAACCCCAGCTGTAGGCAGGTTGACCATGACCATACCTGCGCGCGCATGACGCTTGAAGTGAGTTGCGTATTTCAATGAGGTCGTGCAAATCCCTGCTGTCAGGCCAAATTCAGTATCATTTGCCAGCTGCAGCGCGTGCTCATAATTTTTGGCTGGAATGACGGACGCTACCGGGCCAAAAATCTCTTCCCTGGTATGTTGCATGGCAGGATCACAGTCTACGAACAGGGCCGGATTCAGGAAATAACCGTCGGTATCACGCGATAGCCGTTCACCACCAAAGGCCAGTTTGGCACCTTCATCTTTGGCTATCTGTATATAGCGCAAGTCCTGGTCCAGTTGAGACTTGTCGACAACCGGGCCTATATCTATGCCTGTCTGCAAGGCATGTCCTACTTTCAGGCTCTTCAATTTATCGATCATCGCAGCAACAAATGCCGGATAGATTTTTTCCTCAACAATCAGGCGTGAAGATGCTGTGCAACGCTGGCCAGTAGAAAAATAAGAGCCTTGAATTGCTGCATTGACGGCCACATCCAGGTCAGCATCTGCCAATATCACCAGCGGGTTTTTGCCACCCATTTCCAGTTGCACCTTGGCGCGGCGTGCGGCGCAAGCTGCCAGCACCCTGCTGCCAGTACCGACGGAACCGGTAAAGCTGATGGCATCTACCCTGCTGTCTTTGCTCAAGGCTTCACCAACAATACGGCCAGGGCCAGACAAGAGATTGAATACGCCCGCAGGCAAGCCAGAACGGCTTATGATTTCTGCCATAGCCCAGGAGCAGCCTGGCACCAGCTCTGCTGGTTTCAAAATCACAGTATTGCCATAAGCAAGCGCCGGTGCAGCCTTCCAGGCTGGAATGGCTATGGGGAAATTCCAGGGGGCTATAATGCCAACAACACCTACCGGTTCGCGGGTGACATCAACATCCACACCCGGGCGCACCGAAGCCAGTTTGTCGCCGCGTATGCGCAAGGCTTCCTGTGCAAAGAATTTGAAGATGGCTGCTGCACGGCCAACTTCGCCTATCGCTTCTGGCAGGGTTTTGCCTTCTTCACGTGCCAGCAGGCTACCGAGCTCAGCTTTGCGCTCATTGATTTCTGTGCCTATCTTGTCGAGCGCGTCTGCCCTTTGCTGCACGCCAGAATTACGCCAGCCTTCTGCTGCATCACGCGCAGCGGCAATTGCCAGCTCTACCTGCTCATTACCCGCACTGGCGTATTCGCCAACTACCTCACTCAAATCAGAGGGACTGCGTGTGACAGTTACGTTTGCGCCGTCATGCCAGCTACCATTGATATACAGTTGTTTCATCTTTATTCTTCCTTATTTTTTCAATCTTGTTGTTCAGTCTTGCTTTTCAAGCGTATTGTTCAAGCTTATTGATCAACATTACCCGCCGTACCACTCAGTGCAGCGAGAGTTGAGGTTTTTGTCGGGAAAACCGGTTGTCTCAGCCCCGGAGCCTCCCAGCCAAACATGAACTGGCAGGCTGCACCACAAATACGCCCCTGACAGGCGCCCATCCCTGCCCTGGTCATCAGCTTTGCGGTACGCCAGTCACCATGTTCGCGCAATTGCCTGGCACTGACATCTTCACAGCGGCATACCAGCGTATCTGACTTGCATAACTTGCGCAGGCTGTCATCTGTGGCAAAACTCTGCTTGAGTAAATCCGCAAATTGCCTGGCATGGGCCCGGCGCGCAATATCATCTTGTTCAGCCGCCTGCCCAATCGCAGCCAAACCGGCAATGTGCCCTTCTGCCAAAGCCTTGTCAACACCGCCTATACCGCAAGCCTCGCCCGCCACCCAGACATCGGCACGCGTACTGGCCTGGTTGATATCAACCACGATACTGCCATCCCTGATTTCGCATCCCATCACGGTGCCGATTTCCAGATTGGGTAACAAGCCAAAACCGCAGGCAAGTAAATCACAACTCAAGTCAATTTTCTTGTCGCCATGCTGCAGACTGATGCCGAGCAGGCGTTGCTCGCCATGTGCCTTGATCACCCTGGCATTGTGTCGATAACGTACACTCTTGAGTTGCCAAAACAACTTCAGCGACTGTAGCAGCTTGCCGCGATGCGACTTAAGCAAGGCTAAGAAAAACTGTATCAAGTGTTCGCTTGTTTTTGTTTCGATGATACTGACTACGTGACCACCGGCACGTATCACCGTTTCTGCCACTGCCAGCAGCAAAGGCCCACTACCAGCAACGGCCACGCGCTTACCTTCCACTGGCATGCCGCCCTTGATCAAGGCTTGCAAGCCACCAGCACCAGTCACACCAGGTAAAGTCCAGCCGGGGAAAGGCAAGAGCAACTCACGGGCGCCGCTACAAATAATCAACTTATTCCATTTTAATTTCTGCGCCCCGTCTGCTGTCTCCAGCAGAAACTCTTTCTCAGCAGAGGCAGCAACAATACGCACGCCATACACCATGCGTACATTCAGGCAATTTGCCAGCGCCTGCCACAAATCATGCGCCCGCCCGTCACGCCATGCGCCTGGACCACCGCGCCAGATTTGCCCGCCAGGCGCGGGGTTTTCATCGATCACAGTGACGATGGATGATAGTTCAGCGGCGGCCAGCGCCGCTGCCAGGCCTGCCGGGCCAGCGCCTATGATAAGAACATCCGTGGAAAACGGTAAGATCGCTGATACCATCGTCAGACTCCCAAACCAGCGGTTTCAGTATTAATCACCATGCCTGAGCGACAGTATTCCTGGCAAGCCAGTTTATGCGGCTGACCATTGATACGTACCCGGCATTCCTGGCACACGCCCATGCCGCAAACAGCAAAGCGCGGCTGGCCAGAAACCGACTGACGTGTCTGCATATTGTCATACCGCATCAGGGCCGCAGCCACACTCATGTCCGTCGTCGCCTCAAAGGGAGAGCCATTAATCCAGATTTTTGCAATTACTTCTTTGCCCGGATCGTGTTCACGCATATTTCAGCTCCTGCGCAAGGAAAAAACGTTCAGGCGAATAATGTTGATAATCTATTTCTCCTGCCCGTCCGGCAATCTGATCTGCCAGCATTTTTGCTGTCGCCATGGCCGTCGTCACACCCAGGCCTTCATGCCCAGCTGCCAGCCAGACGCCAGCCAGTTCAGGATGAGGCCCGATAATGGGATGACCATCAGGTGATGCCGGACGCATGCCTGCCCAGGCGCGTATGATTTGCATGTCGGCCAAGCAAGGTAATAGCGTCATGGCAGATTGCAATACTGCTCCCAGAGCCTTGGGATCCAGGCCATTATCTGTCTGCTGATCCTGTCTGCAAGAACCGATCAGCCATTGTCCGTTACTACGTGGTTGCACATTGGCAGCCACGGCCAGTGCATCGGCTGAGACTGTGGCCTGTCCATAATTCATGCTGACAATCTGATGTGAAAGACGACCAGGGTAACGATCAGTAATCGCCAGATGACCTTTGCGGCCAAACACGGCAATTTCAGGCAAGAGTTTAGCTACTTCGAGGCCTGCAGCGACGATGATGATATCTGCAGTCAGCTTGCTGCCATCAGCAAAAATCAACTGGTTTGCCGCTAGCTGCGCAACTCGCTTGCCCAGAATTACATTGCCACCACGCTTGACCAAAAGCTGAGCCATGAAATGCGCCAGCTTGGGTGGGTACACCACACTGTCGCCAAAGACTCTGACACCACCAGCAAGACCAGGGCGTAAAGCAGGTTCCAGTTTTTGCACCTGTTCACCAGTCAAGGCTTCTGCACGCCATAGCCGCGCATTCATTGCTTGCGCACGATGATGCGCCTCCGAAAGCTGGTCTTCGTTCTCTGCCACCCATAAGGTGCCACACTGGCTGACTTCTCCTATACCAGGAAATTCAGTGAAGAAGTCTTTCCACATGCGCAAAGAAAGCAGGCACAAGTCCAGCTCCTGCTCGCTTTCATCCAGAGCAACCAGATGTCCCATACCTACAGCGGTTACCCCACAACCGGGAGAAGCCGCATCAATCAAACTAACCTGATAGCCCTCTTCCTGCATTTTCAAGGCGCAGGTAGTGCCGACTATGCCAGCACCAATGACACACACTGTTGTCTTCATAGGCATGCTTCCTGCGCCATCACATTCACTAAAACAAACGATCAGTTAAACGTTGGCAAAACCGGACGATTGGCGAGGGAAGCGCTGACCACTTGCTCTACACGGGTGCGCAGAGCACCTTCCAGCGGCAGACGCGGGGCGCGCACGCGGTCATTGGAATCGATAGCCAGTGTTTCTACCAATTTGATGTTTTGCACCAGATAAGTGGACACATCCAGGTCCAGCAAAGGACGGAACCAGCGGTAGATATCCAGCGCCTCGTTATAACGGCCAGCCTTGATGAGACGGTAAATGGCGACTGTCTCATGCGGGAATGCCACAACCAGGCCAGCTACCCAGCCAGTTGCACCAGCAGTCAAGGCTTCAAAAGCCAGGTTATCTACACCAGTGAACAAGTCATAACGGCTACCCAGGCGGTTAATGATTTCTGTAGTGCGACGGATATCATCGGAAGATTCTTTTACTGCTACAAAACGGGCATCATCAGCCAGTTCTTCCAGCATGTCTGTCGTCACATCAACGCGATAAGCCAGACGGTTGGAGTAAATCATGACAGGTAAATCACCGGCAGCGGCGATGCTGCGCAGGGTTGCTACAGTCTCACGATGATTGGTGTGATAGATGGTGCTAGGGACAACCATCAAGCCATCAGCGCCAGCTTTGGCGGCTTTTTCTGCCAGGGCACAGGCATCACGTGTGGCTGCCTCGGCGACGGTCAAAATGGCAGGCTTGTTACCTGTTACTTCTTTCGTCAATTTCAGCACATCGATACGTTCGGCATGGGATAACAAAGGGCCTTCACCCAAAGAACCACAAGCGATCAGACCATCACAACCGGCATCCATCAAATAACGGAAACAGCGCTCCATTTCCTTGAAGTCCAGCGTATCGTCCTGGTTGAATTTTGTTGTAACTGCGGGAATGACGCCTTGCCACATGATATTTGCCTTGTCTCCGGATAAAACCGGTCAATTTTTGAAAATCAATCAAAGAACCTGATGCTGACAAATCGCGAAGAAATCGATCACAGTAAATATAAGCTATTTGCAAACTTATTTCACGCGCTGCCAGATTCGAACATGACAAAGTGTAAGCCCGCAAAGAGGCCCAGTCTTGATGTTTGTATGCATTTTGAAAGACGAAATCGGCACAGTCGATTATTACTGTGCGACAAGGGTAAGCCGGAGCCAGCAAGGCGCAGCAGGCAAGGAGAAACGTCTCTCCTTGCCTGGCAGATGAAATTTAATTAACTAATAATGCGTATCAGGCAAGAGCAGAAAGGAAAAAAGCACCTGCCACAGTGATCATCACTCCTGCGTAGCGTGGCAATGTGCTGGTCAGCATCTTTTGAGCTGCGTTGCTGGCAAACCAGCCCGCAGCATGAATCAGGGCCGTCGCCAGCACGAAACCGGCACCATACAACACGGCAGATTCATTCACTGGCATTTCCTGCCCATGGGCATAGCCATGCGCCACTGCAAATATGGACACTAAAGCCATTCCTGCACTAACAGGCAGCTTGACCGCAAAACTGATCAACAAACCAAGGATAAGCACCGAGGCTGCAATACCGTGCTCCACGCCCGGCAAGGCTATTCCGGCAAGGGCCAGTGTACCGCCAACGACCATCATCAAGGGAAAACTGGCCGGTATCTGCCAGGCTCGTGCATGTTTTTGTTGCGCCGCCCAGATACCTACGGCCAGCATGGCCAACATATGGTCAAATCCAGTGAATGGATGGAGAAAGCCGTCCTGCAAAGCATTCACAGAATGCAGCACACTATCATGCGCCAAGGCTGGCAATGAAATCATGGCGCAGCCCAGGGCCGCAACCACATACAGACAGCGCAATTTATTCAGTTTCATATTGATCTCCAGATTGAAAATTAGTTTTTGACTTCATCCAGCATGCCTTGCTGGCGAATGAAGCTGACGACTGCTTCCAGCCCGTCACCAGTACGCAAATTGGTAAATACAAAGGGGCGTTCGCCACGCATACGCTTGGCATCTTGTGCCATGATGTCGAGATTAGCCCCTACGTGCGGTGCCAGATCGGTTTTATTGATGATCAGCAGATCAGAGCGGGTAATACCAGGCCCTCCCTTGCGCGGGATTTTTTCACCACCGGCCACATCGATGACGTAGATGGTCAGGTCAGACAGTTCCGGGCTGAAGGTCGCAGCCAAGTTGTCGCCACCGGATTCCACCAAAATCAAATCAAGATCAGGAAAATCTGCGCTCATGCGGGCTATCGCTTCCAGATTGATGGAGGCATCTTCGCGTATGGCTGTGTGCGGACAGCCACCGGTTTCCACTCCCATCAAACGCTCGGCAGGCAAGGCATCGGCACGCAGCAGGATTTCCATGTCTTCCTTGGTGTAGATGTCATTGGTGATAACTGCCATTTCATACTGGTCGCGCATACTTTTGCATAGCATTTCGCACAATGCAGTTTTACCGGAACCGACAGGGCCACCTATGCCTACGCGTAAGGGATTTGGTTCTGGCAAGCTTAAATTTTGGGTGTTCATCTATTCGTTTCCTGTTTTTAATTTTTATGATCTGTACAAACGGCTGTACTGCACCTCATGCTGCATGGAAAGCAAAGACAAGCCTGGGGCCCAGTTCGATAATTGATCGTCTTCCAGTTCTTGCGCCAGCCTTGCTGCTTTTTCCAGCTCGGGTCGCAGCGATAGCAGCAAGCGTTGTCCTGAAACCTGGCCCAAGGGGATGGATTTCACGCCTACCAGCACCTGATTCTCTGCCCATGAAAACAGCATGCCCAGCAAAACTGACTCCGGCGGCACCTGCAAGGCAACTGCAGCAGCAGCCATGGCCGTGGGCAAAGGCAATTCGTGTTGTGCCAGTAAAATTGCCAGTAGCTCAGCATCAGCAATCTTCAAGTCGCTCACCAGCTTGCCCAGCGAATAACCCATTTGTATGCTCTCCGCCCGAAATTCTGCCGTGTCCCTGGCGGCAATGAACAAGCTGGTCCAGTGCGATACAGCAGTCAGGTTCCTGCTCTCAAAAGCCTGTAACAAGCGCCACAGTACCGGCGCCTCAAAACGGGCCACCACCTCATGCAGGCAATTGATGATCCATTCCCTGGCTGTGGCTTCGTTACGTACCAGGCCTTTTTCTATCGCCGCTTCCATCCCTTGCGAATAGCTATAGGCGCCGATAGGCAAAGACGGGCTGGCCAGTTGCAGGAGATGGAGTAAGGCCGCAGATTGCATGCTCAAGCCTTGTTGTCTGAAGGACGGTGTATGCGCTGGCGCAAAGGTATAGGTGCCAGTGGATTATGCGGATGCCCGTCATCCCCGCCATGATGATGGCCACCACCATAAGCACCTGATTCCGGCTCGAAGCTGGCCTGTTCTTCGGTGACGAGTGCACCCAATCCCTGCAACATTTCCTTTAGCACCGGGTCTTTGCGTATGCGCAAGAAGCCGTCGCCGACCTGCGCCTGGGTATGCCGGTTACCAAGGTGGAAGGCACAGCGCAATAAGTTAAAAGCAGTATCACATTCCACTTTATAGGTTGGTTCAGCAGCAGCAATAACTTCAACCACACGGCCATCATTGCCCAGCATAAGGTCACCATGGCGCATGACGGTACCACGCACGGTGAATACTGCTACATCTTCGCCGCTGGCAAGGGTGGCACGCAAACGGCTTTTTTCACGTAATTCATACGGCAAGACCAGTTGCCCGGCGATGCTGTCTGCAGTCGCTATCTTTGTTTGTAATGTCAGCATTGTTTAAAATAAAAAATAACGTTGGGCCATGGGCAGGATTTTTGCCGGCTCACACACCAGCAATTCACCATTGGCACGGACTTCATAGGTTTCGGAATCGACTTCCATTTTCGGCGTCAGGCTATTGTGTATCATGTCCTTCTTACGAATCTGGCGCGTGTTCTTGACAGCGATCAGGGTCTTGTTCAGCTTCAGTTGTTCTGCCAGACCGGCATCCAGCCCCGCCTGCGAGACAAAGGTAAATGACTTTTTCAGCCCACCACCAAAGGCTCCAAACATCATGCGGTAATGCACAGGTTGTGGCGTTGGTATCGATGCATTCGGGTCACCCATCTGGGCAGCGGCGATCATGCCGCCCTTGATGATCATTGATGGCTTAACACCGAAGAATGCCGGCTTCCACAAGACGATGTCGGCAATCTTCCCTACTTCCAGTGAGCCAACTGCATGGGCGATGCCATGGGTCAGCGCCGGGTTGATCGTGTATTTGGCGATATAGCGTTTGACACGGAAGTTATCGTGACGCGCATTGTCTTCTGCCAGCGAGCCGCGCTGTTGCTTCATCTTGTCTGCAGTTTGCCAAGTGCGCATGATGACTTCGCCTACGCGACCCATGGCCTGGGAATCGGAAGACATCATGGAGATGGCACCAATGTCATGCAAAATATCTTCAGCAGCTATGGTTTCGCGTCGTATGCGTGACTCGGCAAAGGCGATATCCTCTGCAATCGCCGGGTCAAGATGGTGGCAGACCATGAGCATGTCGAGATGCTCATCCAGAGTATTGACGGTGTAAGGCCGGGTAGGATTGGTGGATGATGGCAGTACATTCGCCTCGCCCACCGCCGCAATAATATCCGGCGCATGGCCACCACCTGCACCTTCGGTATGGAAGGTGTGGATAGTCCTGTCCTTGAATGCGGCCAGGGTGTGCTCCAGGAAACCACCTTCGTTGAGCGTATCGCTATGAATGGCAACCTGCACATCCATAGCGTCTGCCACGGTAAGGCAGTTATCGATGGCTTGTGGTGTCGTGCCCCAGTCTTCATGCAGCTTCAAGCCTATGGCACCTGCTCTGATCTGCTCTTCCAGCGGTAAAGGCAGGCTGACATTGCCCTTGCCCATAAAACCCAGGTTCATGGGAAAAGCATCTGCCGCCATCAGCATGGAATGCAAATGCCAGGGGCCAGGAGTACAGGTGGTTGCCGCCGTCCCGGTTGCCGGGCCGGTGCCGCCACCCAGCATGGTGGTAACGCCGCTCATCAATGCTTCTTCAATCTGCTGCGGACAAATGAAGTGGATATGCGAATCGATGCCACCAGCGGTCACGATCTTGCCCTCACCGGCAATGATCTCGGTCGCGCCGCCAATTGCCATGTCAACGCCGGACTGTATGTCAGGATTGCCAGCCTTGCCTATGCAGGCAATCAAACCATTTTTAATGCCAATATCTGCTTTGACGATACCCCAGTGATCAATAATGACCGCATTGGTGATGACCGTATCCATGACTTCTGCATGCGGCCTTTGCGACTGGCCCATGCCATCGCGTATCACCTTGCCACCACCAAATTTCACCTCTTCACCATAGATGGCAAAGTCTTTCTCGATTTCTATGAATAGATTGGTATCTGCCAGACGGATGCGGTCACCCGTAGTTGGCCCGAACATTTCAGCATAGGCATGACGTGAAATTTTCATAGCGCCCCCATGACTTTACCGCTGAAACCATAGACTTTCCTGTCACCCGCCAGGGCCACCAGCTCTATACTGCGTTGCTGCCCCGGTTCAAAGCGTATGGCAGTGCCAGCGGCAATATTGAGACGCATGCCATAAGCAAGCTGGCGCTCAAATTGCAGGGACGGATTGGTTTCAAAAAAATGAAAATGTGAGCCTACCTGTATCGGCCTGTCACCGCTATTGGCCACAGTAATGCTGACGACTGCACGACCCACATTCAGTTCTATGTCCCCATCCTCTATCAGGATTTCGCCTGGTATCATGGTTTTCTCCTAAGGAATGGGGTTGTGAACGGTAACCAGCTTGCTGCCGTCCGGAAAAGTCGCTTCGACCTGGATATCAGGAATCATTTCCGGCACACCTTCCATGACATCGGCACGGCTGAGTATTTGCGCACCTTCCGACATCAGTTCAGCCACCGTCCTGCCATCGCGTGCACCTTCCATGATGGCGGCGGTGATCAGGGCGACTGCTTCCGGGTAATTCAGCTTCAGGCCGCGCGCCTTGCGTCTTTCTGCCAGCAAGGCAGCGGTAAAAATCAGCAACTTATCTTTTTCTCTGGGTGTCAGATCCATATCTTCTTTCGCTTATTGTCTGCACTATCACCAAACTTATTATTTATCGCCATTTATAAAATAACAAGCAAGTCCACTAAGGTGACAGGCCAGCCCTCTAAAAACATTATAAAAAGCAACACAGCAAGTTTCGAACCAAGGGCAAATAACCTGGATTACCGGAATGCGCACCAAACAAAGGCAAGACCTCACCAAGTTAGTGCATTTCATGCAAATGCAGATAGCGCGAAAATATTTGGAACTTTTGATGCCCCTGGGAGTAATACCTTAAAACAGCCAACAAATAAACGTGGATAACAAAGAGACAGATTCCAGCTTGCTGACACAAATGCGCGACGGTGATGTTGCTGCATTTCAACGCCTGTACCAGCGCCACCAGGGACCTATCTACCGATATGCTCTGATGCGATGTGGCCAAAGTGCACTGGCAGCGGACGTGGTGCAAGATGTTTTCATTGGATTGCTGAGCAAGTCTTACCGTTATGACGCGGGCCTGGGCAGTTTGCAGAATTTTCTGTTTGGCGTAGCAAGGAATTTATTGCTGAAACAGGACCAGGCAGAACGCCGCCACCAGCCATTACCAGGTTATAGCGAAGAAGATGGGGAAGAAGTTTTGATGAGTGAAACGACAGAACCGGCGGATGTCATCTTCCATCAGCAAATGACTGAACATGTGCGGCAGGCAGTCTCGGTACTGCGCCCTCATTATCGTGACGTGATTATTTTGTATGAATTGCAGGAACTGTCGTACGCAGAGATAGCCGTGATTTGCGACATAGATATAGGAACAGTTCGCTCTCGCCTGTCACGGGCGCGGGCAGCGATACTGCAATACAGCGAAAGACTGGGCTGGCGACCCGACGCAGCGACAAAAACCGGAACACAAAGATGAAAGACCTTATGAATACCCCACAGGACGCCAGCAATGGAGATGCCTTGCTGGATCAGCAGTTCAGCCTTTTGCGCAAAGATTTGCAGGAGCTGAATACGCCAATGGCTATAGAGCAGACTTTATTGCAAGCTTTTGCCAAACAACAGGCCAAGGATAAAAAGCAGGCACGCAGCAAACGCCTGCGCCCGTGGCTGGCAGGTTTGTTGACGCTGAGTGGCAGCCTTGGTCTGGTCATGCTGACGGTCGTGTTTCCAGTATCGCAGCATCAATTGACGCCGGACAGTACCACTGTTTCAACTACAGAGCTTCCTCCTTTCGTCGCCCTGGTACCGCTGGAGCGCCTCAATAACGAAACGCCAAGCATGCTGGAAGCAGAAGTCCCGGCTGCCTGGCTCGCCAGCCTGGGCATGCCAGTATCTCCGGAAATAGCCGGTGACATGGTGCAGGCACAAATGCTGGTCGCTGCCGATGGTGAGCCATTAGCCATGCGACTCCTGAAATAAGCAATAAGCTACTCAATAACAAAGCAGCATAGAAAGACAAAAATGACACACAGAAAAGGACGCATCATGAAAACCAAACTGCCACTCTTCATATTGTTAAGCTCTGCCTGGGCAATGGCACATGCCAATAATACAGACGGTGACACTGCAAACCCAGCCGAAGAAAAACCTGTGCGTCGCCACGTGGAAATCATACAAGTGCCTGCAGTACCACCGCTGCCGCCCATGCCACCGATGCCCTCAATGTCACCTATGCCACCAATGCTGGCACTGGCAGACATACCCGACTCAAAAAACATCAGCAAAATCGTGTCCGACGCCATGAGCCAGGCATTTGTCAGCATGCAAGGCATGCATAGTATCCGGCCAATAAAAAATGCGCCATACAGCGCAGAAATTGTCACCGAGAAAACCCAGACCCTGGCCGATGGCAACCAGATCAGCAACAAAACCACCAGCCTGAACTACAGGGATGCAGCTGGCCGCACCCGTCAGGAGATGCGCGATAGCAAGGGCAATGTTCAGCACATCGTCATCGTTGATCCGGTTGAAAACCTGCGCTACATACTCATGCCAGAAAAAAAGACAGCAACAAAAATGCATATGGGTAAAGACCTGGATGAAAAAATGGCGAGTGCCAGAGAGAAGCTTGATGCAGCCAAAGAAAAGCTGGACAAGCTGAAACAGGAAGGCAAAACAGTCAGCGTAGAAACACAGCGCAATGGTGACGAAGTCATCGTCAAGCGTATAGAACGCAAAACCAGCGGCGACAAGGCAGAAGGCAACAAAGATGTGCGCGAAGAAGTTCAGGTCAGAGTCATCCGTGCTGGCAACGCCAGCGACATGCCCGCACTGCATACCAGTCTGAGTTCTACGTCAGGCAATTTCACCAGCCTCATGGCCCTGAGCCCCATGTCGATGGCATTCGTAGACAATCGCTGGACAGCCAAAGGCAATACCAAAGACTTGGGTAGCCGTGATATTGATGGGGTACGCGCAGAAGGAAAAATGCGCTCCTACCAAATCCCTGCTGGTGAAGTCGGCAATAAAAATCCGATTACCGTCACTTCAGAAAGCTGGTATTCACCAGAACTGCAAATGACCGTCTATGCAAAACAGACGGACCCACGTACAGGTGAATGGAATTACAAGCTGAATAATTTGAAACGCACTGAACCGGCGGCGAATTTATTTGGTGTGCCTGAAGGGTATACGGTGAAAGAAATACCTGCGACACCGAGAATCGTTGTAGAAAAACGCGAAGAAAAGAAACCCTGATCCCTCTGGCCCACCGGGTCGTTTTTTGCAGGGCTTGTGAGTGGACAGGGCCAGGACTCCCGACCTGCCCTGCCACTCTTTTTTAAAGTTTGCTTGCCATTGCTGCCGGGATTGGTTATAGTTTTTCCATGCACGCAATTACTCATCCCCTGCTGAACACGAACTTATGCGCAATTAATGCCGCGTCTGCTGTCGTGCATGCAATTGCGCTGCCTGCTGTTTCCGTCTGCGACATTTCCATTATTCGAATTATTCCGGGTCGTTAAGCTACGGCGTATGCCGATGCCTGGCGGCCCTTCAGCTCATCCTATTCTGATGTCCTGAGCGCTATTGCTATCACTATTGCGCTCACACTCTTTCTGATTTTTTCTGCTGGTTTTTATTCTGGAGTTTTTATGTCCCATGTCGCCACAGACAGGCCTTTGCACGCCCCTACGTCCTTGTCATCCACCTTATTAAATGCAGATTTTCCTTATCCCTCACTGGCAGATATCCGCAAGACTGCTGCCAGATTATCGCAGCAAGTTTTGCATACCCCTGTCTGGCACTGGCAAACCGGATCTGCGCTGGACAAGCTGGAGCCTGATACTGAAGTCTGGCTCAAGCTGGAATTGTTCCAAAAAACCGGCACGTTCAAACTGCGCGGGGCTTTGAATTGCATATCTGCGCTGGATGCAGATGCGCGTGAGCGTGGCGTGGTCGCTGTCAGTGCAGGCAATCATGCGATGGCAGTGGCCTATGCGGCCAAACTGGCGGGCGTCTCTTGCAAAGTGGTGTTGCCACGTCACGCCAGCCCTACCCGTATCAAGGCTTGCCGACAAGATGGTGCTGAAGTGATACTGGAAGCGGACATGCATAAGGCATTCGCCCTGGGTCAGCATATCGTTGGAGAAGAACAGCGCACCATGATCCATCCTTATGACGGCCCGTTGACTGCACTGGGTACAGCGACGGTGGGGCTGGAACTGATGCAGCAAGTGGTGCAACTGGATGCCGTGATCGTACCTATCGGTGGTGGCGGTTTATGTGGTGGCATTGCTTCTGCCGTCAAACAACTGGCACCGCATTGTGCCGTCTATGGAGTTGAACCCTATGGCGCAGATGCCATGTACCGCAGTTTCCAGTCTGGTCAGCCAGAGAAGTTAAAGGAAGTCGACAGCATAGCCGACAGCCTGTGCGCGCCTTATGCAATGGAATATAGTTTCAGGGTATGCCAGCGCTTTGTGGACGAGATTGTCAGGGTCAGTGACGATGAAATCTGTACAGCCATGTCGGACTTGTATCACGACGTCAAGCTGGTGGCTGAACCTGCTGCCGCGGTTGCCACAGCAGGCTTGTTTGGCCCATTGCGTCAAAGACTTGCAGGTAAACGTGTGGCTGTAATTGTTTGCGGCTCGAATGTAGACCCAGCCAGATATGCAGAATTGCTTGCCAGGGCCGGATCATCAGCACATGGACTGGCCGCCTGATCTGGGAACCTCGGATACAGTTGGAAAGCGGCTGCTCAGTTTGCAACAGGCATCATACGTATGATATGCAAAGCCTCGCAATGCCCTACAATAGGGGTTCACTCAGGCATAAACATAGACGGATTTTACATTTCCCGCTCTGTGCCTGTTCACTGCATGATTATTAATGGAATTGCATATGCAACAAGGCTGGCTGACAGATTTTTTTCGCCAAAACGATAGTTTGATGGTGTTTGTCAACGTCCTGTTGCAGCAACTGGGCTTGCCTGTGCCAGCAGTACCGACCATGATGTTCAATGCCAGCCAGGCCACACAGTCCGGGCAATTGCTGGTTTTGTTGATGGCAGCAGTAGGCGCTTCGCTGATTGCCGACCTGATCTGGTATCAGGCTGGCAAGAAATTTGGCTACAGCGTGCTGAAGTTTTTATGCAAGATGTCAATCAACCCTGGTTCTTGTGTGAATCAGACAGAAGCAAGGTTTCATCGCTGGGGTGTTTGGTCGCTGGTGGTAGGCAAATTCATCCCCGGCTTTTCTACCGTGGCACCGCCGGTAGCCGGTGCTTTGGGTATGCCGCGTACATCATTCATGCTGGCTTCTGCTGCAGGTGCCGCTTTATGGGCGGGCTTGGCTCTGTTGGCCGGTTTTGCCTTGCAGGCGCAAATTGAAGCTGGCCTGGTATTTTTGTCGGCACAGGGCATACGTATCGCGGCCATCTTCATTGGCCTGGTATTGAGCTGGCTGGCCTGGAAATTCTGGCAAAAGAAACGCTTTGAAAAGCTCGCGTCCATTCCTCACTTCAGCGCAACCGAAATGTCGGATACATTGAAAACCAGTACCCTGCCCCATATCATCGATTTGCGCAGCCCGGCGTTGATTGCAGAAACTGGCACCATACCCCATGCCATGGTCAGCGAGGTCAAGCAGGTTGGCAATGCTGCCCAACAATGGCCACTGCATGAAATGATCATCACCATATGCGCTTGCCCTGGCGATGCAGGTGCTGTACACGCTGCCCATACGCTGAGACAGTTGGGTTTTAAAGATGTCAGGCCTTTTGCGGGAGGCTTTGATGCATGGCAGGAATTATCTGCCCAGCACCCACATTTACTTGTCAAGGCCTAGTAGATTACGCCTTTTGCAGCAATGCCTGTAGCTCCTTGACCAGATGATCAAAGGTAACCCGGTAACGCTGGCTGGACCGTAAATCTTCGTGCATGACTACCCATACTGGAAAGTCAATTTGAAATTCATCTGCCAGCACGCGTTGCAGATGAGTATGCTGCTGGGCCAAGCCAAGCTGGCAAATACCTATGCCATAGCCTTTGCGTATGGCGGAAAACTGCACCAGATCACTATCCGCACGCAAGGCAAAGGCCGCGCGCTGTATTTGTGGATAGCGTTTTTGCAAAGCCCTGATATAGGGAAATTCCCGGTCAAAGCCTATCAGGCTGTGGTCTTTCAACGCGTCCATGTCAGCGGGCATACCGTGGCGAGTCAGATAATCTGCATGAGCAAAAAAGCCGAGACTGATTATCCCGGTACGACGCGCAATCAATGCATCCTGCAAGGGCTCGGTATTGCGTATGGCAATGTCTGCATCACGTTTGAGCAAATCCTGGGTGTGGTTGGATATCTGTAATTCTATGCTCAGTTCAGGATAGCCTTGCCGCAAACCTGCCAGCATGCCTGGCAATATCTCTACCCCCATGACTTCTGATGCGGTAACACGCACGGTGCCTCTTACCTCATTTGCTTCTGCTGACACGCTGCGCAGCAAGGCACTTTCAGTTGCCCGCAAGCTTTCTGCATAAGGTTTCATTGCCAGCGCGGCAATGGTCGGTGACAGACCAGATTGATTGCGCACAAACAAACTCGTGCCCAAGGCCTGCTCCAATGCCTCGATATGCCGCCCTACTGTAGGCTGCGTCAAACCCAGGGCACGGGCAGCGCCTGATAACGAGCCTTCTTCCAGCACCGCCAGGGCGGTACGGTAGTAGTCCCAGTGGATATTTTTGTCATCCATACAGAAATGTATATCACCTATGCAGTTTTAGAGAATTGTATATAGCTTGGCAAAGATACACAATGGCTACATCAACTACCCCATTAAAGGAGAATCAACATGAATCAGCAAGTACAAAACAATACACAGACTAATATGCAAGCCAACAAGCAAGCCCTCGTATTGGGTGCAACTGGTGGCGTAGGTGGTGAAGTGGCGCGCTTGCTGATGCAGCGCGGCTGGCAGGTCACTACCCTGCACCGCAACCCTGATCAAGTGAAAGATAAAACGGCAGCACATATCTGGATGAAAGGTGATGTCATGGTGCAAGACGATGTGGTGCAAGCTGCAGCCGGAAAATCTGTCATCGTCCACGCAGTCAACCCACCTGGATACCGCGACTGGGAAAAACTGGTGCTGCCTATGATAGACAACACCATCGCAGCAGCCCAGGCCAGTGGTGCACGCATACTGCTGCCAGGCACTGTTTATAACTACGGCCCCGATGCCTTCCCGCTGATTGCAGAAAACGCGTCACAGTTCCCCATCACCAAGAAAGGGAAAATCCGGGTAGAGCTGGAACACCGCCTGCGTCTGGCTGCCAGCAAGGGTATCAAATCCCTCATCGTCAGGGCTGGTGATTTCTTTGGCCCCAAAGCTGCCAACAACTGGTTTTCACAAGGTCTGGTAACACCAGGCAAGCCTGTGAGTGTAGTGCGCTACCCTGGCAGTGCTGGCGTTGGTCATCAATGGGCATACTTGCCTGACGTGGCGGAAACCATGGTGCGTTTGCTGGAGCGTGAAAAAGAACTCGGTAATTTCGCCCGCTTCCATATGGAAGGCCACTGGGATCATGACGGCAAGCAAATGGTCGCCGCAATTGGCCGCGTCACTGCCCAGCCGACATTGAAGGCAAGCTGGTTCCCATGGCCGGTGTTCGCTCTGCTGGCACCTTTCCAGCAAACCTTCAAGGAAATGCTGGAGATGCGCTACCTGTGGCGTACGGAAGTCAAAATGTCGAACCAGGCTTTGGTAGACTTTTTGGGTGAAGAGCCACGCACACCGCTGGATGTGGCAGTTCGCTCCAGTCTGGCAGGTCTGGGTTGCATCAAGCGTAATGCTGGCTACGAATCAAGTGTTCCAGATGCGCGGAATTTTGGCATCACACCCAATCACGACAGAGCGTAAATGCTGCCACACCAATTGCATCCAAAAGCGGGCAACTTCGCTGGAGTTGCCCAGGTAACGCGCAACAACGACAGACTTCATTTGCGTGACACCGCACAGGGCATCCGCTTCACGCTCAGACAAAAAGGCCGATGTTTGTTCACGCAAAGTCTGCAATTGTTCGCCAGACAGCATGGCACCAGAAGCCAGTACCATCGCCGACACTGATTTACCATTCAAACCCAGCGGGCTTTGCATGGCAGGGCTGCCACCTTGCAAACTGCCCTGTTCATGCCAGATCATCTTGTCTTCACGATAGATGCTGCAATGCTGCTTGATCCTGCCGCTGTCATAGGTTTCGCCAGAGGCAGTGCGGCCAAAACAGAAAATATCAGCAGCAATCAGCCTCGCGTCTGCCGCCAGGTGTATGGTCTGGTGCAAATCGACACAGGCATCGTCAAAAAAGATGGTTTCTTGCGGCAGCCATTCCAGCCTGGCACCTGCATCAATTTTCAGATTGATATGTTGTGCGGATATGTAGCCATTACTGCGATACCATTTTGCCGCGCCTGGTGTGGTTACCAGCGCATGCGTGTCAGCAGCCAGTTTGACATCTATCTTTAACTGATCGCCACCGACTACCCCACCTGGGGGATGGATGACGATGGCATGGCAAATTTCATCGCCTTCAGGATACAACGGTTTTTGCACGCGCAAGGGGCCATTGTGCTTACGTTCTGTCAGACGCGTAATATCGCCATCCTTGCTAAAGCCCAGTTGCAGACTGGCTTGCCAGTGTGATTTTGTGATACTTGAAGGTAGTGCCGGACTGCAGACATCCATATTCAGCTAGCGAAAGGTAAAGACAGCACTATACCGCCAGATGCCGCTTGACGTCATCACCATCCATCAATTCCTGGCCGCCATAGGCCACCACTTCACCGCGCGACAGCACAACAAAATGATCTGCCAGCTCACGGGCGAAATCGAAATACTGCTCGCACAGCAAGATGCCGATATCACCTCGCTCACGCAGCAGGCGGATGACGCGACCTATGTCCTTTATGATGGATGGTTGTATGCCCTCAGTAGGTTCATCCAGGATGATGAGCTTGGGTTCAGCCAATAAGGCGCGGGCAATGGCGAGTTGCTGTTGCTGGCCGCCAGATAGATCACCACCTCGCCTGTGCAACATTTCTTTCAATACGGGAAAAAGCTGATATACCTCATCCTTGATTTTACCTGCCTTGCGTGCTGGCAGGCTGGCCATGCCCATGAGCAGGTTTTCTTCCACCGTAAGACGGGCAAAAATCTCGCGGCCTTGTGGCACATAAGCTATCCCGGCCCTGGCTCTGTCATGTGGAGAGAGCTTGTTGATGTCGCGACCTTCAAAAGTGACTGTGCCTTCAGTAACAGGCAAAACGCCCATCAGGCATTTCAGCAAGCTGGTCTTGCCGACACCATTACGGCCAAGCAAAGCCATGCACTCACCTTTTTTGAGTGACAGTGAAATGCCACGCAAGGTGTGGCTGGAACCGTAATGCTGATGTAGTTGTTTGACTTCAAGCATGCTTTGCTTTCATTAACGTCCCAGATAGACTTCAATCACGCGCTCATCTGCCTGTACCTGCGCCATTGTGCCCTCGGCAAGTACAGATCCCTCATGCAATACCGTGACTTTGCCCTGTTGGGCAATTTCAGTGACGAAACCCATATCATGTTCGACCACCATGATGGAATGCTTGCCACGCAGTTCATTGAGCAATTCAGCAGTGCGTGCAGTCTCGGCATCTGACATGCCAGCCACTGGTTCATCGAGCAAGATCAATTGTGGCTCCTGCATGAGTAGCATCCCTATCTCCAGCCACTGCTTTTGACCATGCGATAGCAAACCAGCCTGCCTTAGCTCTTGCCCATCCAGGCGTATCAATTGCAGGATGGCGGCGATCTTGTCTTTTTGTTCGCTGTTCAAGCGGGCAAACAGGGTGGTCTTGACGCGCTTGTCCATTTTCATGGCCAGTTCAAGATTCTCAAATACGCTATGTTGCTCAAAGACCGTGGGGCGCTGGAACTTGCGGCCTATCCCGGCATGGGCAATATCCACTTCGCTCATGCGCGTCAGGTCCATGGTCTGGCCAAAGAATGCAGTGCCAGATGTGGGCCTGGTTTTACCAGTGATCACATCCATCATCGTGGTTTTGCCAGCGCCATTGGGGCCGATGATGCAACGCAGTTCGCCCACCGAGATATCCAGGTTCAGATTATTGATAGCCTTGAAGCCATCAAATGACACCACAATATCTTCCAGATAGAGGATGGCGCCGTGGGTGGTGTCCACACCTTCCGGTTTGATGCGGCCATAAGACACGCCCTGGTCACCAGTAGCACCCTCGTACTGCTGCCCTGGTCGCAAGACGCCACTCATCATATAAGAAGTCATGCTAGCTCTCGCTGTTTTTTGAACTTGCTCACCAGGCCCAATACGCCCTGCTGCATGAACAAGGTCACCAGTATGAACAGCAAGCCCAAGGCATACAGCCACAAATCAGGGAAAGCGGCAGTGAACCAGCTCTTCAGACCATTCACGGTAAAGGCACCAATAATAGGCCCCAGCAAAGTACCGCGTCCGCCTACTGCTGCCCAGATCACCATTTCTATGGAATTGGCTGGCGACATTTCAGACGGGTTGATGATGCCAACCTGAGGCACATACAAGGCACCGGCAATACCGCAAATTATGGCCGACAAGGTCCAGACAAACAGCTTGAACCACAAAGGGTTGTAACCGATGAACATCAACCGCGATTCTGAATCACGTACAGCCTGTAACACACGCCCCAACTTGGAAGTGACTATCCAGCGACACAGGAACAAAGCCGACAATAAGATCAGCAAGGTAATCAGGTACAAAGCTGCCTTGGTACCGGGCGCAGTGATGGTAAAACCCAGAATGCGCTTGAAGTCGGTAAAGCCATTATTGCCGCCAAAGCCCGTATTATTTCGGAAGAACAGCAGCATGAAGGCAAACGTCATGGCCTGGGTGATGATGGAGAAATACACACCTTTGATGCGTGAGCGAAAGGCAAAAAAACCAAAGATAAAAGCCAGTACCCCAGGCACCAGTACCACCAGCGCCATGCAATACCAGAAGCTGTCTGTCATGGACCAATACCAGGGATAGGTTTTCCAGTCCAGGAAAACCATGAAGTCTGGCAGATTGCTTTGATAAACACCGTCACGGCCTATGGCACGCATCAGATACATGCCATGTGTATAGGCACCCAATGCAAAGAATACTCCATGTCCCAAGGACAAAATCCCGGTATAACCCCATACCAGATCAAGTGCCAGCGCAGCCAGGGCATAGCACATGAACTTGCCAACCAGAGCTATCGTGTAGCTGGAAATATGCAGGGCATGGCCAGCGGGAAAACTCAGGTTAAGGATAGGCAGCAATAATGCGATCACAGCACACACCAATATGCCTGTCCATGCAGGCTTGGAAAACAGCCCCTTTGCTGTTGCAATCGTCGTAGTCGCACTCATTCCACACTCCTGCCTTTGAGCGCAAACAAGCCTTGCGGTCTGCGTTGTATGAAAATGATGATGAATACCAGGATGACGATCTTGGCCATGACAGCACCTGCTACTGGCTCCAGAAATTTATTCACTTCGCCCAGGCCAAAAGCCGCAATCACGGTGCCAGCCAACTGCCCTACCCCGCCAAGCACCACGACCATGAAAGAATCGACGATATAGTTTTGCCCCAGGTCAGGGCCGACATTGCCCAATTGCGACAAGGCCACTCCCCCCAGACCTGCAATGCCAGAACCCAAACCAAAAGTCAGCATGTCTATCTTGCCGGTTGCCACACCTACGCAATCAGCCATGCGGCGATTTTGTGTCACGGCCCGTACGAATAAGCCCAGACGTGTCTTGTTCAGGATCAGCCAGACTGCCAGCACGACGAACAAGGCAAAGAAGATAATGATGATGCGGTTATAAGACAGCACCAGCGAACCCAGCACTGTGATACCACCCGACATCCAGGAAGGATTCGCAACCTCGACATTTTGCGCACCAAAAATCGAACGCACTGCCTGCATCAAAATCAGGCTGATGCCCCAGGTGCACAACAGGGTTTCCAGCGGGCGACCATATAACCAGCGTATTACCGTTCTTTCCAGCAAAATACCAACGGCGGCAGAAACCAGGAAAGCCGCGGGCAGAGCCAGCAACAAATAAGCATCCACAGCACCAGGCACGAATTTTCGGAACAGCATCTGGCAGACATAGGTAGTGTAAGCACCTATCATCAGCAACTCGCCATGCGCCATATTGATGATGCCCATCAGGCCAAAGGTGATTGCCAGACCCAATGCAGCCAGCAACAGCACGCTGCCCAGCGATACTCCATAGAACAGATTACCGAAAAATTCCATGCGCGCCAGGCGGCCATCAATGGCATTCAGGGTATTGGCGGCTTCCAAACGTATGCTGGCATCGGCTTCGTTGTAACTGCCATCAGGATTTTGTGCGAGCATTTTTTGCAGCACAGGTTTTAAATTGGGGTTGGGGCTATCCAGCAAAGCCTTGACGGCAGCCTTGCGCACCACCGGGTCACTGGCCTGCAAATTGGCGGTGGCAATCAACATTTGCAGACGGGATTTGATTTCGCTATCATTTTCTTTCAGATAGGCTTTGTTCAGCAAGGGCAATTGTTCTGGCGTTGCTTCTTTTTCCAATGCAGTTGCTGCGACCAGGCGGGTATTTTTGTCCGGTGAAAATAATCTCAGGCCTGACAGCGCACTATCGAGTGCGGCACGCAGGCGGTTATTGATGGTGATTGCTTCTGCATCATCCGGCAGTTTTTGCATTTTCCCAGTGCTAAGGTCTTTTGCCTGCTCACCATCGACCAGGTAAACAGCGACGTCCCTGGCAAACAATTGTTCATTTTTGAGTGCAGTCAATACTTCCACAGCCTCTTCATTGCCCAGGGCCGCAATGGAGTTGACGGCGGTAATGCGTGCATCAGGATCTTCACCCGCCAGCGCCCGCAAGAGCTTGCCATCAATAGCCGCGTGCACTGTCAGGCTGAACAAGAGCAAGATTATGCCCGCGCAGATTTTACGAAATATCATAGGCAACCAGGTCAGGGATGGAAAATCCGGAACAGTACTCAGGGCGAACATGCATATGCCCTGAGTATCTGTATCATTCCTTAAATATCACTCCTTGAATTACAGCTTTTGCTTCCCTTCATTGCCCGGGATGAAAGGGCTCCATGGTTGCGCACGGATAGGTGTCTTGGTTTTGTAGACGACGCTGAACTGACCGTCAGCCTTGATCTCGCCTATCATGACTGGCTTGTGCAGGTGATGATTGGTTTTATCCATCGTCAATTCAAAACCGGATGGCGCCTTGAAAGTTTGCCCACCCATGGCGGCTATGACTTTATCAGTATCTGTGGATTTGGCTTTTTCAACGGCCTGCTTCCACATATACATGCCTACATAAGTCGCTTCCATAGGGTCATTGGTCACCACTGTCGCAGCATTAGGCAGTTTTTTGGCGACTGCATAGTCTTTCCATTTTTTGATGAATTCAGTATTCACCGGGTTTTTCACAGACTGAAAGTAATTCCAGGCTGCCAGGTGGCCGACCAGTGGCTTGGTGTCGACACCGCGCAACTCTTCTTCGCCAACAGAGAAGGCGACAACAGGTACATCCGTCGCCTTCAGGCCAGCATTGCCGAGTTCTTTATAGAATGGGACATTGGAGTCACCATTGATGGTAGAGATAACCGCAGTCTTGCCACCCGCAGCAAACTTCTTGATATTGGCAACGATAGTCTGGTAATCAGAATGGCCAAATGGGGTATAGACCTCATCGATGTCAGTATCCTTGACACCCTTGCTATGCAAGAAGGCGCGCAGGATTTTGTTGGTGGTGCGCGGGTACACATAATCTGTACCCAGCAAGACAAAGCGCTTGGCGCCGCCACCCTCTTTCGACATCAGGTATTCAGTCGCTGGAATAGCTTGCTGGTTAGGTGCAGCGCCAGTGTAGAAAACATTTTTCTCCAGCTCTTCACCTTCATATTGAACCGGATAAAACAGCAGGCTATTGAGTTCCTTGAAGACCGGCAAAACTGATTTACGCGACACCGATGTCCAGCAACCAAACACGACGGATACCTTGTCTTGCGATACCAGTTGGCGGGCTTTTTCTGCAAACAGCGGCCAGTTGGAGGCCGGATCAACGATCACCGCTTCCAATTTTTTGCCCATGACACCGCCCTTGGCATTGATTTCATCTATCGTCATCAGGGCCACATCTTTGAGCGATGTCTCCGAGATCGCCATAGTGCCAGACAGGGAATGCAGAATGCCGACCTTGATGGTATCGGCGGCTTGTGCTTGCGTGAGCCAGCCAGAAGCGGCCAGGGTCATTGCGGCAACAGCAGTTGCTTTCAAAACAGTACGACGTGACATGTTTTCTCCTGATAGTGGTGAGGTCATGGAAAGAAAAACCGAACTTCCACCAAGGCAGGTAGCAGATAACGTGCCAACTGTTAAAAACAAAAAAAACGAATCCCGCACGTAAGTAATTCAGTCGCTGCAAATCCGGTCTGGATAGATACGCAGGACGTCAGCCAAGACTTCAATAAGCGAAATTTACTAACTATTCCAGTGCATGTGAACTATGAAAACATCAGAAATAATTGACGAAAATGATGCAAAAATAACTTTAAAATATGCCAATTCCACTTTTCGGTGCGTTTGCGCGCTGAAATTGTGCAGAAAATAAGATCATTTTCTTTCGCATGGTTTTACCTGGAAACTAAGCAAAACAAAAAAAGTGCCAATTGAAAACATATCAAAAAGCAACAATCGATTCAAAAATAATTTTCTTTCATATGATGTAAGTCCATGTTTTATTGGACTTAATTCATAAGTTATTAGTAAAAATATGGAATTTTCAGGATATTTATCCGGAGCAGAGCTAAAACATATAAAACCTGATTGAAAAAAATAGCACTTTACATACTTGTTGCTCTAATATGTAGACATAAGGGAATTTTAAAAAAAGCAATATTTCTATTGGTTTTTTCCTAATGGTGGTCATGGTGAATCAATTTGATGAATTCAGTGTTCTACCGGCGGCTAATGCCGCCCCACAGCCCGCCTCGGTCGTAGGCATTTCCACGGATGCCAGGCTGCAATACCTGATCGACAATACCCCAGCCATCATCTATAGCAGCGTACCTACGGGTGATTTCAAAATGACTTTTGTCAGTAACAATGCCTTGCATGTGCTTGGCTACCATCCTGATGAAATGGTTGCTGACCCTAATTTTTGGTTTGAGCATATACACCCTAGTGATGTACCTGAGATTTTCTCCAGCATTGCCAAATTGTTTACCGAAGGTGAAAGAACCTACGAATATCGCTTCATGAGCCGCAGCGGCCAGTATGTATGGATGCACGACATGCTGAGGCTGATACGCGACAAGGATGGCAATCCTGTTGAAGTTGTGGGTTCATTGACCGACATCACCAAACGCAAGGAGATGGAAGCAGCTCTGTTCAAGAAAGGTGAAGAACAGCAGCTTTTAATAAAAAAACTGCAAGAAGCTCACGAACAGTTATTGCAATCAGAAAAAATGGCTTCAGTCGGCCAACTAGCCGCTGGTATCGCTCATGAAATTAATAATCCCATAGGTTTTATCAATTCAAATATCGGTAGTTTGCAAAACTACGTAGAAAAATTATTTGAAGTCATCAATCAGTATGAGGATTTAATACAGCAACAGTCCCCGCCAGCTGCCGTCAGCAAAATGGACGAATTAAAAGAAAAGGCGGACCTGGAATTTTTAAAGGAAGACATACAGGACCTGGTGCGTGAATCCATGGATGGACTCAAACGCGTGAAAGATATCGTGCAGTCTCTGAAGGATTTTTCCCATGTCGGCGAAACAGACTGGCAGGAAGCTGATTTGCACCAGGGAATAGACAGCACCCTGAACATCGTCAAAAACGAGATCAAATACAAAGCCAATGTTGTCAAAGAATATGGCCAGGTTCCTTTGGTGAAATGCATTATTTCCCAGGTCAATCAGGTTGTCATGAACTTGTTGGTTAATGCCTCACATGCCATCAAAGAAAACGGCATGATCAAAATCAGCACAGGGTGCGAGAAAGACATGGCATGGATCAAGGTATTGGATACTGGTTCTGGCATCCCGCAAGAAAACCTGAATCGCATCTTCGAACCTTTTTTTACGACCAAACCCGTAGGTAGTGGCACTGGCCTGGGTTTATCGCTTTCCTACGGCATCATCAAAAAACATGGCGGACGCATAGATGTACAAAGCGTCATGGGAAAAGGCACGTGCTTCACCGTCTGGCTACCTTTGCACCAGACAAATGCATCGACTGAGTCATGATACTGCTCTCTATCACTCAGCAGAGTCACCTACAACATATTGAAGTCCAGACAGGGCTATCGCCATGAATACGATAGAACACGACAGTATCGATATAGAAGCTGAGCTCAATGTCGCCATTGATACCAATGCATTGCATTTGCACTATCAACCTACCGTTGATTTGCAGACAGGGCATGTGGTTGGAGCAGAAGCCTTGTTACGCTGGCAGCACCCGATTCACGGCAGGATCCCGCCTGCAGTACTGATCCCGGTTGCCGAAAAATCTGATCTCATCGTGCGCCTGGGCGAATGGATTATCAAGCAGGTGTGCAAGGATATCGCCCAGTGGAATTTGGCCGGACTGCATCCACCCTGTATTGCCATTAATATTTCCCCCATACAATTGCAAAGCAATGACTTTAACAATCGACTCTCTGGAATACTGGAAAGTATGGCTGTCACGCCAGATAAAGTATCACTAGAAATAACAGAACAAATACTGATGTATCGTAGCGATAGCATAGATAAGGTATTCAGCGACTTCAAAAAACAAGGGTTTACTCTGTCACTGGATGACTTCGGCACCGGTTATTCAGCCCTGAGCTATCTAAAGCATTACCCGTTTGACTATGTCAAGATTGATCAGTCTTTTGTTCAGGAATTACCGCACAATCTTGACGATGCTTCCATTACCAGAGCAGTAATATCCATGGCTCACAGTCTGGGCATCAAAGTCATTGCCGAAGGAGTCGAAACCGAAGCCCAATGCAAATTTCTGAGTGACAATATGTGTGATCAGATACAGGGACATTTCTTCGCAAAACCCCTGGACTCAGAGCACATGCAAGTTTTTCTCCAAGAAAACCCCATTCTGGACAAGCATTTGCTGCGCTTAGGCAAACCTGATCGTACCCTGCTCCTTGTCGATGATGAACCCAATATACTGAGTGCCCTCAAGCGCCTGTTGCGCAGGGACGAATACCGCATACTGACCGCTGGTGGTGGTCATGAAGGTTTGGAAATCCTTGAAAAAAACAGGGTCGATGTCATTATTTCTGACCAGAGAATGCCAATAATGACGGGTGTAGACTTTCTACGAAATGCCAAGAAAAATTACCCTGATACGGTTCGCATCATCTTGTCCGGCTATACCGAACTACAATACATCACAGATGCCATCAATGAAGGAGCCATCTATAAATTCCTGACCAAGCCATGGGACGATGAGCTGATACGCGCGAATATACGGGAAGCATTTCACTATAAGGAAATGGAAGATGAAAACCGGCGGCTGACCTTGCAAGTTCAAACGACAAATCAGGAACTGATCAGTGCCAATAAACTATTGGCTGAAATGCTGGAACAAAAACAAAAACAAATCAGCCGTGATGAACTTAGCTTGAGCATCGTACGCGAAGTTTTGCAATACGTGCCCTTGCCCATTATTGCAGTGGATGATGAAGACATGGTGGTTTTCATCAACAATTCTGCTGAAAAAATTATTCCGCCATCAAGACTGGAACTGGGTTGTCAGATCGAATACATGATACCGGATGCCGGCCCGGGAATCCGCGAATTTTCTGAAGGACTATGGTTTCCCGTTCAGGTACACGGCCAACTTTACAATGCGCAGTGGAAAAACCTGGGAGGAAAACATAAATCAACAGGAAAAATAGTCATGCTTATGGATGATCGTAATCGCCATTAAAAAGAGGGAAACAGCACATTAAACATCAGTCACAGATCAGGGCAAAATAAAAGAGTTTTTGCATTATCGGAGACCAGGTAAAACAATGAACAAAGAATTTCCCTTGTCAGGAAGTGGTGATCTGCCTGCATCTGCAACCCCGGTTCCAGATGCTCACATCCCTGTCTTTCATGTAGAACAAGACAAAGTGAAAGCTGATGCCCCTCTGCTCAACAAGATGGGCATAGAACTCGCACAGTTTCTTGATAGTAGTCCGGTACCAACCTTCGTCATTGATTCCAATCACGTCATCACCCATTGGAACAAGGCTTGTGAATTTGTTCTTGGCTACTCTGCAGCCAGCATGATCTCAACCCGCAATCAGTGGAAACCTTTTTACCGCGATAACCGGCCTGTGTTGGCTGATCTGGTGTTATCAGGTCACGATGATATTGTGGTACACAAGTTTTACCATAATAAATTCTCGCAATCCCAATTGATACACGGTGCTTATGAAGCTATCGATTTCTTTCCTGACTTGCATGAACACGGTCTGTGGTTGCACTTTACAGCAGCACCGCTGTACAACAATGAAGGAAAAATTGTCGGCGCAATGGAAACCCTGGAAGATATTACCGAGCGCCGCGATGCAGAGAACGCTTTGCGGCAAGCCCATAGCAATCTGGAAAACCTGATAAAAAAACGTACCCTGCAACTGGCTGAAACCAATAACCGTCTGGAGGCGGATATCAAGCAAAGAGAAGCCATGGAAAGCGAGCTTTTGCGCAGGAATACGGAATTGACAGAGCTCAATGCCAAATTATCAATGGCACAGGAACAGTTGCTACAATCAGAGAAACTTGCGTCCATAGGCCAGCTTGCCGCAGGTGTGGCGCATGAGATCAATAATCCCATAGGTTATATATTTTCTAATTTTACTACCCTGGAAAACTATATTAAAGATTTGTTTGCCATCATCCATGTCTATGAATCCTCTGAGCAGCATATAGCTTCTGCCAGCATTAAAAACGAGTTGACTGAAATCAAGGAGAAAAAAGAGTTATCTTTTCTCAAAGAAGACATTCCCGAACTGGTTCAGCAATCGCGTGAAGGCATAGAAAGAGTACGCAAAATAGTCCAGGACTTGAAAGATTTTTCCAGAGTAGATTCGCAACAGGAATGGCAATGGGCAAACATTCATCAGGGCATAGATTCGACTCTTAATATCGTCAATAACGAGATCAAGTACAAGGCTGAAGTGATCAAGGAATATGGCAAAATTCCCGATGTCGAATGTCTGGCATCACAAATCAATCAAGTAGTCATGAACCTGGTGGTCAATGCTTCCCATGCCATCACCGCAGAACGCGGCCAGATCACCATACGCACCAGTTGTGATGACACCCATGTTTTTATTGAAGTTGCCGATAACGGCAGTGGCATCCCAAAAGAAATTATCAATCGGATTTTTGACCCCTTCTTCACCACCAAATCGATAGGCAAAGGCACGGGTTTGGGACTTTCCCTGTCTTATGGCATCATACAAAAACACCACGGAAAAATCACAGTCAATAGCGAAATTGATAAAGGAACCAGTTTTCTCATCAGCTTGCCCATTAAACACATCGACCAAACACTAGCTGATAGCGGTGAAAATCAATGAATGAAGAGTCAGTATCAGAAGCAATGCCCGTATTGCTCTTCGTTGACGACGAGCCGAATATCCTTTCCTCGTTGCGCAGGCTATTCAGGCAGCACTCTTACAAGATATTCATTGCCAATGGTGGCCAGGAAGGCCTGGAGATACTGGAAAAAGAGACGATTGACCTGGTTATTTCCGACATGCGTATGCCAGTCATGGATGGTGCGGTATTTTTAACGCATGTGAAAGCCAGATGGCCAGACACCATACGTCTGTTGTTGACAGGTTATGCCGACATACAATCGACGATTGATGCTATCAACCGTGGCGAAATCTACCGCTATATTACCAAGCCCTGGAACGACAATGACATTGTGCTGGTCGTCAAACAAGCGCTGGAACGCAAGTCGCTGGAGATAGAGAAAAAACGGCTGGAAGAATTAACCCAGCGTCAGAACGAAGAACTTAAGTCCCTGAATGCCAGCCTTGAAATCAAGGTGGATGAACGCACCGCAGACCTGAAAAAAGCCCATGCATCCCTGCTACACGCCAACGATAAATTAAAAAGCAATTTTCTGACATCGATCAAGGTTTTTTCCAATGTCGTCGAAATGCGCGGCGATAAACTAGTCGGGCATTCACGGCGCGTGGCCGATTTATCCAGAAAAATTGCAAAAAAACTTAATCTTGATACACGCGAAGCACAAGAAATCTTTGTAGCGGCTTTGTTGGCTGACATAGGTAAAATAGGTTTTTCAGATGAATTATTAGCAACACCCGTCAATCAGATGAATGGCGAGCAATTAGGTCATTTCCATAAACACACCCTGCGCGCCGAGCAGTTATTGATGCCACTGCAAGATTTGCAAGGCGCTGCAAGGATCATACGTGCGCAGCATGAACGCTTTGATGGCCGGGGCTTCCCTGACGGTCTGGTCGGTGAGAATATCCCCATAGGTGCACGAATATTGTCACTGGCAAGTGATTATGACAATCTGCAAAACGGCAGCCTGGTTCAAAAACGCGTGCATATGGAAGATGCCCAGGCACTGATCATACGTGGCGCTGGCAATCGCTATGATGAAAAGGTCGTTGCTGCTTTCAAGCAAATCATCAGTAATCAGGCGGATGATATTGATGATAGAGAAATTACCATAGCGCAATTACAGCCTGGCATGATACTTTCTGCAGATGTTATTTCCAAAGAGGGTATGCTGCTCTTACCGGCTGACTATGTCCTAGACCAGCACGTAATCGATAAATTGACGTTGTTCGAGCACCCTGCGGGTGCTAAATTGATCATACGTGTACACAGTAACAGGAGAAAATGATGTACAAAATCTTATTGCTCGATGACGAACAGAATGTTTTGCTAGCGCTGCAAAGAAGCTTGAAGAGTGTCGCAAAAGAGATGGAAATGACGATGGAGTTGTTTAATTCCCCTCAGGAAGCGATAAAGCGCCTTAGCAATACAGCTTTCGACTTTATCATCTCTGATTACCATATGCCGGGCATGAATGGCATACAGTTCTTGTCCATTGCCAAAGAAATGCAGCCCCATGCAATACGCCTCATGCTCAGTGCCTCTGCCGAATTCAAGACCATATTGGGTGCCATCAATGATGCAGAAGTGTTTCGCTACATAGCAAAACCCTGGAATCAGGACGAATTACTGGAAACCATACAACTGGCAGCAGCACGTCGCCAGCAAATCATGGAAGACCAAACACTGGCAGACGAATTGCGCCTGCAGCGTGGCGTGATAACGCCGCAGGAACATGAGTTGAAGAGACTGGAAGAAACCGAGCCAGGGATCACCAAGGTAAAATGGGGGCCGGATGGCTCGGTATTACTGGATTAACTCAAGCGCCATTTCGTCGCAAGGGGACATAAGCTACTTGCACATCTCCTTAAAATTCTGCATCTGCAGATTTATAGTGTTTTAACCGGGATGCACAATAGACAAGAAAACATCCCTGTCTGTGGGTCCAGCGCAGAATTTGGCAAAAACTGCTCAAAACAGGGTCTGTCGTCACATTGCATGCCACTGGCTGGCAAGTATTCGCGCATCAACTCCATCCATGCATCATTTACAGCTGTCACAGGTCCATTGAATTTGGCAACTGCATAAGCACCACCGGGTAGTGTTTTGACATTTGCCTGAGTGCCGGACACGAAATTCTCGGAGACAGTGACACATGCATCATAGCGACATTTATTACTGGCAGTGACGCTGGGGTCATCATGACCTATGCCATAGCAGATTTGATCTTGCAAGCCATGTACTTGCATCCATGGCGCGACTTTACTGCGCCAGAACTCTGTGACGCCGGGCCCATAAGGACCTATATAACGTTGATAAGCAACGCGTACTGCCGGTAATTGAACAATATTTACTTCCATAAGATACTTTCGAAGTGGTTGATGAGAGCCACCATCTTCGCAAATACCGTTCACGTTTACCTGATCAGGATTGCTGAGTATCTGACTCAGATTGCTGTCTTGTTTTGCCCGCCTTTCATAAACAACACGCACCTGTGCCAATCTGCGCTCATCACTATCGGCACGCCATTGACTGGGAGTACAGTCAAACCGGATCTTGAATGCACGGGCGAATGCTTCGCCAGAAGCAAAGCCGCATGCCAGTGCAATATCCAGTATTGATGCCTGCAGATCACAGGACAAACGCCAGGCCGCAGTTTCCAGGCGTCGCCGACGCAGGTAATCACCCAGCGTTTCTCCCATCCAGGCAGCAAATATCCTGTGAAAGTGAAAGCGCGAAAAATGCGCTATTTCGGCCAGTTGCCCCAACTCCAGGGAGGCATCCAGATGCTGGTCTATATGATCGAGAACACGGTTCAAGCGTCTGGCGTATTCCGTCTGATAAACATGGGCATTAAGCTTGGAATCAGTTTGAGATTGTGATGTGGGGAATGCGTTCATGCTTTGATTTCTGATGTGAACCGCAGAATATCGTTGACGACTTCATCCGCTTTCGTCTGCAATAAAAAATGTGGCGCGTCATATTTGCATGTTTCCATTTCATGCAATTGCCCGTGGATATCTGCGTGGGCAGATACTGGCACCAGCCGGTCCCTGGTAGCTTGCAGATAAAGTACCGGCACTTTGATGGCTTTGAGTTTTTCTCTGACATCACAACTCAGTACTGCATGCAGGCGCGCCTTCAAACTGGCTGGGTTGACCAGTGCCAAAGCGTCTGCCAATTGCCTGCGCAATTCTTTGCTGGAAAAACGCCCCAACAGCAAATGGCTGAGTACGCTCAATGGTGCCAGTCTGGTTGGCAAATAAGGCAACGCATATTTGGAAACTGTCAGCAAAGGATAAGGATTGCGTGCAAACGTCGCGCACAGTATCAAGGCCTTCAGGCGAATTGGCTGGATAGCAGCGATGGATATGGCGATAGGACCTGAGAACGATTCACCCAGCAAGACATAGTCTTCATCCGCCGGCAATTGAGCCTGAACCAGTGCTTCCAGCTCTGTATAGCCTAGCACCTGATCTACCGGATAAGTCAGTACCAGTAACCTGCAATTACCATTCAATGCCTTATACAGAGGCTCATAGAGTGTGCCTGTACCATCCATGCCAGGCAAGAGAACTAGTGTCGTCATGCTGACAATGATAACAGGCCAGACACTACCATGCGGCATCAGTGCATTTTGGGATACCCGGTGATTTGCTGTATCTCTTTATACAAAGGCTGCAAGCGGGCGTACATTTTTTGATAGACGCGATGATACAGCTCATTGTAGATCTGGTGATGGTGAGCGATAGGCTCAAAAGTCTTGCCTATGCGCGTCATCTCTTTGATGGCCACATCAAAACTGGGATGTAAGCCCAGCCCCACTGCCGCATCAATCGCGGCACCCAGTCCAGATGTTTCATAAATATGAGGGCGTGAAGTCGGCAGGCCAAAAATATCTGCGGTCAATTGCATGGCAGCGTCACTTTGTGAACCACCGCCAGAAATACGCAATTCTGTGATTGCTACACCGCTACGCTTTTCTATGCGCTCTTTACCTTCACGCAGGGCGTAAGCCAGTCCTTCCAGGATAGCGCGGTACATATGTGCACGCGTATGCACGTCACCGAAACCAATAATAGCTCCCTTGGCTTCGGCTCCTGGTACCTTGATACCCGGCGTCCAGTAAGGTTGCAGCATCAGGCCCATGGAGCCTGGCGGTACAGCATTCACCAGTTCATCAAACAAAGCCTCTGGCAACACACCCTGCTCTGCTGCCTGCAGTTTTTCATGATGTCCAAATTGCTCCTTGAACCAGTTCACCATCCAGTAACCACGGAATATCTGTACCTCGGTACTATATGAATTGGGGATCGCTGCTGGATAAGGTGGTATGAAGGGTGTCACTTCCAGATATTTTTTGCTGGTGGTATTGATGGTGGCAGTCGTGCCATAACTAAGGCAGCCGATGTTAGGCTGCTGGCAGCCAGCTCCTATCACTTCACAAGCCTTGTCCGCCGCTGCGGCCAGCAAAGGTGTGCCAGCCAGTAAACCCGTCGCTGCTTCAGCCGCCTGGTTGATATGTCCCATCACCGTGCCGGGCGGCACTAGTTCTGGCAAGGATTCTGCCTTTACCGCCAAAGCCTGCCATTTCCAGTCCAGCTTGCCTGCCCATTTCAGGCCCTTGTAATCAAAGGGCAAATAACCTACTTGCGAACCTATGGAGTCGATGAAATTACCACACAGGCGATAGTTCAGATAGCCAGATAACATCAGGTATTTATCCGTTTTATCCCAGATATCTGGCTGATGCGCCTTGATCCAGTTGGCTTCTGCCTCACCACGAAAGAAATTGATGGTGCTGGCGACACCCGCCAGTTTGAATGCTGTCATCCACAAGGGGTTAACCGGTGGGACTATGTCGGTACGCCTTTGATCCAGCCAGGTGATAGCCGGGCGCAGGGGTAAGCCCTGTTTGTCCAGATTAATCATGGTGCCGCGCTGCGTGGTCACGGCAACACCGTGTACCGTAGCAGGTGAAATCCCCTGTTCATTCCACAACCGCTGGCATGCCGTGCACACTGCTTGCCAATAATCTTCAGGATGGTGTTCGGCCCAACCAGGCTGATCTGAAAAATAAGCTTCCAGATGCACCTGGGATTTGGCGACAATATTGCCGTGCAAATCAAACAGGATAGCCCTGACGCTTTGGGTGCCGTTGTCTATAGAGAGGATATATTGTTTGGACATGATTTTTATTGTTGATGTTATGCAGACTGACGCTGAGATGATCGCCATTCAGGAATACTGGATTTCTCTGGTAAAGCATAATGCTTACTCCACAATTGCAGATAGCTTGTCTGTTCAACGTCCCATCGCTCATCATCCCATTCTAATTCAGGCTGGCAGATTGCCCTGATGCGTGGCAACAAGGCCAGGCCTCCAAGTCGCAGCAATAAGCCCAATCTGGTCCTGCGCAATAGCAAGTCTTCCAGATGCACAACCTCTTCAAATCTTGCTGCCCAGCGCAATTCTACCCACAGGGTCAGTGTTCCTGGTATGTAATCCAGCTCACCGTCCTGGGCGATCTGGACAATTCCAGCAGCAAGCTCACCATAATGGCCTTGCAGTCGCGTTTTTTGTGTATGACTTAGTTGCTTTTCATTCGCTAAATCTGAAGGGCGGGCAAACAAGCTTTCAGCTTCACGATCACTTTGATGATCAGGAAATAAATGATTGATGTGTTTCAATGCATCTTGCGCTATGAGCCTGAAAGTCGTCAACTTACCGCCTGTCACTGTCAGCAAACCTTTCTCCAGCCAGATGGCATGGTCACGCCCCTCCTTGGATGGATCAGCCTTGCCGGTATCAATGACAGGCCGTATGCCTGCATAGGTGGCGATGATGTCATCCAGCTTGAGTTGCAATTGCGGGAATTGAAAATCCATCGCCTCCATCAGGTAAGCGACTTCGTCTGCAGTGATTACCGTCTCTTGCTGCATGTCAGGGCTATGATCAACATCCGTAGTTCCGACGAGACTAACGCCCTCCCAAGGGTAAACAAATACCGGGCGGCCATCACGAGGATGCATCAGGCTCACAGCCTGCGCCACCGGCAAGCGCCAGGCGGGTAACAATAAATGACTGCCACGCAAGGGGCGCAGTCTTGCACTTTGACCCTGTTGCTGGCGTAGCCTGTCTGCCCAGGCACCCGTTGCATTGATGATGACTTTGGCTTTAACTTGATACTCTTGCTTACTCAATACATCTTGCAAGACCACGCCGCTGGCCTGTTCTTCTGCATAGACGACGTTTTTCACTGCCAGATAATTTATGGCTGTCGCGCCAGCAGCACGTGCCTCTTGCAAAACCCTCAGTACCAGACGAGCATCATCGGTCTTGGCATCCATATAGCAAGAACCACCTTTCAAGTCGGCAGCAGGTATGTGCGGCGTCAGCATTTGAAAATCCCGCGTCGAAAAATAGTGCTTGCCGCGCACCCCAGCCAGGAAATCATAAATAACCAGCCCCAGCGCAAACATCCAGCGCCCCGGCTTGCGCCCTTGATAGTCGGCAAATGCAAAACTCTGCGGCTCTACCAGGCCCGCCGCAGATTGCATCAACTGCTGCCTTTCGCGTACTGAATCGCGGGTCAGGGAAATTTTGCCTTCCTTGATGTAACGCAGGCCACCATGCACAAGTTTTGATGAGCGGCTGGACGTGCCCCAGGCAAAATCTCTTTGCTCAAGCAGTAAAACCCTTAAACCGCGCCGGGCAGCTTCCAGCAATATACCCGCGCCGGTGATACCACCGCCAATGACGACAATGTCCCAGTCTTGCTCATGATTGGCGAGGGAATTGAGCACGTCAGCGCGCGATTTGTTTTTTTTCATTGCACCACATCTTCTGCTGGCAACAACTTACCCGGATTCATGATGCCCTGCGGGTCAAAGTGCTTGAACAGATGGCGCATGCTGGATATTCCCAAACTGCCTTTTTCAGCTTCCAGATAAGGTGCATGGTCAATGCCCACGCCATGCTGGTGGCTTATCGTGCCGCCATTGGCGATGATGGCGGCAGAGACTGCAGACTTGAGCCTGCGCCAGCGCGCATAGTCATGTTCATAATCACCCGTCAGTCGATAAACAAAGGTGGAATACACACTGGCACCCTGGCCATACAGGTGAGACAAATGTGTATAGGTGTGCACCAGCTCTTTTTCGATTGCCATGGCATCCCTGCCCGCTTGCTCCATACTCAGCATCATGGTCTTGACCTTGGCCCAGTCGCAAGCTGTCTCTACGGTATCTATGGCATAACCTTGCTGCCAGGCGCTATTGCGCAGATACACATTTCTGAAGCGCCCTTGCTTCCATTTCTCACCCATGGTCTTACCGACGTGTACGCCCTTATGCTGGCTTGCAATCTTTAATGCAGACTTGATGGCATGACGCACCTGGGATTTTTCGCCGCTGGCACCGATGAGCAATACGCATTTACCTTCATCACAGTCCCGTAGACGCAGATACGATTCCAGCAGGCCTATCAACTTCTTATGACCTGCCATTGTCAGGCTGGTCAGGGTTTCAGTTGCATTTGAGAGGCGTAACATCGACAAGCCCAGTTTACTCTGGGCGATAGTCTTGACCGCTGTTTGCGCGGCATCCCAATCAGGAAAGAACACGGCATGAAATTCTTCACACGCTGGCAAAGGTGTAATACGCACTGTCACTTCAGTCAATATGCCCATGCGTCCTTCAGAACCGAGCAAGATTTCGCGCAGGTCTGGCCCGGCAGCAGATGCGGGGAAAGTCTTGATATCGAGTCGCCCGGCAGGTGTCTCTATTCTCGCACCTGCCAGCAATTGCTCTATCCTGCCATAACGCAATGACTGCTGGCCAGAGGAGCGTGTGACTACCCAGCCACCTAGTGTCGAGTATTCAAATGATTGCGGGAAATGCCCAAGCGTATAGCCATGGGCACGCAATTGTGCTTCCAGGTCAGGGCCAAAGACCCCGGCACCAAATGTGGCCAGTTGTGCCTCTTTGTCCAGGTCCAGCAATTGGGACATGCGCGACATATCGACAGACAAGATGGGCTGTGCACTTTCAGTCACCGCAAGGTGGCCAACCACGCTGGTACCACCACCGTAAGGTATCAAAGTTATGCCATGCTGCCTGGCGTAATCCAGCAAATCACGCACATCCTGTGCGCTTTCTGGATAAGCCACACCATCAGGAAAATGACTGATCTTACCAAAGCGCATTTTCAGCCAGTCTGGCAGACTCTGGCCCAGACTATGTTTGACGCGTCCGATAGCGTCTGTGCCTATTAAAGAGTGTGCTGGCAGGCGACTGGCTGGCACCCGTTGACATACCTGGTCCAGTTCTGCATCCGTCTGAGGCAGCCCCTTTCCTATTTGTGCCTGTAAAAAACTCAGGGCATCTGCACTGATCGCATAATTAATACTGTCATCCCCCCAACCATTCCAACGTCGCATTTTTTCTGTCCCTGAATGAAGCCTGAGCTTGGTATACTCAATAATTAACTTGTAGCTTAATCAAGTGTCACTTCCAGGTATTGCGCTTTCATGACAAGGTTCTTGTTTTAATATGCCAAATTCACACACAGGTTCAATCGCTGGCAGCCATAAGCTTGGACGGGTAGCCGCAGCATATCTGCAACCCTTGCTTGAACTGGCGAATGAACGTGGTTTGAATTTGCGTCATCTGGCGACTATGGCAGGTATGACCGAAGATGCGCTGAGCACGCTGCAAGAAAGCATAGCGGCTGCAGACTACGTGTGTTTGCTTGATGCCGGTGCAGAACTGAGCAAAGACCCGCACTTTGGCCTGCATGTAGGCGAGAGAGTCAAACTTGGTACCTACAATGTCTATGGCATGATACTCATGAGCTGCAAGGATTTTGAACAAGCTTTCCAACAAACCGTGCGCTATGAAGGCCTGGCGCATGACCTGGGCCGCTCAGCCCTGGTCATCGATAATGCGATGACTGAATACCAGTGGCACAGCCACTATCCGCAAGCCAACAGACATCTGGTAGAAAGTGTATTCGCTGGCATACGCGTATTTGGCAACTGGTTTGCTGGCACCATCCTGCCAGATGCCCCGGTTTATTTCAGGCATGCCGCCCCAGATGATTTGAGTGAGCATCATCGCTTGTTTGGTGCTGAAGTACATTTTGAAGCAGCTATCAACTGCGCCCGCTTCCCGACTGCCTTGCTGAGTTGGCCTGTGCCCAATGCCGATGTCAGCATGTACCCGGTCTTGCAACACCATGCCGAACAATTACTCAGACAAAAACAGCAAGCCCGGCAGGATGGCAGTATCGTTGCCCAGGTCAGGGCAGCTATCAGCAATAATTTGGCTCAAGACCAGGCCAGATTGCCCCTGATCGCACAAGAATTATTACTGAGCCAACGCACCCTGCAGCGTAAATTGAGCGAAGCGGGTATCAGTTTTCAGCAAATTCTGGATCAAACCAGAAAAGACACTGCCATCGATTACTTGCAGAAGACAGGTTTCAGTCTGGCGGACATCGCCTTCCTGCTTGGCTATCAGGAACAAAGTGCTTTTAATCATGCCTTCAAGGAATGGACAGGCATAAGCCCGGGCGCATATCGGGAAAAGAACTTGCCTCGCAAATAAAAAATGCGGAAGCTGTCTACACAGCTCCCGCATTTTATGAATTCTGGACGGTGGCTTGTCCGCTTAAATGCGAACCAAGCACACCTCACTACCGTCATACATATCGGTTGTATGTACAGCAGCTAGACATACTATAACTCAAAATTATGACGGCTGCATGAACTGCAATTTGAGCTACATCAAACCTGCAATCAAGCTGTCATTCCGCAGCAGGTGCTTCAGTTGCAACGTCGGCTACAAGCTCAGTGACTGGCACATTTTCAAAACGAAACAAGTCTTGCACAGAACAATTAAACAATTCGGCAAAGGCTTCAATAAATTCAACCTTCCAGTGTTCTGCCTTGTTATCGACGATGCGTAATAATTGAGAATGCGAGACTGTCACCCGCCTGGCGATCAGCAGGCGGTGCAAGGCAGAAACCGAACGAATCTTGTTTTCAACCATCAACTCACGAATTCTGAGCTCGGCTTTTATTTTATGTCCGGACATGGGAGTAATTAATATTACTGGGTTTGTATTGGAGATGAATAGGACTTACGCAAAATTGTCCCAGCAAGGCGTAGCGACGAAGACAGTACTTTAGTACGGCTAGGAGCTGCAACGCAGCTGGGGCAGTTTTGCGTAAGGCCTAATGAATGAACATCAAGTAACGGCTGCGATGATACAGGATATAAGCAATTTTTGCGGTCGCCGCATAAAAACAACATGAAACATTCAATTTTCTCCACGCCATGCTGGATTTTTTTCAAAAGCTGTGGCAAGATCAATTCATCGATTTTGGCAAGACTTTTATACATTTTTTAGGACGATACGTGAAAACTACCTGGCTCCCACAACTGCAACAAGACATGTGCTTAACAGCACAGGGCTTGCCGTCAGCATTGTCGGCCAAGGCAGTGGCGGGACCGGGCTATCGTGATGCGCTAACACATCTGACAACAGTATCTCGCACGATATCCAAACGCAGTGATAGCGATAGCATTATTCGCACAGTCACCAAGCATGTGAATACCCGTAACGAGCAGTTTAATCCTAACCCGAAATACCGCATCCGAAGGCCAGCCCTTCAGGTAGCAGGAGCAAATTAAGAATAGCTCCTCCCCACCTCAAGCTGAAAAGCCCGGATGCCCTGAAAAGCTCCGGGCTTTTTGTTTAATCATCTGCTGTTTTTATAAAAAACACAGACCCAGCAGTAAAACCCGCGCAAGCGGTCGTGGCCGGTAACAAGGTCACGGAAACACCAGTAAGTCAGTACACAAGCTTAATTTTATCAAGCGCATCCAATGCAAAGACGCGCAAAAGCCAAGGGGAACTCCCCTAGCTATTTTTATTTCTAAGGAAGGGAGGTAAACATGTTTGCTGTATTCTGGATAGAAATCCACAAGCAAATTAAAATGTCTCACTGCAGGGAATTTGATACCGGCGACATGATTGCCGCCCTCAAATTCGCTGACAATCTGAGACAAAGGCAGGCTGCAGGAGAATATATACGCCACATCAGCATGTCGTCAGAAAATACCAATTCTGTCGGCGTACCAAGCGCGGCTATAGATTATCACTGGGCTGAACACAAGATCGCGGCATGATACTGAAACATATCAACACCAACATCTCTATGACAAATGCATTATGCAAAGACCTGGGCTAGCTCAGGTCTTTTTACTTGCATGCTGATGAATTACTTACTGCAATTGATCCAAGATGCCAAAGGATGTGAAGAATTCGGCTCTTGCACAGAATAACGTGGTACCTGAACCGCGTCCCTCTGCTCCAGCACAGTTTTTGATGTCAGCAAATTACTGATATTTTGCGACAGTCCCTCACGATGATTTTCTTTCAGCCATGTCACCAGCTTGGTACTTGAATCAGTATCAGTCGTCATCAACACCCGCGCCGCTTCAAACAGGGAATTTTGAATAGGTACTTCATCGCAACGCCCGGGTCCATTCAAAGCAAGCTTGTAGTTTGTTTGTATGGAATTAACAAACCTGTCCAGCTTGATGAGCTGGTTATCGCGATGGGATTCATCCCTGTACTCGTCTGCAGCAGCTTGTTGAAAAAACGCATTGCGTTTGCGCGGATTGCCTTTTTTGGTGAGCTCAAGCAAGCGATCCAGACCTATATGCCAGACTGCACAGTTTGCATGATTAATAGACCTGCCAACGGTCATCCCGGGAAATTCGTCGGGAGCAAAATGACGCCCTCGTGCAGACGAAGTCCCTGCCCCAGAAAACGCATAATTCTTCAAAGGGATGTTGACATTAGGATTGAACCTGTAAGACTGGTCAGATGCCAATGGCACTCCCAGCATATCCAGTTGCCATTCCCGCCGCTGTTCCAGTAATGAATCAAATGCGCGATAGATGGAAGGACTAATAACATAGTCAATCATGCTGCTTCTGGTATCGGCCAAGGAACCACTCAAATCCCCCCTGTCGTTGACATGCGCATCCACCAGAATAAGCAAGCAGGACAAGTCCTGAGTACCAACCAGAATTTCTGAATATGCGCGGATCAGGGCATCAACACCCAGGTTATCAGACGACCCGGCATCATATAAATGCAAGAACTTGGGGCTGGGTTGATGATAGATATCGATGTCAGCATTGAAGTTCTTTAGTGCCAGAGGCACGAATAAACCAGGATAAGCAGCAGACGCTGCCACCGCGTCGGCAACGCGTAATTGATTTAAATCAGAACCAATTTCTTTAAACGCCGCATCAGTGAAGGTAAAACCCTGCAGACTTGCTTCTGAAGAATTAAGCCCGCGGGTTGTCAGCGTATCTGCCCCGACAAAACGGTGTGCATGAGAGCTATTGATATACAGCGATGGCTTGCCCGGCTTGCGCTCCCCCAAATCGCCATACACCGCACCTTTGTAAATCCCGGCATCAAACACATCTGCCAGTATTCTGGTGGCGTTTTTTCCGGAGGTCAGGGTAGGTACGAAATTAATAGGATTGGCTGAGCGATATACCCATGAAGACAAATAATCCCTGCGCAACTGGGCCGACATCAGATCAAAATCCGCCTCACTATTTAAAGGTTTCAAGCTGATCGCCGCAGCAGCAAGCGAGCCGCCGGACACGGAAGACAGTGCGGTGACCTCATCAAACAAACCAAAATTACGCAACTGTGCTACCACTCCCAAACCAAAATTTGCTGCACGCAATCCCCCGCCAGAAATTGCTACGCCCACAAACATGGGGTGGGGGCACGGATCATTTTCAGTTGCAGCTGCCGTTGTGCAACCAAGTTTGGAAGCGTAATGTGCCCGTGGAACACTGGTGTCCCCACCAGTAGCCTTGACGTTTATATGAGGATTTCTTTCATCCAGATGCAAAGAGGCACAGCCTGATAAAAGCATCGTCGCCCAGATTGAAGAGCCAACAATGGCATTTTTTATCGGGGAAATATTCAACAATTAATACTCCATGAATCACTTGAAACCTTGAATTCCCTGGCCAATACAAAAAAATACTACAGAAAATTCAGGCGCAAACTTAATAGACTATCAATTATTGCATAGGTTCCTCAATATCTCACAGAGTCGCTGCAAGCCAGGCTATTCCACGCGCAGTTACCCCGCCTCACCTATCAGGCAAGCGATGCCACAACAAAGATAAGGCATGACCATGAAAATCGACTTGTCTTATGAATCATTGTCGATTAAATTGCCAAATTAGAATTTGAATCTGATACAAGCAGCAAGTAGCGTCCGCAATGCCCAACACAATTGAAGCCATAGTACACACTTTCATCAGGAGAACACCATGACGACAGCGATAGGCAATACATCTGACCCAAATCCGGGCCTGGCAATGACGCTGGCAGCAACTGCCTACTGCACAGATCCGACCACGACCCTCAATAATCTGGACAATGGCTGGACAGCGGTCTGGACAGCCACTACCGATATCAATGGCAATATCGCCTTCATCGCCTACAACGGTAGTTCACAATACATAGTAGCCATACGTGGATCACTGCTGAACTTTAGCTGGCAAGCTTTTGATAACTGGTTCATCCAGGATCTCAATGTCTACAAACAGACGGCCTGGGCTTATCCTGCCAGCAATGCGCAACCCATGGTGTCGCAGGGCTCCTCTGATGGATTGACAGACCTGACCCAACTCGTCAATGCATCTGGCCAAAGCATTTATCAGTACCTGACGGCGAATGCCATAGGCAGCAATATCTCTATTGGCGTTGTCGGACATAGCCTGGGTGGCAACCTCGCCACAGTATTTGCGCCATGGCTGCTGTATCAGCTCCAACAAGACAAGATCGCTCCCCCGACATTATTCCCTGTGCTGACCTTCGCCGCCCCCACAGCTGGCAACGCCGCCTTTGCGGCAGCCTATGACAAGAGCTTCCCCAATTCATGGCGTTACTATAATGAGATCGACGTCGTGCCTATGGCATCTGATTCACTGCGTTCGGCAGAACTGCTCTACTCCGCCCCGGCACCCGAAGCCAGCAGCATAGAAACCACTTACAAGAAACTCACCGTCACACTCAAGGACGCGATTGGTCTGATTGCTGATTCTATCGATGTATCTGAGGGCAGCAACGGTTCCCTCTACGCCCAGACAAATCAATCCAGCGGTAGCGTTGCGCTGAATACGTCGAAAACCATCAACTCTGTCGATACCAGCAAACCGTTGATAGACCAGTGGTTCGATCAGGTCGCCTCACAACATGTGCAAAGCACTTACCTGTCATTCTTTGGGCTGCCGCCAGTTACATGTGCGCCCACTTAGATACAGACAAACCGCCCAGGCTGGCCCAAGCGCCAAACACAGACAAGCCCTTGATCATCATGGGCTTGTTTGTGTTTGCTGAAATACCAGCTGTCATGAATCGCGTTGGGCAAACAAAGTGGCAATGCTCAATATGGCCAATGCGCCAACGATCAGGCTGCCTAGTGCCTGGAAATCAAAACCAGTATCCGCAGATGCTTCCGTACTTAAATAAGATGGCATGAGGCATCCGATAATCAAGCCGCCAGCAATACCGACAAGAACATTCAGGTAAATATTCTGATGATCACCAGTCGAGGTAGTCAAAATAATCCATCCGACAATGCCACCGACGAAAACCCAAAAAATCAAGCCCATATATCCTCCCTGCCCATTCTGGATAACACATGAGAATATTACCCAGTCCAATAACAGTGCCCTTACGCGGCTCTAATAATGACCAAATCAGTGCCCAAATAATTTTTGCCTTTGCTCATGACGCTGCTGCGCTTCCAGCGACAGCGTAGCCGTAGGGCGTGCCAGCAGGCGTTCAATGCCTATGGGTTCGCCTGAATCTTCACACCAGCCATAATCTCCCTCATCTATACGTATGATAGCAGCACGCACTTTCCTCAGCAGCTTGCTTTCACGGTCCCGCGCACGCAATTCCAGCGCATGCTCTTCCTCTATCGTGGCGCGATCAGCAAGGTCTGCGATGATGTCGTTTTCCTGAAGATGCATGGTGGTTTCATTGGCATTCTGAATCAGGGTCAATTCAATTTCCTGCAGACGTGACTTAAAAAATGCCAGCTGTGCATCGTTCATGTACTCCATCTCCCCCATGTGCAGGATTTTCTCTTCCGTCAATTTTGGTTTGGGAGACGCACTCTTTGATCTGCTTGCCGGTTTTTTTGATACTGAATTGGTTTGCATGGTAGTCATGATAAAACTCCTGATTCAAGTTTATTGGTTCATCGTGCAATCAAATATTTCCCATAAGACTATGCAAGAATCCGGTAAATCCGATGACCTGGTTTGGGTTGCCTGCTTAAGAAATATTTAAAACGTATGGCAAGATACCAATCAATTCTCACGACATCTACAAGACCAAGGCCACAAAACCTGTCAGTGAATTCCTACGTCAAGCTTAATGAATGGCCGGCTTAAAGACTCACCAGAGGATATTAGCGATGACATTGTCAGAACACCAGACAAAGCCCAATGTGGACGACGTAGGGCTTTAGCTTGGGAGATTCGCTTAATTACACCCCCTTAGTGTTAATCCCAGTTAATCCCAATTTTCTGTCGAGCTAATAGCTTCGGAATTATCTTCGCCATAATCCAGCTGGATTGCCATCAGACGATATGATTGAGAAAAATCGAATGCTGGTAGATTGGCTGATCTGATTTCCAGAGAGGGCTGGGTAGAGAGAGAAGTCGACATGCCGGGTGGCTGCATACCACCCAAACCACGCCGCTTCATGGTCGAACGTTTGCCTTCGCGCGAGAAGTGCATGATTTTTCTGGACTGGTTGAGCAAATTGGATTTAACCTCGAAAAAATCACCATTTCGGCTACGTAAAATGACCCTGACCAGTTTCAGTTGCCCCACTCTTGACTTTGCCAGCTTGCCAATCATTTTCTCAACGTTCAACAACTGCTCAGGCGTCATTTCACGTCCAATAAAGCTCTTGGCTAATATCTCGCTAATTGATAATCGTTTGTTGCTGGCTTTGCCACCGGACAGGGCACTCATCGAATTCATACCTGAATCGGACTGACTACCGAAACCCGAATATCCGGTGAATCCCCCAAATCCACCACTACCGAAACCCGGCAGGTTGGGCATTGTGCTATTCCCAAAACTGAAAGGGGAGAAGGATCCACTGCCGAAATTGGAAAAACCAGTAAAACCACTGTTACCTGATCCGAAAAGACCGCCAAAACCTGAAAAACTGCTGCTTTGCCCAAAAGTCCCGCTGAAGTCAGAACCAGAGCCAAGCAAAGTGACAATAGCATTGTTTTTGCTAGTGCTAGTAGCAGGCAAAGTCAATTCCTGAGTCATTCCTGATCCATACGATAGCGGCGATGCAAAAAACTCACGCTCCTCTTTCTGCAAAGGCATTGGTCTTGGCACCCCAAAGCGCGGCATCGGGATGACGGGCAAGTTGGGATCATGATTCAAAAGCAAGGACTGGCCATAATTCATGCTGACCGAATCACTGAGCCCAAATTTGCTGCGACCAACGCCCATGGCATACAAAATACTGGCGGCCATGCGGTCGTCAAATGGTGTATTAAAATACTTTGCCAGTCTTTCTTTGACATCCTCCCTGTTAGCTGGGTAACGAACGATTTCATCGCCTCTGGTTTGTTTCGGATTATTGAATTTTTTTGCCCCCAGTTCTTTCCATGCTTGCTCACGGATACCTTGAACATACATGGCAAATTTGCGCTTGGCCCAGAATTCGCCTTTGTCCATCTTATCGTCAAAAACACCGGGAGCCGTCAACATATTAGTCAAATCGACCTTGGACAATGCAGGATAAGTCACCTCGCCATAGTGATCCTGAAGCTCCCAGGACACTTTGTCGTTAATGATATGACGAACCGACTGCGGTGAATCGGACGTAATGTCAAGCCAGGCAACGTCCTCATGCGTGTCTTCACTAGCCAAAATCAGATCAGGACGCGTACCGCCACGAGGCACCTGTGTAATCACTTGTAAACCCGCCGGGGCGTTGGGCAGATAAATTTGGGTGGCGATAGTTTCGACGGCATAACCAAAAGCTGCATTAATCAGATTGGCGTCACCATATTTTTTGTAGTCATTCCAGGTATCGACCCAGTGTTGCGTATGCCCATCCACATTGTAGGCACCCAATTCCGGGACGTTCAAAATATACAGCCTTGCTTTTTCCACCGCATCACTTAATGCCTGCATAAAGTTATTGATGCGAACCACGTAATCATCCATCTTGTTATGCACATTGACTGAAATCGCACGTTGTGCCACCTGCTGCGTCACAGCGCTGCCTTGTGGCTTGACTTGGTCGCCAGTGAAGTGATCAGGTAAAGTGTGCATATTCATGGTTGCAGCTTGCGCGCCCATGCGGTCTGCTTCTTGCTCAAGATGAGGATCATCGTTGATCGCTAAACCGGCTTGACGCATCGTAGGCTCAACCCGCTGTTGTCGCTGCTGTACCAGATGCCATGCTTCATGCGGCAATTGATGGTTCTGCCCTGGTCCCAAATAAATATTGCGTCCTTGTGCGTAGGCCAATGCGCTCAATTGTGCAGGTTTGGACGAGTTGTAATGTACTTTGACTCCATCCATACTTATACCAGAAAGGGTTTCGATACCAGCTTTGAGTTGATCGGGTAAACCCGTGTCATTGGTAGCAGGCATTTGACGTTGGACAACTGGCCGTGCCATGGGCATGGAATCTGAATTACCCTGCGCAAGCAGGCTACGTGTATAGCTGTAGTCGCCAAAGGTTTCTCCCGGTGGCAGATCTTGCTGGCGCAAACTAACATTTTCTGACTGTCGTTGCAGTACTGTTTCTCGCTTTTCCTTAGTCAGTATTTTTGTTTGCATGGCAAACCTCCACTTGTCTTCACGAGGTTTGTGCATAAAAACCACTCAAACTCTCGTGAAAAATCCAGCAAATCAATACCCAGGCGAGCTCAAGATTGTCATGCACATTAACCAGTGTTGCCCTTGGGTCGGGCTAATATCGGTTATTTGAATTATTGTTCGAATTACTTAGCGATTTGTTCAATCGTCTCGATAGAAAAAAGTTCATTTAATTTATTGAGCTTACTCTTCCATTTGTTGACAAATGCCCGCGAACCTTTGCTCGTACCAGGTTCCACATGATTCAACTGCCTGTCTTCCATGATTTTCTGGGTTACCCAATTGGCTAGCGTAGGTGGGATATTCCCGTAGCGATCAACAATCTGTATGGCAATCATAGTCTGGTCATCAGTGACAAAATTCGATTCTTCCATACCTACGTAACCAGGTACATAATCAGCCAGCGCTTCTATCTGGCTACGCAAAGGTGTAAGCTGGTCATTATTCAAAATAGTAGGTGCAGACAAGGTTTTGACAAGTTGCCGCATTTTTTGTGCATTACCAGGCTGATCCAGCTTGTCTGGAATAGTATTATTCAACTCAACTATTCTATTGATCAGCTTACTTTTATCTGCTTTATCTTTCCAATAATCTTCTCTTTTTCCATCTCTTTCCTTCACCAGACCATCAATATAATCAAGTAAGCGGATGACCGAGCCACCTATGATTTCCAGTGAGTTATCACTGGCAGCCAGGCCTGTTGCGGTGTCCACTGATAAAGTGACTGGTGCGAACTCTTCGACGCCCAAAATCCTCAATGCCGATTTCATTAACTCATCCCGAGTCTTCGTATCACTATATTTCAACACCTTTTTTACTCGCTGCTCAATGCCATGCTCGTAGATATTGTAGTTACTATACTTCAGTGATACCCTGACATCATTGCTCCATACACTGGAACCACCTGACGTGCCAAACCGGCCATTCGTATCATATTGCAAGCCTAAATCCTTTCTGGCACTGGGATCAAAAGTATTCCATACTTTTTCTACGTCCGGTCCTTGGGCTATCACCAGGTAATCGACCAACTTATTCTTGGCTTCCGAAACGTACCAACCTTTATTTTTGCTAACGAATACTTGCCCTGCTTTTACACGATCCTCAGCGTTCTTCCATTTTCCTGAAATATGCATCTCCACGTCATCGCCAGAAATAGTCCAGCCATCTAAATAATCAAAATATAAATCCACCAAACCTTTGCGCTTGATTTTGTTCCCCATCCCCTCAGCAATAGCAGGGCCGCCAGTCACTACCCAGTCTACCCCCATGCCAAGATTACTTGCAGTATAAGCGGCGTCTACACCTGCATTGGGCCCCGCAACACCAATTAAAAGTATGCCCCCTTCCAATTCTCGCTTGGCACGGTCTTGCATGATGTTTGATCGAGGATCTTTTAATTGTCGCTGGAATTCATCAAGATCCATTACCCGGCGTTTTTCCGTATTCTGATCCCTTTCAGATTTTATTTTTTCTTTGTGTTTATTAATATTATCGAATTTATGTGGGCCTATACCTAGTCCTGACACCACTTTGAGTGCATAGTAGGTGCCAGCAGAACTTTGTATCTCATACCATTTGTTTGGCAATCTGCTTACCTTGATGATCGTCGCATTTACCGGATCATTGAAACGACTGCGGAAGTATGCAATATCCTTTGACAGCTCTAAGGCATTCCCTTCAAACACTTCATCTGTTCCATCTGATTTCTTGGGCAATTGTGTATGACTGCGCTTTGGCGAAATCATGTGCATAGGATGATTGACAAAGCTGATTCCCCTGCTCTTGGGTGCTAGTGGATTCCAGGGCTGCATCTCACCAATAATGACGGTACTACGTGGGTCCAAAGAGCGACCTTTTACATTGATGTAGTTGGCAATACTGGCTCCAGTCCCCAGCAACGCGACTTGAAATGTTTTATCTGGATCTAACGTTTCATTTTTTTGCGCTTCAAATTCCTTATGCAACTCCCAAGGTTTTTTCTTTTTGTCCAGCTTTGAGGACTCTAGCTGATCTTTTCCCTGCTGTGCCTGGTAGTTCTTATTGAGGAATTTTTTGGCGCTTTGGAAATAACTGGCCACGTGCTGGGGATTATCCAGATTGATTTCACCGTAATCGATAGAGCTATTCACCAAATCCCAGAGATTATTGGCAAATGCCAGATTTCTATCCAATTCTGCTTTTACTTCTGCATAATCAGGAAACAGCTCCTTTAATTCAGTAGCATTTTCTTCTATCGCTCGCATGACCTTGTCGTGCAATGCTCCAGCCCGTTCATGAACCTGATAAAAATCCGCACGCAGAGGCGCCTCTCCCGAAAAATCTATTTTTCTTTGTATCGGAACTTGATCATTGATGCTTGCCATCGGCAGAGAATTTTCCTCACCTATATTTCTGGAAGTACCCGTGATATTGCCACTCAATTGCGCAGGGCCAGACTGCGCAGCCCTGGCCCCCATCCTGTCTGCCTCGTCTTCCAGTCCATGGTCATCGTTGACCGGTATTCCTGCCTTCATTTGCATGGTTGGACGTACACGTCCCTGGGCTTGTTGCACCACATGCCAGGCTTCATGTGGTAAATGTTGTTCTTGCCCCGGTGCCAGATGAATGTCACGCCCTTGTGCAAACGCCAGCGCACTGAGTTGCGCAGGACGCGAGGAGTTGTAATGAACCTTCACGCCATCCATATTCATGCCGGACAGGGATTCTATGCCAGTTTTGAGTTGATCAGACATGCCTGTATTATTCGGTTTGACGACTTGGCGCTGAGCAACTGGCTGGTTGTCCTGTGCCTTAGCAGTTGCGCGCCTTTGTATCGGGCTAGGGGCGTAGTAATAATCACCAAACGCAGTCGATGCTGGCAAATCTTGCCCTGATTCCGGCAATGCGATCTCCCCGGACGCTGTTCTTGTTTCAACGTCCGGCTTTCGTGCCAGCTTCATCTGTGTCTTCATTTCCATGGACGGTCTTTCAAGTTCAATCAGCCGAACATCGATTTCATTTCGATTGGGGGGCCATATTGCATGTTTCCAAGTCCGCTACCTTTCAGGAAGTTTCAATAATTGAATTTACCCCGTCTCTTTGCAATACCATCTTCAGATACTTTTATAACTAATCAATGAATGCATTACCCACCTTGCGATAGTCCACTTGATCTTCGGTTTCCTGTATTTCATCCAGATTATCTGGAAGTTGCAGGTATCCGTGGACCACGCGTTGCTCTTCGTCATCGGAATATTCATCATCGCCAAACCTGTCCAGCTGAGGATTTACGGTATCTTGAATTTCCTCGCCGTCATCCGACAATTCGCCATCCTCAATATTGAAATGAGGGTAAGCACCAATCGATCGATTTTCACCCGCTCGTTTATTGCGCAGATTTTTAGGGTTGCGATTGGCAAACAGGCGAAACAATTCAGCAATTTCGTCTTTTTGGTCTTCAGTGATTTTCTTGGTTTTCGCAACCTTGAGCAATGAACTGGCACCCGTGTCGAAGAGAATTTCATCCTTGGCATCAAGTGCATTCCTATCCATTATCCTGGCGATTTTCTTCGCAAAAGTCCGTGACAATTTCCGTGGATTTTTTGAGATACGCTTGAACAGTATCCCAAACAGATTTGCGGATACTTTATGGCTGATGTCATAACCGCTTTTTGTTCCACCAATTTCTTTTTTCAGCCGCTTGTTAAAGCCACGGGAATTGATGCGTTTTATGCGTCTCTTGGTTCGCCCAAACTGGATCGGCGCTGCAGTCAGTTGCACTGGTGGCGCAGACGGGCTAGCCCTCTCCTGTTCGGGGCTTGGCACACGTTGGCATACCCCGGCAACAGCGGTTAACGGGTCCCCCACAGCTGCACTGCTGCGCAGTGGGCTATTGGCGTAATGATAATTTCCAAAGCTTGTACCTGCTGAATACACGGTACTGGAAGCCTGCCCAACCGATGTCGACGGTTGAGCTTGCCCATTTCGTTTTGCTTTGGGTTGAAACACGGTTGGCATATGATTTCCCTTCACATTGCCGAAACGTCAAATTGGAAATTGCTGATTTACATCCTTGTTGTATCCCCCTGTGTCTGATTGAGCGGATAAGCTGTGTAAATAAATTCTGTCAGTGATAACTCGGGATTGAAATTAATTTAGCTTGCTTAATATTAGTCCAAACAATCAGGCTGAGTTTTGACGATAATTTCCAACCATATTTATTCATCCTCTCCCCATTCAAATTCACGCGCCAAAAACACCTTGCCCAATTTATGATATTCACGCTCGGTCGCCTGCAACACATGTTTTTGCGCCACGCTTTGCTTTTCTGCTGCTGCCAAAAATGCTGCATTAATCGCGATATTGTTGATGTTACCGCCGCTCAATGGAGCCCGGTTGGCCAGTAGTGGGAAGTCCAGATCCTTAGCCAGCGGTGTGGCTCTGGGAAACGCGTTCTGCCACAGCAATAGTCGCTGGTCGGTACTGGGGAACGGATATTCGATCATGAATTTGAAGCGACGGGTAAATGCCTGATCAATATTGGCCAGCAGATTGGTCGATAAAATCACGATGCCGGGATAGGTCTCTATGCGCTGGAGCAGATACCCGGTTTGCAGGTTGGCGTAGCGATCGTGTGAATCCTTGGATTCGGTGCGTTTGCCAAACAGGCTCTCGGCTTCATCGAAAAACAGCACAATATTCATCGCTTCAGCCTGGTCGAACAATTGCGCAAGTTGTTTTTCTGTTTCGCCTATGTATTTGCTGATGACATTGGCCAGGTCAATTTTGTACAAGCCCAGATTGAGTTCATTGGCAATGATGGAGGCTGCCATGGTTTTACCTGTGCCCGAGGGGCCGTAGAAAAGCACGCACAGATTTTTGCTATTCTGGTTTTTTGCGTCAAACCCCCAGGTTTCAATCACCTGGTGTCGTTGCCGTGCGTACTGCAAGACTTCACCCAGCCATTGACGAGTGCTGTCGGGCAAGATGATATCGCCCATCTTGTGTGGTGTTTTTACCTCTTGTGCCACCGTCATCAGCTCACGATTACTTTGATCCCGGCAAGTGTCAAACAGAACCGATTCCAGGGTACTGGCATCGGGTGCCAGCATTTGACTGCTGGCCACTTCACGCAACACCAGCCGGATTTGTTCTTCCGTAAACAGGTAATTATTGACCAGTTGATCTATCACTTCTTGCCCCAGTTGCAGGCTTGCTGCTTCGCTTTGCCATATCTGCTGGCGCAAGCGCGTGTCGGGCATGGCAATTTTTAGCAAGATGGACGCCACCTTGTGTTCGGCAAAGCGATGTGCCGTCTCATGAATTCTTCGCGCCGGACCATTGATGACGACTAAAAACATTTGGCTTTCCAATGCCAGGTTAAGGACATCGTCGAGCAAATCTTCACTATTCTCGGCACTACTGAGCCACTGGCAGTTTTGCAGCACGATCACACGGTTGCATAGCAAAGCATCACGCAGTAACAAACGCAATCTACGCAGCAGAGCCGGGCGACTTTTTTGCATTTGCACATACACCTGCGCAATTTGCCTGCCATCGAGCAGCACGCAGGCCATGCCAACCGGGCCAAACACTGCGCCTGCCAAACTGCATAGCAGTGGTATGTCTGGCCCTTGCAGTTGCAGGATGTAGCTATCGGCGGCACTTGTATCGGTCTGAAAACGCTCAACAAGAAACGAAAGCTGCTGCAATACTGCCGGATCTACCGGGTGCTCTGACAAGGGCCGGTTGGCGGGACACGCCTGCAATGCTTGCTCCAGACGCAGTTGCGGAGCAGCTTGCCCCAACAAATAGGCGCTGATGATCATTGGCAGGCGATAACTGCCATCCAGCGTGCCCAAGTTGGTTTCCGGACTCAGGGCCAGCAAATCCCAGTTACGCAAGCAGGCATCCGGAGCCAGGCTTTGCTGCAATTGCAAGCGCTGGGACACGCCTCCACCCAGCACTTGCCACGCACCTCGCAGCTTGACGCCATCTGTTGGTTCGTTTCCTGCGGTGAGTGCATCCAGAGCACGTAATATGGCGGCATAGCGTGGCTCCATTTCCACCAACAAACCGAACAGCAATAACTGTTGCTCAAACTCGGAGGGACGAAACAGTTGCACAACATGTATCCAGGGAATGAATGTATTGCTTTGCAGGCTTGCACCGCTGCGCTGCCGGTAGCTCTGCCAGAGCGTGTCGAACTCGGCATTGATGGTATCAAGCTCAGCTTGCAATTGGCGTTGCGGTGCCTGCTGCTTGACCGCTTGCAAAAGCAAGCTGTCGAGCTTGCCCGGCTTTGGAGACGGGTTGCTGGCTTGGCTGCCAGTATCTGCAGCAGGTTCAGATTGCAACTGGCGCACCAGCAACGCACGTTCAACCATGGCTTCGCCTATGCGATGCAAGTCTTGCAACAGGGCGGCATTGTCAGGATAGGATTCAATTTGTGCCATGGTCAGACCCGTCCCTGGGGTTTAACGAAGTCAAGTAACAATACCAGACGGTCGCTGTCACTTCGGTTCCAGGCTTCGTGTTCAACGGTGTCGTCAAAAATCAGGCATTTGCCCGGCATCCAGTTCCGTACCTGCTGGCCCACGCGTATGCCACTTGGCGCCTGCACGAGCAAGCCCAGGTGCAGCCGCAAGACATCGCTTGAATAGCCGACATGCGGAGTAATGACAGCACCAGCAGCGAGCCGGGAAAACCCTGCATTGACTATGCCAGGAATAAGCCTTAACAATCCTGTAGTAACGGGGCAAAAAACACAATTTGCAAGAATAAAACGTGATGCCAATACCAGACCATATACGTCCCAACCCTGCTTGCAAAAGCTTTTTTCTGGCCAGGGATCAAACTCATTCAGAGGCAAGGCCATGCATTCATCACGCACCATTTGCCACTGCTGCTCCAGCTCGTGGACAAAGGCAAATTGGGATGATGAAAAAAACATTTTTTTCTCACCAAAACAGATGCCACTGGCCATCAAGCCATGCACCATGTCCTTGCAGCGTAATGCGATACTGCCCAGCCCCAGAAGGAAACCCCCTGGCCTGGTGATAAGTAACGCCGGAGTGCACGAATGCACCACCCAGAGAATATGGTACAAACCTGCTGTCAGCCTGTTTCAGCAAGTTCAATGCTTCTTCATTGTCCATATCTCCGATATCAGATTCCGTGTACGACCATAGCTTCATGCCGGCCCCATGTGCTGGCATGGCTATTGGCAGAGTAAAGGACAAGGTAGGCACTTTGAGACCATTGACAACATCAGGTAAACCAACCGCCATGTGGGCAGTATCAACATGAATCGGGTTACCAGGCACACCCGCCCCATCACGACGCTTGAACCACGGTGCATGCATGATGTCGTAATAGTCCGAATACACAAATAAGGGATTAGAAGTGAGTATATGAAAACCTGGCAGGGCCAGACCAGGCGAGAAGATAATCGGTTGATTCAAGCGCGCCTGCAAGGCAGTGAGCACGGCATCATATACATCTCCAAACTGATCGAGTAGAAATGGATTGAACTGCTGCATCAGGCGTTCGTAAGGACGCCCGGGGTTAGCGGCAATATCATAGTAATTGGTGGCACCAAGGGTAAACAAAGGCAGCTGGGCATGACGAGGCAGCCAGAACGCGTCGATATCAAGCACCCGCTCCAGAATCTGACGGCAGGTTTCTTCGTCAAATACCGGATGGATAAAATCTTCTGAAATACCAAGGTCCATGTTCTGGCTTTCTGTGTTTGCGCTGTTTTACCAGTACAGCAAAAGCTGCCCATCTTTGCGTACGGCGTGGCCTTGCAGAGTGATACGTTCGAGTTTACTGTGACAATTGAGTACGGCCTGATGCAATTGAAGACCATCATGCACTACCAGCTCACCATTGCGGTACGGTACAAACACTGGATCGCCGCCCTCTTCTGGCCACCAGTTCAAACCACTGCCATCGGGATTACTTATTGGCAAAGTAAAAGTGTATACATCATTGTCAGCAAAGACCTGCTCGGGGAAGACATCACGGTATTGGGTATCACGATGGATTTTGGCGACAGGAAATGCAAACACCGGATGCGGCTGATAGATATGAAACCCTGGCCACGCCGCCTGACTGGCCAAATGCACTGGCTCCTCAAAATGCCTTTGCATTCCGGCTTGCACCAGATCGAGCAAGGCTTGAAAATGGCTTCCCAAAAAATGGTTGTTAGCATCCAGCATCGCTTGATCACGATACAGGGACCTTGATCCATCGCGGCAATCCAGGTAGGCCGTCAAGCCCAGCGTATAAAACGGCACTTCTTGTCGCCGTTTGCGCCAATGCCCGTTCAGGAACAAGGTAGTGAGAACCCAGTCTTCGCATTCATCGTCTTTCAGCAAAGGCAGGTGGACCATCGCACTCATTAGTTGTTCCCTCCGGCATCGTTTTCAGTGTTTGCAGGTGGGGATTTTTCCTCCGAAGTCGCCTCTGCACCTGGTTGTGCAACTGGCGCCGGTGTGCTTGTAGTATTGATGACAGGTTCGGTGACTGGTACAGCAGTTGCCGGTGCTGCAGCATCTGCAGAAACAGGCGGAGTGATCGGGGGCGTCATCGCCACCTCGGGGCGAGTGCGGCCATCGCCCACCAGCGTCACCAGGCCGCGCAACAAGCTACGTCTGTCGTCGCTTGAAAACTGCATATCGAGTGATTGCTGCAAGCTATCAATAAACATGTCCACATTTTTCTTGATGAGACTGAGGTTATTTCGATTGGCATCACTTTCATTGATCTGCACCAGCGCCTTGATCCCATCCCCCAACACCGCCTCCTGCTCCGGTGTGAACTGGTGACCAGTAAGTTTGCTGGTTGTATCGATCAAGTCCTGCACACTTTGCTCATCCAGTGGCTTGGCCACCACGTCGCCATTCGGCGCGGTAGAGCACACAATTTTTTGTAATTCCTGTACGAATTGCTGCCGTTCGGCTTCGCTAGCGCTGGTATGCGTGACGGAATCAAGTACCTTGGTCAAATTGCTGACGCGCTGGTTTATGGTGTCTTGTATACTGGCTGCCAATCCCCCGTTAGCACCCGGTGTTGGCACCACCATATTGTGCAGGCTCTGGTGAAATTGGTCTGCCACATTGTTGCTGTCAACGGCTTCTGTACTGACAGTACTTGTATCCGCAGGTACCGTGTCAACATCGTTCCGGGCCGGGCTATCCGGCACTACAGGCTGGTTGTTGGCATCGATATTATCCGATGCAGATTCCGCATTGCCCTGAGCGGAATCTGGGGACTCCGGTACTAACGAAGCCAAGGTTGCATTGCTCGATACACCGCTGATTTCAGAATTGGGGATAGAAGAAAGTTGAACAGCCAACTGGTTCAGATCATCAACCGATGGGCCGGGTGCATTAGTAATCGTGGAACTGGCAGAAACTGCTTGCGGCATGGCTTTGACCGTACTGACGTCATTTCCAGGCATTGTCATTGCTGAAGCAACCGCAGTATCAGAAGTAAGCGAGGTCACCGAATCAGCTGACGCAACCGATATTTCATGTGAAGCAGGTGAATCAGATGCAACAGGCGGCGTATAAGGAGAAGCAGAGCCACTCCCCAGCGGAATCCAATAAATGGCAGCATTAGGAGACGAAAAGCCGCGAATACCGGACTGGAACGCGACGTTCCAGAATTCCCCTTTTCGCACCGGCATGGTAAATGAACCAGGAACAGCAACCCATGCAGTCGTCGACCCTTTACCATCTGGCGTGGTGTACTGCACCGTGGTTGTGGCCGCCGCCATGGTACAAACCACTGCACCGTTGGAACTGCCTGTGCGGCTGGTGGCAGTAATCACTCCCCAATACAAGCCATCCATATTCTTTTGCGAAATCACTCCATAGACAAAGCCATCAGTGACAGCCTGGATTGAGTTGACAGCAGTATTGCCGCTAGATAATGACCAGGACTGGCGTGAACCAAGCAAACTGACCGTACCCGCAGCATCAATACTTAAACCAGTCACGTTCAAGGCATTGCTGATCGCGGTGGGCGTTTGCACACTGGTGGTGCCAACCACTACGGGTGCCTGCAACTGGGTAGTACTGCTCACATTGCCAGTGGCAGTGACTGTTCCTTGTACAGTCAATGTGGGACTCACTGTCACTGCCGTGGCATTTACTGTCAACAGGTTATTAGTTCCGACAGGCGCCCCCACAGCCAATAAATTGCCACTGGGGGCAGTGTTGCTGATGGTGACCGATTGCTTGGCCAGCAAGGTATTGACAGTCAGGTCATCAAAGTTGCCACCGCCAGAAAAACTGACAGCGCCGCTAACCTGCAAAGCATATTTAGGAAGGAGGTCTGTCAATTCTACATTGATGCCAACAGTATTGGGAAAGTCGGGGTTGCTGTTATTCACGATCAACATCGCGGGCGGTAATGTAGCCTCAGTTTCCTCATCCAGAACTCCATTATCACTATTCGTCTGGAACTTGGCCAGCAAGCCGTTGGTCACCATAAATGCTGATGTCGCAGCATTAAACAGCGGTGTCGAATTGTCACGCGAAGGCACCAGGGTCAAGGTATTCTGGTCGGTGACGCTCTCCACCCGCCAGGATTGCGGTGCGCCACTAACCACGGGGGAAGCGATAATCTGACCTGTGCCATTGGGAAATGCCGTCTTGAAATTACTGCCATCACCAGTCACGATCAGGCTACCTGATTCTGCAACAGTGATTGTCCCATTCCCTTTAACCGGGTTAGAACCGGTCACCACATATTGCCAGGTCAGCCCGCTTACGGCACCTGAAAATGCGCTACTCAAAGTCAATGAAGTATCGCTGGCCACGGAAACTACATTACAGGTTTGTACAATTGCTGCCGACGCGGTAAAACGCGGGATGATCAATGTATCTCCCGCGTTGAGTTGCGTGAATGTAGTTCCATTACCATTGATAGTAGTGCCATCGCTGGTAATCGTACCGGTTCCACTGGTCACGTCCCCGGTAGCAGCAGACAACACGGAGAACGCCGAGGCAATGACCGGAATTGCAAACTGCGGGTTGACTTTCATGACGATGTCGCTGGTTGGTTGGCTGGCCAGGACGGCACGTTGTTCGTTCAAGGTACCAATGGCGAGCATATCGCCCGGTTTGACCTGATCCACAAACGCGGTATTGTAGCCAGTGACAACTGTATTGTTGATGCGCGAAATCACACCGCTACCAATAATAGCCAGTCCCCCACCGACACTCAACGAGGCTTCCGGGTTACTGTCCTGGATACCGACATTGCCAGAGTTATAGTACAAATTACTGGCATTGGAACCAGGTGTTTCCTTGACCCAGTCGCTAATGATGTTCAGGTTTTTCAGACCTGAACCATTCCCCTCGAAACTTTGTGCAACAATCTTGCCACTGGAAGTAATGCCGGTAGTATTGATATTCCCATTGACATCGAGCGTGGCTGTCGGTGCCCCGCCACTCAAGGCAATGCCGACCTTGCGATCCGGGGTGATGGTCAGGGCATTGGGGCCGGTTTGCTGATTATTGGCTGCTGCTACTGCGCCAAGGCCGACTGAACCATCATAATTAACCTGAAACAGGCTACTGGTACTGCTATTGACAGCAAAACGGGCCAAGGCGGCACGAATGTAAGTGTACGTAGTGTTGGTAAGATCAGGTGAGAACGGTGTATCGACTTTGACTAAGGAACCTTGGTTTATAACGGTTTTGATGGTGCGTTTTTGCTGTACACCATTGCCAACCGACTGGTCAGAAATCAGGACGTCACCCACCTGGAAAGGTGGTGATGTCAGCACATCAAAACTAACTTGCACACCCTTGGTGGTAAAAGTCCCACGCCCCTTGAAAGTGACTGCGTCAATTTGTAAATTGGCGACCGGCTGGTCCACTCCGATTCCGAAATTGCCGCGACTACTCAAGTGCCCCATGAACTGGCTGCGCGGCGCATCAAATTCCAGATAGTAATTGGTCTGATCACCCGAACCTTCGGTTTGGGCCAAAATCTGGGCGTGCCCTGCTTCCGGCGTTACCGTTGTTTCAGCCACAATTTCATTGGTATTGACACCCGAGTCAGCTGTAATGAAGCGCACGGCACCAACACTGGTGCCCACATACTGGCGCTGTTTGTTTTGCGACTGGTAAGTGAGATTGCTGATGTTTCTATTGTCATCAAACGACACCGCAGCCAGCAAGATGTTGATGCCCGGCTCATCCAGATTACGCAGGTATTTCAATTGTGGTTGCTGGACTATACGCTTGTAACCTGGCGTGCCGGTCTCATCACTGTAATCGGCAAAAACTTCAGCATAGTTGATGGTAATGAAATAGGTGGTGGATGGTTGAATGTCATTCAATGGCAATGCCATCTTTTGCAATAAAATGATTTGCCGCCCAAGCTGGTCAATCGCCACTCCGGCAGACACCTGTACCTGTTGCACACCATTATTGGCTTCCGGCTCTGATACGACTAGCCCGGTCGCAATGCCATAGGTATACAAGCTGGCATTATGGGTCGCCAGCATACCCATTTGAAATGACTGTTCGCACACAAAATCATCGGTCAGCAATGCTTCGCCAGTGAAATAATGTGGGCGTTCTATACGTAAAGAGTTCATGAACAGAGCATTTTCAAGGATTGGAAACGGCAATCCAGTTCAACACCACACTGCTGCTAGTGGTTGAGCTGGTGGTACTGGTGGTGCTGGCGGTTTTACTGTCGGTGGCTGGTGCACTTTGTACAGCAGTCAGGGTCACGACAAACTGGGTAGTATCAGATGTCACTGCCAAGGCATAAGGAATGCTGCCCTGCACCGTTACTGTGACCATGGGTGCGGAGGTGAACGTCGTACCCGTGGTTGGGAACACTACCGTCGCGGTGGTACTGCTGCCCGCCGTTTTCATATTGCTGCTATCAACAGTGACACTACCTTTCAATGCATTGGCCATACTCACCAGCGATGAATTCAGCATTGTCGGTTGCAAATACACTGGCTGGCTGTTGTTGGTGACGCTACTGATGGTGGTACCGCTGGCTACCCCAGTTGCCAACTGCACCGCCCCACTGGGAACACTGCTACCTATCATTACCTGTGCGGTATAACTCAGCACTGGCGAACCAGCAGCGATGGGAGTACCAATAGCGGGGTACTGGGCATATACATAAAATGGATTGGTCAGGGTCGCAGGCATAGCGACAGGTGTGCCGTTACTGGCTACCACCAGCAAGTGCCCGGCACTATCAATCCCGACACCCGACGACACGATCAGGGAATTACCTTGCTGTGTTACCTGCATCCCCCCGGCAAATACCCCTGGCGTAAACGTGCATTGGTTTTGCAGGTAAATCCAATTATTGAAATATGCCTGCTCTGCCGTCATGTTGGCCGAAGTCAAAAACATGCCATCGGTATACAACAGGCTTTGCATGATATTGGAAGGTATGGTCAGACTCATGTTGTTATTCCTTGTTCACCAAGTAAAGAGTTGATGCCCAGTTGCGAAGCATGACCGCTTGCCTGCAACTGCATGCTGGGGATCAACAAGATATCGAATTGACTGCCTGCAGGTCTGATCTTGAGTAATATCTGGCGCAATTGCCTCAATACCGACTGGATCTGTGCTACGTTCTCACTGGTCAGGATATAGTTGCTGTTATAGGCATTCGGTAACAGCAGCTTGACCACAAACAACCACGGCAAATATCCCGATACCACGGGCGAGCCAGTCTGATATGCACTTTGCAGCACAAACGCCTGGCTGACCTGGTTACTGACCGGGAATGCCGGTACGGTCGGGTTGCTGACGACGACAGACATTTGACCGGTGATGCTGCTTTGCGTGTTATTCGCACTGAAGCTCACACCTGTCATTGTCGTTGGCAAATCAAGCAGCAGATTGATCATCATGCTCATACCCTGTGGGGTACCTCGCAGCCGGTAAAGGGCCATGATTTCGGCCACTACAGTACGTTTCTTATCAATACTCCAGCTATTGTCCACCACCAGATCAACCCAATTCCCCAGCCATATCAGGAAATCATTCAACCAACCAGTAATCCCTGCCAGCGGATCAGTCTGTGCAGTTTGTTCAGTATTACTATATCCAGCCATCAGATCGGTACTATCTGGCACGCCGATATAAGTATTTAATTCAATCAATAATTGGTTCTCATCATTCGTACCCGCTCCCGAAATGGGCGGAACGAAGTCAGTGTCGGCAGGCGGAAACAAGAATGACAAGCGCGGATAAAACAGATTACCAATCACTGGCGCGGCCAGCAGCTCGGCAATGCCCTTGCGGCTATCTAGTTCGGTATCGGGGATGCCAGTCAGAATTTTTTCAAAAATCTGCAAATACTGGGTCAGGAAAGCCGGGCTGGTGGTGCTGTAGACCGCCGGTAAATAGCGCAGGTAACCTGGTGTCTGGCTCATACCTGGCTCCCAATGGCAGTAATATCCAGACAGCGCAAACGCGGTAAGCCATGATAAAACTGACCTGCGGTACCCGATGGCAAATTGGCCAGTTGCGCGTTCACGTCCAGGCAAGCAGTTTGCGACAACTCAATGGTAGGGAAATAATTCATGTCAAAGGATGAAATCGCTTCTATCCCTGCCACATTCAATACCAGGTGTTGCACCGCGTCAGCAACAGGAGCCACATCATATTCCCAGCCCTGGTTATTGGGGCCACCCAGCAAAGGTAAAAAATAACGAAACAGTTTGCCAAACACTTCGTTCAGGGTCACATCGATACGGGTATTGGCAGCACACAATATCGTAATCGACAAATTGATATCTGTCCTTTGCGCAGGCCGCACCCGGACGACATTGCCACCTATGACCCGTGCCGCCAGATATTGCTGTACGTTTTTGATCAAGGTTTGCAATGCTGCGCTATTGTTACTGGGAACTACCATCGCCAGCTTGCGCATGGTATTGGCAGAGCCTTGATATTGTTGCTGATTTGGGTATATTGGAAATTGATAGCTGGGCCGGGCATCGCTCAAGATATAGGCAGTACTGCCCTCCTGTGCTACCTGGGCATATGCATTGGCCACCAGCAAGGGTCTGGTTGAAGATTCGCCCATATTTTGGGCAATCATCTGATTAGTTTCACGCGCCAGGGTTTCAATGTTGTCCAGCGTCAGTGCCAGATAGGGATGATCAACATAACTGAGCACTGCTTTTTGCAAGTCTGTGGCCGAGAGGCTGGCACCAGCCTCCATTTTGGCCAGCACCTCTTGTAAGGCCAAAAATGCAAAGTCATAATTATCTATCGCGGCCTGGCTGTAAGCCGTCTGGTTGCTCGAAAATGCCAGACCCAGCACCCAGCGCAAATCGTTTTGCTGAGTGGCAAGCGGGATGGCATTTGCCTGGTATAACAGCGATTCATCCAACCAGGCCAATAACTGTAGCAAGGTGATGCCGGGGTCAGAATCATTGTAATCAGTCCATTGACTGGTATATTGCGGAATGCGCCGCATCAAGTCCTGCACCAATTGCTGCCAGTTTTTTCTATCCAAGTTAGGCAATTCGAAAGACATGGCGATTACCCCAGCGAAAGATAAATTTGCATACGTCCTGCAACAGGTAATTCAGTTTGCCCCAGCGTCACATTGCCATTTTGCTTGTTATTCAGACTCAAGCCCTGTACCAGTACCACTTGCGGGATATGCGCCAGGAATGTACTGACAGAAGAAGCCAATACGGTTTGCCCGAAATCCCAACCCTGTCCGCGCAGGCCACCAAATACTGGCTGAAAAAATGCCTGTAACAGGCTGATAATCTGTTCTTGCACTGCATTGAGTTGGTCCGGTGAGATATTGACCAAAAGCTGGGCCGTCACTGTCACGGGCACAAAATCGGGCGGCGAGACGGTAATGCGCTGCGCCAGAGCTGCCAGGCAATGCTGGCGTGCAGCAGTCAGTACGGTATTTTGCAGGGCGGGTGTGGTATAAGGCACAGGATCTGCCGACAAGGCCAACACGGAAATCTGTATCATGCTACCGATTTCGACCGCACGGGCTTTAGCCACTTCAGCACTGGCTGCTGCCGCGATAGTGGTGATATCTGCCAATTGTACGGCATAGCCACCGCTGCGGATCTTAGCGGGGCTGGTAGCATTGATATTGGCAATGGTGTCACCATTTACACCACCACTGGCCGCCGCGGGATTGAATACCGCCGTAATATTACTAATACCGGGGCGCAGCAAGTTAATGGTCTGCGCGGGGACATTGGCTCGCAAGCCTTGGGTATATTCATAATAAGCCGCAATGACATTATTATGACCAACGGGTGGAATCATGCCGTGGTAACCATCGCCAAAGGTGACAAGCCCAGTTTGAAAATCCAGTGTATACACCCGGCTGTCAGGGCCACTGAACACAAAATTATCTACCATCTCCCAGGCCATTGCCACTTCATCACTGCCGACACTGATGCCAAATTCAGTTGCCACAGCTGCACCGGTTTGCGCGCTGAGGGTGTTGCTGCTGTTTGGGCCATCCGTCACCATACTGGCACCATCTGTTGTTGAGTTATTGCTGGTGCTGGCTGTGGAACTTGATGTACTGGCATTGGTCTTGGCCACTTTGGCGATCACATCGCCCAGACTGATACCATTCTTGCCGCTGTTTGTTTTTGCATTATTGCTGTCAAAGCCAGTACCGCTGGCAGTATTGGCGGCATCCGTTGCGACCAGGTCTTCTACCAGCAAGCCTATTGGCTCCAGCACCACCACTTTCAGATTGGCCAGCACAGGTGTGTAATTCAATTCAAAAGTCTGAAACTGCTGCGCATTACCAGAACCCAGAACTTCATTGATCACGCTGGTAATATTGCTGGCCATCACCGTGTTGGGGTACATGCCATAAATGCGGATAGTACGATCCACACACGCATTGACAATCCTGAACCAATAAGCGGACTGAGAAAACAGATACGCTTCTTGCATGGTGGCGGGTATCGTAAAACTGACTATGCCTGACCGTGACAAGCCATAGGTACTGTCATCGACCGACAGTTTTTGCCATCCCAGCCCATCAAAATATTGCCAGACCAAAGTGCCGCCTGCCTGGGCCTGTTCCTGTTGCAGATAAAAATACAGCGTCATTTTATTGCCCAGGCTCATACTGCCAAAATCACCGGGCGCGAAGGCAAAGAAAAAACTGGTCAGCAACTCTTTCACGGGCTTGAATGGGCTGAACAAAAAACGACTCAGGTCAAATGCGTTATAGCACCAGTAGCTACTTGGCTTGTTGACATATGCATAGGTAATTTGTGTCGACTGGATAAAAGGTGGAAAATATTTGGAACTGGTAAAGGTATAAGAAAAATTCACTCCAGCCGTATTATTGAGGTAATTGATAACATCTGGTTTGACGCTGGAGTCAAGGATGGAATCAGGAATACCATTAATCGTCGCACTGACACTACTGGTCTCAAAGCCGCCATCCTGGCCGTAACCACCACTGGCGATCACTACCCGCACCCACAATCCTTTACCGCCAGCTACCGTGGTTTCGCTAATAACCGGGCATTGAAACTGGATATATGCAGGACCGTTGGCATTATTCTGTTGCAGATTATTGGATTGATCGACAAAATCATAGGTACTGACATCGGTTTGGGTTTCATTGAACGATTGCCATGCCGCGCCATCCCAAAACTGCCAATTCAACACGACGGGCATGACGACTTTGACCGGTACCACCTGAAACGCGATCGTTATCCTGGCACCAGTTTTACCAAACACCGCATCGGAACGCAGGTAAAACGCATCGTTTTGAGCAGGCGTTTCGCCAAAGGGATAGACACCATTGCCAACATCAAGCAACACCGTGTTATAGGCAGCCTGTTGAGGCTGAATTTGCTTGCCATTCATCGTACATTGCAAGCCTGTAATCACCGGCAACTGCGCTTCCTGCGCTGACAAAACCTTCATGCCAGGTGCAGGCTGGACCAGCAACCAGTACATCGCCGGGTCATCGCTACTGGTTTTGGGTGAAGCTGCAAATCCGGCTTCAATCTCTTCGGCGTGATACAACTCCTCTTGCAACTGCGCTGTTGTCAGTGCATCTGCCCTTGGTGTGCTCTGCAAGCTGATATCGAGCCTGAGATTGTCTGGCGAAGCGACAACTGTCGATTCCAGAGGCTGCATGGCACCATCGAACCATTGCTCAAAATATTCGGGATATAGATTCTTGCCGGTCAAGCTGATGACGATGTTTTGCAAGGAATCGTCCGGTTTAAATAACTGGCTGTCCCCCATCATGAACCAGTGTCCCAAAGCTTGCTCAACCGGATCACTGCTTTGATCAGCGACAAACAAGGGAATGCTGGCAGCAGGGGATACTACGCTGCCACCGTTGGCGGCAGTGCTGGCGACCACCCCGACCTGCCCTCCTAAAATCAAGGGTAAGGCATCGATGTACTGGTCCTGTGCCGGAATGATGGTCATGGCTGCCACCAGGCTGGCTGGCAGTACCAGCAAATCGCTATTTGTTTGAAAACGCAGAGATTGATTGTCGCCATCCAGCACTGGCGTCTGGGCTGCTACCATTTGCGCAGCTTGATCCTGTTGCAATTGAAATTGCAATACCGCCTGGGCTGGAATTGGCGGGCGCAGGTTCATGTTCATGAACTGAAAAAATGCCAGCCGTCTCTGCAAGGGCATCTGGTTTTCGATTTTGGCCGTATAAGCTGCCAGGTGTGCAAACAGATTCAGTAGTACCAACCCCGGATCCTGATTAATATCCTGTTTGGTCGGCACAGCAGTGGGCCAGTAGTCGGCCCACTCTGGCGCATACGCCAATGCCAATTCCAGCACCTGGCTGTAAAAAGCATCGTCATCACGAAAATCAAGGATAGGGTCTGTCATTGTCAGTTCAGTCAGTTTTTGGTCGCCTGTTCATGTTCGGCCATCAATTCTTCCAGCACCTGAATCGCACCGCTGATGCGTATCAGGGTGGCCTGCAACTCACGTCTTTTCTGATCCATGTCCAGCATTTGCGCTTCTCCGGCTTCTTGATTGCGTTTCAGATCTTGTATCCTTGCTTTGATAATTTCCATGTCCATGCTGGTTTGACTCCGTACTTATGATTTAAGAAAAAATGGATAGACCAGATTACCCGGCTGATTCGAGGTGCGAATGACATAACTGACCGAAATGGTCAGGCAATTCGGCGTTTTAGGATCAATTCCTGCGGCCACCTGAGTCACGACGACGCGCGGCTCCCAACGATCCAGTGCCTGCTTGACATACAACTGTGCCAGACTGACCGAGGTGGCATTTCCCGCTGCAAACACCAGTTCATTGATGCGACAACCAAAACTGGGCAACATCACACGCTCGCCAGGTGCAGTTTGCAGGATGATCAAAATTGCCTGCTCAATGTCTGTGGTATCACTAGCCATCAACACCCGCCCTCCCTGGGTGGCTACCGGAAAGGCCCAACCTTTCCCCAGAAAATCTGCGCTGTTGGCCATGACTAGCCTACCAGGACGGTGGACATACCCAATACCTGCACTGTAGGCGGTGGCGCCTGTGGCCCCACAGGTGGAATATCGTGACAGGTCTCGCAAAAATCACCCGCACGTGCCGCAGCCTTGCCATTGATGCGCACCCGCATGCTGCCTATGATCACCCGCCCCAGATTGGTTGGTGGCACCTGAAACGTACCACTGGTTGGAATATGCGGTGGAATATTAGTCGCCATCGATCCGACAGTAGCTGCAGGTCGGCTATTGATACGCACATTCAAACTGGTATTGGCATTGATCTTGCCGTTAAATGGAAACGGCTGCGGAGTCGGTACCGGGCCGCCTGGCGAAGGCACCAGTACAATATGAATATCGGCCGCATTCACTATGCTGTCGCCTAATTTTGCCGCTGGTATACCCATTCCCTGCTCCCTAGTTGATATCGATCATGCTGGCCGACAGCTTCAGACTGGTACCGCCTGTCAGTTGCATGCTGGCTGCAGTGAGATCAGCCTTGACGCTGCCGCCGGTATTTTGTATCACCACCTGGGCACCTTTGATATTGATGCTGCCAACAGCGCTAATGCTGATATCACCCTGACTGATCAGGCTGATTTTATTAGCGCTGGTATCAATAAGGATTTGATTATTTTTGTTGTCGACAATGCTGATTTTTCCTTGATCAGAATCGTCAAAGGTAATGGTCTTGCCACCTTTGGTTTTAATCACACGGATAGTTTGCTGTTGCTCCACATTGGCAACCGGCGGTTTTTGCTGTCCATTCCACAAAAAGCCCAGTACATAGGGTTTGCTCGGATCGCCATCGGCAAAAGCCACAAGCGCAGAATCGCCGACTTGCGGCAAGAAAAAAGCCCCGCTGCTGGTTCCGGCAAAGAAACTCATGATTTGAACCCAGTCCGATTCTATCTGTGCGCCTTTGAGTGAGAACTTCACTTTGATACGCCCCAGATTTTGCTCATCTCGGGTGTTGCTGACCGTCGCCAGTGCTACCCCTGGGCTGAATTCGCCCATATCGTCATTCATCATATGCCGGTTCTCCTGATCTTCAGCGTGGTTTTGTAACCCGTACTATCGTCGTAGCTATGTGTGCTGGAGGTAATGTAATAAATACCGTTATAGCGGGTTGACAGGCCGGTCAGCTTGATATTGACGCCGGCCACCAGTTGGTTGTCACCTACCAGGTTCACGCTGCCTTCGATGAAGCTTTGTAAATTGGCCTGATACTGCGCTTTGGCCACCGCCTGCAAGGCTTGCGGGTCGCTGATATTGGGGCACTCCACCAAAATCTGGCTACTGGGAAAATCATTTGCCGCCTGATATCCGGTTTCGCTGCCCCCCATGGTTTCTTGTGGCGTGCTTGACGCTGCCACTGCTGTCAGCACTTTGTTGGTCTCAATGTCGTAACCCGTAGCCGTGACTTCATCCCCCTGGGTAGGCAACTTCATGTTCAGGTTGACATCATCCATGTCACGTGGAAACTGCAAGGTCTTGAGTGCACTGCCACCTTCCGCAGAAGGGCGGAATATCAGCGCGGTATCATCCATCAGGATTTCATAGTTCAATTGCTTGCAACGATTAAGTACAAACTTGTAGTTGGAGATATTTCTTTGCAAAACGTATTGATTCACCAGTGCCGGGTTACCAGGCGTTTGAACGGTCAGGCTGCAAGAGCGCGCGACTTGGGTGACGATGGCATTGTCATTCAAATCTTCATAGGTCTTGGTTTGTTTGCCAAACTTCAGTCGGTACATGCGGTCAAACCCACGGATTACTGCATTGGATGAGCGGGTACTGAAGTTCGGCTCGACCGCAGTAATATCGCCACTGATCAATTGATGCAGCGTATTCAAGCCCATGAAAATGGTAATTTCATCGCCAGGCTTGAACACATCCAGATCAACATCTTCCCATGTGCCATTGCTGGAAACAATATTGAGAGAAAAACTGAACATGCCTGGCACATTGATTTCATTGGTCACCTGCACATCATGAATATTGGCCAAAATCGAATTGGGCAAGGCACTGCGATTTTTCAGAATCTTGAAAGCCCCTGTATTGACGCTAAGCATTGCTCACTCCCGGAAAGCCGTCGGCATGCACATCGGGAATAATCAGGTTGCGTCCGATATCCTTAATCTGGGGGAAATTGAGTACGTCGTAAATCTGGTTGGCATCAGCAATCAAGCGCCACTGATTGGCATCGCCCAACGTATCCTGGGCAATCAGGTACAGACGGTCACTTTCCTTGACGCGCCATAACTGGCGACAATTAAAATAACCGCGCGCCTGCAAATCTTCTTCTTCCGTCAGAACGGATTTGAACGTCACCGACAGCTCTGCCCGAACCGGTATGCCGGAACTCAAAAACATCGTGAATTTTTGATCCAGCTTGGTCACAATACCGGTAAACAATGGCCCGGCCCAGGTAAACACCACCACTGGTGGTTCCTTGCGGATATTGGTACCTATGCTGGGTACTGTCAATGCTACAATTTTATTGGTCTTGGTACGCACATCGATTTGCTGTTCGTAGGTATCAAAAAATAGTGATACCGTCAGGTCATCGTTATTGACGCGCTGAAACTGGATGTTCGAACCCTCACCCTGCACCATCACGGTTTTGTTGAGCGACAACTCTGTTGGGTTATACATCACCGGAATTTCTTCGCGGGTTTGCTGCACCACGATCTTGGCCATTTCCAGCATCAATTGGCTCCTTTGCGATATTGTTCAATCGCAGTACGCTTTTCAACTGCGCTGCACAAGCGGTCCGTCAAAACCCGCATGACGGGTGGGGAAAACAGTGAGTCAACCACTACCTGATGCATGGTATTTTGATTGCGTTGAGTCAGCTCCTGAACGACTTTCATTTGAATAGAACGTTCTACTGTCGTCAACTGGCTTTCTATCAGTTTTTTCATTTCAACTTGCAAACCAGCTTGCCAGGAACGGTTGGTATGGGTTTCGCGCAACACCTGTGTCACGCTCTGACGTGAACGATAAGGTATCAGTTCTGCATTCTGTGCAGCTATACCGTGTTGATACAGTGGCTGAACCATAGGTGGTCCGAATGCCTGCTGCGCTAAAGTAAGTCGCACCGATGCTGGCTCAGACATCGTGTTGTGCTCGGCTTGTGCTGGCGGAAGAGTACGATGCACGGCGACCAGTGAGCTACGCCGCCTGATCAATGCCAACATGTCAGGAACATTCATACGACTCGCCATTTCACGCCAGCGCGCCACCTTACCCAAATGTGACAGACTGGCACGGTCTGCATCAGACTGACGCAACATGGGCTGTTCCAGATTCGCCTGTTGTCGCCCTAGAACTGGTGATGACGAATAGGCTGGCAAGCGACGTCCAGTTTGTCTTAATACATATTGACGCAAGCTGGTTTGCCAGATCATATCAACTTGCGCACGTAGCATCGACGCCACTGCGTGCCCCGCTGACCGGGTCTGGCGGGCTGCACCTGACATGCCCGTAGCTTTGGCCGGTCGCATATGTAATACACGCAACAACATACTCTCGGCAGCCGCTCCGCGTACTTCATGTGCCCGCATCACAGTGCGTTGCCAACGTTTCTGCGCCCCTTGTTGCAAAAAAGTTTGCGCCAATGAATTGCCAACATCACGTAAACGGGAACGCAAATACCAGGGTAACAGGGTTTCGATGAGCGCTCTTGCTCCAGACCGCACTTCCAACGCTACACTCGAATGAGTACGCATCACATTGATCAGATGTCGCCCCTGCTCAGCAAATTCGTATTTCATCTTGCCCGGTGGTGTCAGCAGGCGCAGTAACATGCGTTCAAGCCTGTTGCTACGTGTCACACTCAGTGCGTGCATGGCTGAAAACATGCTGCCGACATGGCTTTGCGCTGTGGACCTGGAATTGATTTTTGATATTTTTCTGTCGGTCCCAATACTGCTTCTGACCGGGCGAGCTCGCGCCATAACCTGACGCTGCAATAGGACCAAAGCAGAACTGGTTCCGGCATGGATGCCTGGACTGAGTTGCGCATGGGCAGTCTGCCTGCTCCGTTGACCAGAAAGTTCCATCATGAGCGCAGCGCTGTGCTGCATCAAAAGACGTGTCAGCAAAGGTGATGAACCTTGTCCGGCCAGTCCCAGTGGCATGCCCGGCATGGTCAGTAATGCAGGAGCCAGCACTGGCACTAGCCCGGCATTGCGGGCTTGCGACTTGATGATTAAAGTTTGCAGCCAGCGCACCCAGGTCTGTTGCGAGAGCATGGCATGAGAAAGTCGCTTACCCAACGCATTACTTTCTGCCTGCCGTCCGGCCTTACCCCCTTTCTGCAAGGGGCTTCTGCTGGCCTGCATTTCTTTTTGCAGGAATTTACCCACGCCCTGTGCCAATAACCTTTGCTGCATTTGCAGCCACTGAATGCGTTGAACAATATGGGTGAAATGATTCTGGGTGACATTCTGCGGCAACTTCAAATACGCCATGGTGGGTGGCATATCTGCATCGTGATTTACCTGCATGGTCTGACTCAGTTTAAGCAGGCTGATCAATCGTAGTACCTGCGACCTGTTCGCCCTGGCAGCATTGGCACTAGCGGTGCGCATGCCCAGTGCCATCAAAGTAACCCCTTGGCGGCAGAATATGCGACACTGGCCAGGCTTTTCTTGATACCTTCATGCGCCAGGGTAAAACTCTGGGTAGCAATCATGTTTTGCCCGGCATCCAGACTTGGCCCCTGCCAGGATATTGGCCAGGCATTGAAGAAATCCCACCATACACTGGGCAAACCAGAATCATCCAGAATATAAATTGAGCCGTTCTTGCGCTTGATCTGTCCTTGCAAGGTGGATTGATACCACAGCCACATAGGGTCAAGTGCTGTGACTCCAGCTTTTAACACGATATCGGAATAAGTCATCTGACCAGGTAGTTTGTATTCCGTATCATTGACTCCACCCTGGCGTACGGTTTTGACTTCGGTGCGAGACTCCAGCCCCTCCACCGATGAAAACCCGCCTACCAGGATACCTTCGACTTCGACAAAAAAATTGTAAGCCTTGAACGGGTCAATATGCAAACCCAGTTGACGTTGAGCTAAACCGGCGGCAGCATTTACACCCAGTACCATCTCATACTCCCAGATTTTTCAAACTCTTATGATTATCATCACTGCTCATGGCTTTGTTGATTTTGGAAATTTGCTCGCACCACCGTCGCCGTTCTGCATGCTCCATCGCCAAAATTGCCTCGTACGACCAATGAAAGTGATAAGCAATAAAAGCGATTTCTGCATACAACTGCTCGGGTACGCGCCCTACTTTCCCGCCCCGCCCTGCCCTTCGTCCGTATCAACCTGGTTGATCTTGTTGTAGAGTGTTTGCAAATAAGTAAAATCGGCAGAAAACAAATCTTCCACCAGTTTAGTATTAATAATATCCAGGCTTCCCAAACGCACAATCACACGTGAGAGCACGATGATGATCAGATAAGCCGGATTATTCTGGACCCGGTGATCTTTGAGCGGCAAGATTTCATCTCCTGCAGTGGCCAGCCGCATCACCCCGTTCTTGTGCAAATTGCCGTCGGCGTCGCGATAGCCTATGGGCAAGGTAAATTCCACTTCTGTACTGATCACATTCATGAGACATAACTCCAGGGTTAAGAGACACGCACCATGTATTGCATGGTCAATTCAAAAGTTTCCACCATCACATCGCTGGTCGATGCATTCAAGCCAGTACTTTCATATTTACTGGCAAAGGCATTAATAACGTTCCAGCGTGCCTTGTCAGCCCCGGTGGTATCCACCAGGATCAGGGACACATTTTTCTGTGCACCTGTGGCAGTTGAACCCTGGGTCGATACCAGGGTGAACCAGTTATATAAATCCATGGAATCTGTCAGCCCTTTTTTCAAGGTCAGTTTGCCATAGCTGGTCAAGCCAGAATATGGCCGTTTCCACACCGGATCGGTGCCTTCGCGGTAGTCCACGGTTTCAACCGTGATATCAGGCACGGTTGCCTCAGAAAATGCTGCAATCTGAATGCCGGAAATTTCAACCCGGAAGAGAAACCCACGGTAGGGGTCAGTTAAAGTTGTAGCCATTGTTTTCTCCGCAATCTGTCATCTGGTTTTTTGAGGGGAGTCGGGTCAGATTAACCGCCCGAATCCGGCGCAGCCGTTTTTTGCGACATCCGCAAAATCACAAACTCAGCCGGATAAACCGGTGCCAGACCAATATCAATGAACATCTGTCCTAACATCCTGGTATTGGGCGGGTTGTTCGACGCATCACAAGTCACGAAAAATGCCTCCTGTGCAGTCGCACCAAATAAACCACCCTGTTGCCATAAAGTAGTCAGAAAAGCGGTCACATCCCGCGTCACTGACGACCAGGTGGTTTGGTCATTAGGTTCAAACACTACCCATTGCAAGCTTTGTTTCAGGCTTTGCTCGACATAGATGAACAAACGGCGAATGCTGATATACGTCCATTCAGTATTCAAAGCCAGTGTACGCGCGCCCCAAATCACGTTGCCGTAATTGATAAAGTTGCGAATCGCGTTGATGCCTTCAGGGTTGAGTTGATCCTGATCCGAGTCAGTAATGCTCTGATCCAGCAACACCGCCGTCAACAAGGCACCATCATCCACCCCCGCTGGCGACTTCCATACTCCGACATTGGTATCGGTATAAGCATAACGCCCCAAAGTGGGACCAGAGGGAGGAATCGGTACATTAGCGCCAGCAATCGGGTTGTAGATATACACCCAGGGATAGTAAATTGCACCAAAGTCCGAACTCAATGCATTGGGGTTGCCTGATGTGGCACTACCCTGGCCGGTTTTGAATGACAAAATACCTTGTACATCCAGGCCAAATGGAGGATCAATGACATAAAACAGATTTCGCTGTTGCGAGTTTTCACAGAATAACAGCTCCTGGTTGATCAGCGTGCCCTGAGTTAATAATGGATTGCTGTCCCCTGCTTTTTCGTAGGTAGTGATATCAGGAACAGAAAGCAGGCTGATACCCTGGACTTTTTGCAGCAAGGCAGTGGCCGCGGTAAAATTGTAGTTGGGTGAGGTACCACCTTTTAAAGCCGACGGCGTGGCGGTATTGGCTGGCCGCGAACTGGTGGTAATCGCCTTTGCGTTCGGTGCAATGCGGATAAACATGGAACTGCTGTTGATTTTGGTCGCGATCGGACTATATGCTCCGGCATCGCCTATCAAGCTGTTGCCAGTAAATCCGTTAAACGACTCAAGCACATAATAGGTTTGCCCAGACTCAACTTGCAGATTATTCTGCAGCACATAGCGCTGCAATAAAGCATTCGGCATCCCGATCTGCGTCGGTGCCGCCGTGCTGCTCAGGCCAATTTTAGATTGATCTACCGTGACACTCAGATTAAATACCGGCGTGCTACCACCAGCGGCAAGCGGCGTACTGCCATTGCTGATCATGACGCCCAGCGAATTACCCCAGGTACCGGCGGTCACGGCATTGACGACCAGGCTGCTCAGGGTCGCGGTCGCCGCCTTGGCCGCAGCCGTATCGGAACAGCGCACCACCCAGCATGCCGTACCGCCTTCGTTAAAAAATTCATAGACAGTCCAGGACACCATCGCGTACCAGGCCAGATTCCCAAACGCACTTTGGTAGGCATTCCAACTGGTGATCAGTGTCGGTTGTTCAATGGGCCCGAATTCGGTCACCCCAATAAAGACCGGAGTTGAAGTAGAGGCGCCCTGAATGCTGCGAGTGCCTGGCACTTCCTGTATATATATGCCGGGATGTTTATAAGTAGCCAAGATAGTTCTTCCCTTATCAATTATTGCATTTCAACAGACACACACTGCATTATTCCGCTTTGCACTGTGACGCTCTTTTGCACACTCTTCAAACCGGGTTTACTGAAACTCAATACCACCGCACTTTGTGGCGCAAGATTACCCCTCAGGGCCAGAGTAAAACAGCCCGCATGACGACCATCACCAAAAGAACGCGTACTCGCCGTTTTGGCGTTGGCGCGTGCAGTCTGGTAATTCGCCATCACGTCAACTCCTGACACTGGCTGCTGTCGGGCTGCGAGCACCTGCCCTGCAATCAGCGTAGTGCCCGGCGGATAAGGGTAGGCTGGTCCGGGCAGCATCGTGACAACCGTAATGGCATCAACCAATGGCTCTCTCAACGGCACCTGCAACTTGACTTCCTGATCCAGAAACCAGGGCTTATGGCAAATAATCTTGAGACGGTATTGCCCATCATCGAGGTCAGGGAATGCATAGAACGCCTGCTGTTTTGCCTGTGCTGCCACTGGTTTGCCGTCCAGCAGAAAACTCACCGCCAGCGCTTCTGCTGGTTGACCTGTAAAACCGTCAATCAACTGCACCACTGCCGACAGCTTGATCATGTTTGCTCCACCGTTTGCAGCAATGTGTCAACTGGTCGCTGCTCCGCCACTAAATCACCTTCCGTGATCATATTGACCTGGCTTACATCCCCTGACGGTATGCGAACAGGGGACAGCGTATACAATTTGGTTAATTTATAGGGCTTGTTGGGAAAGCCGCTCCATATATTATGCAAGCGTTCAAAATTGCTAAAGTCCGGCACAATGGGAATCACTTCATTGCCGCTTTGGCGCAACACCGGATGCAGCCATTGTCCATACAAGGCTGGCACGTCATGAAACAGTCGCACCAGTTTATCCACCAGTACCAGTTCCAGTTCTGCCGAACGCGCATACGGCACCATCATATACAGCAGGTCTGCCACCAGCGGAGGTGCCGTCACCGTCAGTGAATTTGGCATGCCATTTGCACCTTGCTGGCGATTAAGTGTCGCCGGTGTATTGCGCAAAAACGGATTGATTTCAAGCTGATACAAAAATAATGACAGCTTGGTTTCCCCTTGGCTGTCGATGTCAGCAGGCGATTCAAACACCACCGCCGATTCCGACGACAATTCCGAAATATGAGCGCGAATCAGGTTGCGCAGCGATTCGCTGACACAGCGCAGCACCTGGCCACTGTCAACGCTGGACGATGCGTCACTCATAGCGTAAACACCGTATAGGTTTGACTGACCAATTGTGGTTGACGATTGCCGACATGCGCATACATGCTGATATGACCGTCACAACTGGCTTTCAGATAAATGTAAGGTAAAGTCTCAGGATTCCAGCCTATATATGCCAGCATTAAAAACTCCATCTCTTCATTATCGTTGTCCTGGGTTTTCGCGGTTTCAAAGGTCAACACCGAAGTACCATACGACATGTAGTTGAGGGGGACTCCGCCGTTCAAGCCCATGAGACGTATACCACCCGATTCTGAGAACGGTGGTCCCAGGCACCAGTAGACATTACCCAAGCCTTTTTTGGTAGTGACATCAAGCGAAATCCGGTTTCCAGGTCGCGCACCATGCACTGAAATCAAGACACTGCGATACTCATGAGCAGGATCACGCAACGCCGCGCTGATGCGGCCGTTACGCCATTCGTTGGCACGTTGCGCACCAAAATACGCCATCACGCTGGCTTCATTATTGAGCGTGCAATACCCTTGCAGATAATCAACCCCTGGTGTCACCTTCAGAGACAAAGCCAGAGCAAACGAACTTAAGCCTCCATTGTTGTTGGCGGTCGTAATCGCCAGCATTTGCTCATTGAATTCGATTTTCTGGATACAAGACTCAAAACTGTCGTCCGTTTGTTCGGATAACATGGAAAACCCCAAACTGTCACCTGAACGTGCACCCAAGGACCAACTCACCCCTGCCGTGGTAAACATGAAATTGATATTTGAATTGGCCGCGACGTTGTCAAATTTCAGAACAACAGGTATTAGTTCACGGATCATGGTGTTTTCCCTATTCCAGATCAATACCAAACGAGCTCAGGCCAATGATGCTGGTGCGGTCGCAACGCGATTGCATCGTGACGCTTGCACCAGGAGGCAAATCGACTCGGCCTTTTAACTGAAACTGTTCAGTGCGTACGTACAGGCCAATATTGATTTCACTGCAGTCCTGATAAGTTTCCAAATACATTTCACGTGCATTGATCAGAAAATTACGCAAATACAGGGTTGGTTGAGTACTGGTTGAAAAACTCAAGCCCACCATCTTGCTGCTTTCCCCCCCTTCGCTCCAGATCGCCATTTGATCAGGCCGGATAGATAGAAACGCCTTGCTGTTGGCCCGCAAGTTATAAAACGTGATATTCATTTGCCGGAATACATTGACTTCGGTAAAGCAATGCTCATTAACTTGGTGCAGGGGATTGGCTTTCAGGTGCGAATTTAGATAAAGCCGTTCCTCTTCGCTCAATTCAACATCATCATCGTCACTACCGTCTGCACCTAAAGAGCTGGCTTGCTCCTGCAATAATCGCAAAACATCCGAGTCCGGATGACTGCCTATTTCAGGTGGAATGGCAACCTCGGGAAGAATCACGGGTGCAGCTGCCGATGTAGCCTGCGGTTCAGGCACATCGATAACTGGAGCGTCCTCAGCTTGAATTGAGGCCACCTGTCCTACAGCAGCATCTTCAGCATGGACTGGTGCCACCTGCTCTATTGCTGCCTCCGCAGCCGGAACAGTCGAATCACCTGCAGCAACCTCAGGCGATTTTGTCTTGGATGGGGCACCATTTTTGCGGGCACTCATGAAACTTTCCTTCGTGTTGGAAAAATCACATCCACAATTATTTCGATTCTTGTTTTCCCCATACCCGCCCAACAGGTCTGACGACAACCTGAGTGCGGGGTTCGGGCATGGCTAACTGGTCATCAGACTCAGGATGGCCACATCACACCAACTTGTGCGCTGGTCAGAGTGACTGACTTGGAATTGGAGAATGCAAACGTCACCGTCACACCTGGATCTGCAGTACAACTCATGCCAACGTAACCGCCAGTATTCGCATTAGAAATATAAGTGGCGATACTGAACGAAACAGTTGAAGAGCCCGAGCTGGAGCCACCGGAAGCCGTAATTGTCTGCATGACCTGATTTGTCATGCTGAAAGAATTGACAGGAACAGGCGAACCAGAGGTTGTTGACAGCGTGATGCCACTATTATTGGGATCACTTGGGTTACCTGAGCTCCATGCGAAGCCCTGCTGAGGAGCAATATTGATTGCAACTGACTGACCAGGAGTTGCATTACTGACTGTAATAGTACCTGACGCAAAAGTAGACATAATAGCATCCTTTTAAATTAGAAAATTATTCCAAAAAAGACTTCTAAACATCGCAAAAGCAAAGAACATTTGCAGCATGGCTAAATTCGTCGCTCCTGTTTCTCTCGTAACCGATTCAATTACGAGCGGTCATCGTACATCCGAATTAGATGAAAAATCCATAAGTAAAGTTATCTTTTTAAAACTAAATATTTTTTAGCTTTTTCGCAACAATATTGTCTTTTTATTTAGCTTATTTATTATTTTAAATGCTAATATGGCAATCGGCTTTTAATTTGCCTGTTTGAATTGATAGGGGGTTCCCTGCAAGTTCTGTCGATGGCAGGTTGTGCAGGATTCTCATCCTGATAAAGACAGGCATTGCAAAAAACTGGCCTGATCAGGTGATGTAAAAGAGTTTGCCGGATTCCGGCGACGCATCGTGCCGTGGCATGCACCCTGCATTCAACAGCAACGGAGATTGACATGCAAAAATTATTCTGGACATGTATATTCATTTGCAGCATTAGCCTGGCAGCACAGGCGCAAGCCAAAGACGGAGCGTATTTTCTCAGGGCATGTGAGGCTGCTGTGAAACAGGCAGATGGAGCGCAAATGACATTGGAAGACAGTTTGTCCGCCCTCAATTGCATGACCTATATTTCCGGTTTTCGCGAGGCCCTGGCGCTTAACAGCAAAATCAGCAAGACCCCAAAACTCTACTGCCCGCCTGATGGTGGCGTAACCCACGAGCAAGTGGCCCGCGTGTTTGCCAAATTCTTGCAAAACAACCCGGAATCCCTGAGCCAAAATGGCAGCCTGTCATTGTACATAGCACTTAGCAAGAACTATCCATGCGTTGACTCCTGATGCGCTGACCAGTTTACCGGACAAGCGATACAAACATGCATGGTCAATTCACTCGCCCGGCAAAACAGACAAGGGTCAAGGCGGATGAGCCTGCACGCACTGCTGAACCAGCATCAGCCCAACAAACCGGGCTGGAACCCATGGGCAACTATCAATATGCACGCAGCCCCATGCAGTTGCGCAACAAACCCAATCAGACTGGTTTGCCAGACTCACTCAAAACCGGCATAGAAACTTTGTCCGGCATGTCCATGGACCATGTTCGCGTCCATTACAACTCCAGCAAACCGCGACAGCTCAATGCCCTGGCTTATGCCCAAGGGAGCAATATTCATTTGGCCCAGGGGCAAGAACAGCACTTGCCACATGAAGCCTGGCACGTAGTACAACAAGCCGAAGGGCGGGTCAAACCCACGCTACATGCCAATGGCCTTGCCATTAACGATAATCAACAACTGGAACAAGAGGCCGACCAGCGTGGCAGCCAGGCCATGCAGCTGCAGAGCAGCACATCTCAGCCACAAAGATTCATGCTACCCAATGACAGGGGCTTGATCCAACGCCAACTGGATGAAGATTTTGATGCAGCCGGAACCACCAGCAAAAAGAACCTGAAAGCCTGCCAAGACTTTGCCAAAATTGTCAGCGACCTGGTCGACCAAGCCTATGATGAATTGATGACAGGCAAAATCCAGGACTGGACTGGCGCAAAAATTGCCACTTTCCTCAATTTACTTCAGCGTAATAGCAATATGGCTGTCACGCATGTCGGTAATGCCATGGAAGAGCGGGTATATGCGCTGATGAATGAAACCGACCTGCCACTGAACTGGGCCAAGCAGCGTTCCGAAGACATGGGTAGTGTCTCATATCCCGATATCGTTCTCCATCTGGATGACAAAAAAGAAGGATTGATCGACATCACCTCAGACCGTCGTCACATCCTGGGTAAAAGTGGTGGCTGGACCACTAGCGAACGCTATGTCTACGTCGCAGAAGCTTACTTCGAATCCGTCACCAAGGAAGACTTACCAAACATCAAGAATGCCATCAAAGAAGGTGGTATAACAAAAAAACATGCCAAAACTCTCAAAAAAGAGGCCGACAGGCAGCGACAACTTAAATTACTGGCCCGTCAAGAGCAAATTGACGAAGCGCGGAAACTGTACAACAAGTACAGCAGTTTTAGCGAATTTGTTATTGCTGAATTTGCAGGAGACAGAACCAAAGCGGGTCGGTACATGCGCAGAAATGGCCTGGGTAACCTTAAAGGCGTACCCAAAGTGAAGGGCAAGCGCAAATTGTCGGATGAAGGCAAGAAAAAACGCAAAAAAATCGCAATGAAAGAGAAGCAAGCGCTAAAAAAACAAAGACTGGATGATGAAAAGGAAGAAGAGGCAGATAATGAATCTGAAAAATCGGAGTCTGAAAAATCGGAATATGTCAGTGACAAATCTGATGATGAAAATAATTTTGATTGATCATTGGCGCAAGGATTGTGGCAAGACATTTTCCCGACCTTGAATCTGATTGCGCAGTGCCTATGTGGCCCGGTATTTTTTCGCAATCAGCACATTATTACTTCCGCCAAACGCAAAAGAATTCGACATGACACAATCAATATTTTTGTGGCGAGCCGAAGTCACTACATCGATTCCCAAACGCTCATCCAGCTCACGACAATTTGCCGTTGGCGGAATCAGATCATGCTCCATCGCCAACAACGAGAGAGCAAGTTCAACTGCGCCACCAGCCCCCATCAAATGACCATGCACGGCCTTCGTTGAACTGACCGGCACTGCCTCGCTGCGATGACCAAATACCGTTCGTATCGATTCCGCTTCAATGGCATCCCCTACCACTGTCGCCGTACCGTGAGCATTGATGTAATCAACTGCGTCCGCGTTTATACCTGCATCCTTCAAAGCCAGGCGCATGGCTCTTACCTGCCCATCCACCGACGGGTGTGTAATATGACTGGCATCACAGGAACTGCCAAAACCGACAAGTTCAGCAAGTATGCTTGCCTTACGTGACAATGCAGAATCCAAAGACTCCAACACAAGAAATGCTGCCCCCTCCCCCAGCACCAGCCCATTCCTGTCTTTTGAAAATGGTCTGCACGAAGCAGCAACATCCTGATCCGCCGGAGCCAAGGCACATAGTGCATGCCAGGCATGCAGCACACCATAAGTAAGCAATGCCTCACTACCCCCGGCCAACACACGATCGGCATACCCGTGCCGGATAGTTCGCAAGGCTGCGCCAATAGCCGCAGAAGAAGACGCGCATGCCACCGCATAGGTATTATTTTGACCGCGAATACCAAACTTGATCGATATCTCTGACGCAGAAGCACTCATCATCCCGCGCGGTAAAGACATTGGCGCAATGCGATCTTTATTCTCCGCATATAGCCGATGGAATGCAGCATCTTGCGTTGCGTTGCCACCACTGCCCGTACCCAAATGGATAGCCATTTCGGTCAACAAATCTGGACGTTCCAGCAGACCGGCATTGTCCAAAGCACGCCGCCCAGCGGCCAGTGATAACTGAGCAACACGATCGCTGCTAGCACTCTCCTGCGCCACGGCTTCATCAACAAAGGCTGCCAACAGCACAGGTGACTGACGGGCAGATGCAGGCAACAGCCGAATTGCAGAGCGCCCGGCAGCAACGTTATCAAACACCTGCCCAGGCCAATTACCGGAGGGACAGACGATGCCTATCCCGGTGACAACAACACGCGTTAAATTCATGATCACCCTGCCGCCAGATTGATCGCTTCTTCAATTTGGTCGAATACTTCGCCCAATGTAACTGGTGGACTGACGAATTGACCAAAACGGATACCAAATGCATCTTCAACTTCAAACTTAAATTCAATGAGAGCCAACGAATCAAATCCAATTTCCTGAAGCTTAGATTCGCGCGTCAACTCTTCATGTGGCAACGTCAATTCTTTCGGCAACATTGAGAAAAGACGTTCTTTTAACTCAGTATTTTTCAACATAGAAGCACCCGATAATTTTAGATCAGTTGATGATGAAGACCTGCACATATGCGTACCACAGGTGCCACCGAATTATTTGCTCAATAATTTACTTAAAATATTGGCTGCCAGCATGCGCCAAGTGCCTTTGTCATTGAGTAATTAAATGGCAATTAAAATGCAATTTTAACATCTACGGATATATGCGCCCATTTCCAGGCACAAGGTTCAACACTCAGCGGCGAAGTGTTGTTTGATTGCCGCATCCTTTGGATGTGTGAGGCTGGAATGACGCTTACAAGTTTTAAAAAATGCGCTACTCATGCAGGGGTCGCTGGCTAAGCTCACAGCCCGTATTACCCAGGACCAGGCCAAAGCCACTGCGTTGGAAAATGAAAGACTCATGTTTGATTTGCATGGTAGTCATGATAAAACTTCTGATTCAAGTTTATTGGTTCATCGTGCTGCCAAATATTTCCCAGAAAACTATGCAAGAACCCGGCAAATCCGATGAGCTGGTTTGGGTTGTTTGCTTAAGAAATATTTAAAACGTATGGCAAGATACCAATCAATTCTCACCACATCTACAAGACCAAGGCAAAGCAGCTCGCAAGCAAAGCCTGCACGGATGCTTGTAATACAGCCGTCGAAAAAACGAATGTATTCAGCAAATACACTTACCCTTTCTCTTGGGAAATTTCGGTGCTTCAACTTCTATTTTGTAAGTTTCTTCCTACCATCAAAATTGACATGCGCCTACAAATTGTTTTTACATTTACCGACTGTTTGATGCCAGAACCGTGTTTACCATGGCCTCACTAGCAGGCTTTGCAGTTTTTTTTGAAAGCTCTGGCATATATCCTCTTGTTGATTTCGCAGTGCCAATTTTCTTCAGAAAATATCAATATTTTGCAAGCAAGGGCCTCAATCTGAAGAAGAATGATGCAATCGATTAAACGGCGTTTTGTTTGAAGCGATCAAACACAGCGAGCCCGGCCATGGCGCGACAAGCCATATCAAAAAAACGCTGACAAGAAATCTTCGTTTAACAGACGTCATCATTACTAGTGGCGATGGCGCTTTTGCAGATATTAATTTTGCGGAGTTTTGATGCAGATGAAAAAATTAAAAAAAAGATAAACTTCTTTTTAAAGGCGACACGCAAGTCTTTGTTATTGTATGAATTCGTCAAACCAATGAATATTTCAAGGAAATATTTCACAAGAAAAAATAATTTCCTCATCGCGACGGGTAGCTCGTTTAGCTTAAGAAATGGCTTGCTGTTACTCGGCAGTAGAAGATTCGTTATGTAAGACAGGTACTTATTCAGGCTTTATTGCGGAGCCCGGGAGAAATTAAATTTCAGATTGTTGAGAGGTAATTATGTTTTGGCAAAAAAAATTTGAAAGCTGGGCCGACATGGTGCGCAGCCGTTCAGATATACCGCTGCGTGTTGAACTGTGGAACGGTCAGCAATTAAACTTCTCAACAGAATTCCCTCAGGTCATAGTTCGAATTCCCCATGTGTCTGGCTTACGCTATCTGCTCACACCTTCACTATTCAATCTTGGTACAGCTTATATTGACGGGAAGATTGATGTCTATGGTGAACCAGGTGCAATTATCTCCATCGGCAATTTATTGGCAGAGAACACGCTTAAACTGGAAGGAAAGTTTTCACGCATATCCCGGAAATTACGTCGCAGCAAAGATAAGGACAAGCAAGCCATCCAATTTCACTATGATATTTCAAATGATTTCTACCGCTTGTGGCTTGATGAAAATATGGTGTATTCCTGTGCCTATTTCGAAAATGGTGACGAGGATCTGGACACTGCCCAAATAAAGAAAATTGATCATATATTGAAAAAAATTCGACTCTCCCAAGGCGACCGCTTGCTTGATATCGGGTGTGGATGGGGAGCCCTGGTCATACGCGCAGCAAAAATTTATGGCGCAAGGTGTGTAGGTATTACCTTGTCCGAAAACCAGGCTGAACTTGCTCTTCAAAGAGTCAAGCAAGAAGGTTTGAGTGACCTGATTGAAATTCGACTTCAGGATTACCGGGATGTCGAAGGCGTATTCAACCGCATCACAAGTGTGGGCATGTTTGAACACGTTGGCCTCAGCCATTTAACGGAATATTTTTCGAAGATCAACTCCTTGCTTGATGAAAACGGGCTGGTCATGAATCATGGCATCACCTCTACCGATGCAGAAAGTGGCGAGACCCCTTATGGAAACGGTGAATTTATAGAGCAATATGTCTTCCCTCACGGCGAACTCCCCCACATTAGCCTGGCATTAAAATCCATGCAAGAAGGAGGACTGGAAGTCTATGATGTAGAAAATTTACGAAGACACTACGCCAGGACCTGCAACTTATGGAAGGAAAGGTTTGAGCGCAATGACGATGAGATCAGGAATCTGGTAGGCGAGAGAAAATATCGTATCTGGAGGGTCTACCTGGCGGGTTGTGAATACGCATTTAATAAAGACTGGATTTCACTTTTCCAAATTGTCTGCGGCAAAGCAGGAAAAACACCAGACAAACTTTCATGGTCAAGGCGCAATCTCTATCAATAGCAAAGTTACTTACCCAGCCCCTACTCATCAAGACAAATAGGATTGTATGTCAACATGGATCACAACCGATGCAAATTATCCCGGAAAGTAGACCATCAAATTTCAGTGCAAATCAACACCGTGACTCGCATTTGAGTCAAAAGAAACCCATGCTGAGATGGGCTTTTCTGGCTGCGCCTGAGTGAAGCCTAGCATATACCCAGGGAAGATGAATTCACATATGTTTGATTAAACTCAATAAACAGGATTAGCAATATAAGTCGCACCTTGGTACCTGTAGAATAGGAATATGCAATCCCGTATTAAAGCGCGCGCATCCCATATAATGATTTCTTGTCGATTGCATCTGCGCTTCAACCGAACAAAGACGGAGCATAGCCTATGAAGTCTTATTACGAACACTTTGGTGTACCACCCGAAAATCTGCGGGCAGCAAAAAGATGGGCATCTGGCGATATAGATAAATCCCTCGACATTCGCGTCCCGACACGCAAAGAAGTTGCCAAACTCAAGCCCAAAAAGATAACGGCAATATTGATTAACTGGATGTGCAAAAGCCCCACAGAAATCATACCAAGCCGAACTCAAATTCAAGAAGTAAGAGACATACTCATCACCAGGGAAGACGCCGCAGAACTCAGCGGCTTGATAACCATGTGCAACTACTACATCACTAACGACTAAACACACACTTCCTCAAAAAAAAGCAGCCTGCACACCACTCACGCTCGTTTGAATACGCCTACACCTTAAACATCATCTATAAAGTAAGTTGCAGCATAACCCAAGCGGCAACGGGCTGGAAGTGGGTTTTTATGGCCACGTAGCCCGTTTTACGCGAAATAACAGATTTGATAAAGGTATCATCACGGTTTCCACAAAAAACGGAACGCCTGCTTTTGCGTTATCGGTTACTTGAACATTTCTAAAATTTAAATACCTTATACGACATGATCGAAATCATCCCAATTCGCACTGTTGACGAAGCTCTCGCTCTCGTCGCAGCCTTCGAAGGTTCTCCCAAAGATTTTATGCTAGCCGTTCACCAATCGCTACTTGATCCCGTCGGCATAAACATGGCATTGATCACCGATAGGATCCTCGCAAGAGGCTGGTTGCCAGATGGATTTGAACAGCGCGCTGATCACAGGTTATATCGCTACAGGGAATTTGCATAGAGAGCTACTCCAACCACCCGCTGTACAGCTGGTCACTCTCGCCCAAGACCTGCGCGGCAAACAAGGCCGCCTCAAAAAGCAAAAAGCCAGCATGTTCAACAAGCTGCGCACAAACACCCACCTCAAGGCAAAGGCAGACGGCAACGGGCTGGGAATGGGTTTCTATGGCCGCGTAGCCCGTATTGCGCGGGTGCATCAATACGGGCTACGGGATAGGGTTATGGCGGGTGGGGGTGAGGTGGTGTATCAAAAACGAACTTTGATTACCTTTTCTAAACTGCAAGACCTGCGCGCCAGCTTTGAACGCCTGCGCGGCCTGCAAATCGACGCCCTCAAAGCCATGAGTGCGGATTCGAGCAGTTGCAGGAGCATGGTGAGGGCGCTGTCGGTGACGCCCATGTCGGCGTTGATGCGGTCTAGCTCGGTTAGGGCGTCGCAGATGCTGGCGAGGTCGTCGAGCAGGGTGTCGCAGGCGAACAACCCCTCGCCCCCAAGGCCTCCACGCCCTCCTCTCCCCGTACAACAACGCCTCCTCACCACCTGGAACCACCTGTCTGACTTGATCTGATCTGCCGCAAACTTCAGCCACTCGTAATATTTTGCAAACTAATTTACTATTTTCTATGTGCGCACAAAGAATCCAATTAATTAGAGGAAAGAACATGCAAACTCAGATTATTTCTGTTGATTTTCATAAAGATAAGCTGCTGCTGATTGATAAAGACAACGAGCCTATGGTGCCGATGAAGCCTATCGTCGAAAACATGGGTTTAAACTGGCCAACACAGCGCAGAAAACTTGCTGCAGACAAAAAAAGATGGGGTATGTTCATAATGACCATACCTTCGCAAGGCGGGGATCAAGAGACAGTTTGCCTGCCTATCCGAAAAATTGCGTCCTGGCTAATGACCATCAGCCCCAACAAAGTCGCCCCAGAACTCCGCGACAAAATCATCCGCTATCAAAACGAATGTGACAACGTGCTGTGGAAATATTGGACTAATGAGGCCAAAAAGGATGGCGTTGTTCAAATCCAGATGCTTGCCCCGCGTGAACCCGTGCCGCAACTTACTGGTAACACATCCATACGGCTCAAAATGCGTGACGTACTGACCATGCAGCAGCAATGCCGCGACCGCATGCGTGAAATCGAAAAAACCGAGAGCCCTGCCATACGCGCTGGTCTCTTTGAGCAATTACGCTTCGTTGCAGACCAAATCGGTCACGACGTGCCAGACCTCGATCATTTCGCCTTCCCCAAGCCCGCACCTCTGCCCCTGCCTGTTGAACCTGTAAAGCAGAAGCCTGCACTCAAACCCCGGCAACCTGTCAGCGTCAACCAGTTTTGGGACATCGTCAGACAGCTGGAAGAATCCGGCATCGCCCTCAACCACAGCCGCCTCGCCCACCGCATCGCCATCAACCTGCCCGAAGTCGCAGAACTGGCCGAGCAGCACAAGTTCCGCATGCCCGATATGGCCGTTCTGCGCAAATCCATCAAAGAAAGCAAAGACCCCGTTTTCATCGAAGCGACAGAAGTTAGCAGCATCTTGCGCAAAAAACCCGTCAAGTGCCATGTATTCGACGCGCAAGGCTATTCATTGAAAAATTAAACAGGACGCCACCATGCCAACCACCACCAAACCCCTGACCACCAAAGAACGCCAGCTCGTAGAAGCCGCCTACCAGGCCGCCCTGGCCAAGCTAAAAACCACCACCCACCCCGTCAAACGGCAGTGTCTGCTTGAAGAACTAACAGACTGGTGCACCCTGATGGGCTATCCAGCGCCAACGCAACTAAGGCACTGATGCAATACGCCAGCCAAACACAGACAAAATCCTGTGTTTGGTGTTGGTATTGCTACAATGTGGCATTGAGCCAAGAAAATTGGCAGCCACACCAGGATAAACATGACCTCAACCGTCGTTTTCGACATCACACAAGCCGGATATAAATCCTATACGTTTCCAGCATTCGGGCTAATCTTTGTTGCCATTGGTGCAGTGATACTGTTTTTTCACTTCATCAACAAACGCAAAACCCCACCCGGATCAAAAACCAAACTTTCTGGGAAAAGACCTTGGTTTTTTTATTTCTATTTTGGGTTTTCCTGTATTTGGACTATTACCGCGTTCCACAGCACTTACTCAGATTACAAGGACTTGCGCACTGCCTACGAACATGGTCAATGCAAACTCGCAGAAGGCCGGGTCGAAAATTTCAAGATAGCGCCTAAAGAAAAAAGGAAATCGGACGAATCGTTTGATGTCGGAGACGCGCATTTCTATTACGCAAATCACTATGTCTCCGCAGGCTTTAACACATCTTCTGTTGTCGGCGGCCCCATGAAAGAAGGCCTATATGTGAGGATACATCACTGCGGCAACGATATCGCAAGGCTTGAAATTGTCGATAACGTGAAGCCAAAGAATTAGCCCGCGTAGCTGCGAATAGCCCCACGTATACAGGTGCTTAAATGCCACTAGATATAAAATTCTTTTTTACGATAGCCACTACCGTAGTTACAGTGCTAATTTACTTTTCAAGTTCTGGAAAAGGTAGCGCCGGTTCGGACCGGGTGTGGAAGTTCGGAAAAAATGATCCAGTTCGTAATTTACTTTTTCGACCTGATGGCTCAGCAAGACAGCATATGAAGATATGTGTTTTGATCTTATTTGCTTTGGTGTTGCTAGTTCTTTGGTTTTTTGTTCCGACAATTAATGTCGTGCAAAATCGGAGTTAACCCGCGTGCATGCGAATATAGATATTTTCAGCCCGCGTAGGTACGAATAACCCTGCGTATTCGTACCTACGCGGGCTAATCGCACTTTGCTGGCTAAATAAAAAGGGATTAAGTTTGGAGTTCGAATTGCACAGCGAGACAATTTCATTGCGTAGCAGGAGAATACCTCGTAAAGAAGCATGGGCATGTATTGTCATGTCGGTTTTCGGGTTGAGCTGTTTATATATCGATGACAACCGACTAGGGTTTGAAAGGATTGGCGTAGTTGCTTCCACAATAATGGGAGCGTTTATGGATCAATCGAAAGTGCTGTATTTCCAAAAGACTTACGGCAAGATGAGAGATGATGAATTAGCGTATCTTATCGCGACGGGAAGTGATGGATTAGTCGAGGAAGCGCGAATGGCGTTGACGACAGTTCTTCAGACCCGAGATTCAAAGAGCATTGAAACTGAGGTGGCAGCGACAATTAATGACCTAAACAGTCAAGCGGCATTCCAAACTCAGCAAATACTGAAGCATAACCAATTGCAAGCCTCTCTTCGAAAAGCATTTCAATTGTTCTGTGCGTTTTTTTTAATCTCGGGTATCGCACTATTAATTTTCGGCGAATATGAACTCGGATCAATATGCGCCGCCGGTGGCCTTATTTGCTCGGGGCTGTTCGAACTTCGACGGCTCGCTGTCAGATTCATTGTTGCTATCTTCAAGATGAATTAGCCCGCGTAGGTACGAATAGCCACGCGTATTCGTACGCATGTTACCTCAAAATATCTCACACCCCTCGCGCACGCGTAAACGCCGCTGAGTTACTAAGCCCCATAGCAACCCTTCCCCGCGTGACTGGCTAGCTCGGTCACATCACCATAGACGGCATGGAATTCACCCTTGCCGACCTCTCCCGCCGCCTGCAAAATCTAGTCCGCTTTGGCACCATTACCGAAGTCAAGCTCGGCCGCGTACCGCAAGTGCGCCTGCAAATTGGCGACATCAAAACCGGCTTCTTGCCCATGACAAGGTACGCGCTGGCAAAACAAAGACATGGAACGTACCCACAGTGGGCGAGCAATGCGTTTTGCTTTCACCCTCCGGTGAATTCGCGGGCGGCATGGTTTTGCCAGGCATTGCCAGCAACCACAACCCGGCACCAGACACCAACCCGGACAACACCCGCACGGAGTACCCAGACGGCGCGACGGCTAATTACAACCACGCAGAGCATCACTATGTCATCACCTGGCCAGCAGAGGGCAAGTTTAGTTTTGTCGCCGGTAATACCACACTCGAACTGCGAAACGACTGCGGCGGCAGATGTAGATGAAAATAGCCCGGTATACCCACACGCTAAAATAGAAAATGCAAATTTGCGTGCAAACTTGTGCAAAGTTTTGTGCCGCTTTTCAAGTTGCAGACGGCAGTCTCCGTAACCATGCCCGCTTTTTGCTATTTTCATTGATTTCTTATAATGAAATTAATAAAAATGCACAAAAAAAACCCTTGATTATTCATCAAGGGCTTTTTCGTATTCGTTGGCGGAAGCTGTGAGATTCGAACTCACGAAGGCTATAACACCTCGCCAGTTTTCAAGTTCTCCCCATTACTCCATTAAATCAAGCATGTATCCAAAAATCGTTTCCGTTTGCCCCCTCTTCCACAAAATTTCTTTTCCCTATGAATCAGTGGTCCAGAATTACTCCATTGCGGAAATGATTTTTGCAATTATTTTCGAGAAAATCCTATTAACTAGGCTGACCTAATTTGCTTCTCGCTCCCCATATATAGAAAGATGGGATACGTTTTTTTAGCCCAGCTCGATGCAAACCAATTCCCTTTGTAATTGGTTTTTCAGGCAGATAAGGGGCTTGTATTTGCCAGGCACGATAAATGAGCTCTTCCTCTGTAAAAGCCTGGCCGTCAAGTGCCCGCAAAAAGATTGCTGGCTTTTCTCTTCCAGTTGCACTAAATGGAATCAAGTACATTTCAGGGATCCTCATAGTGTTCAAGGTGATTGCATCAGAATTTTTTCGAGAGCTGGCAATCAAGGCACCAACCTGTACCGCGTTGTCGGGAATCGCTTCGTGCCATTCAAGTGCTTGGTACTGAGCAAATGAAAATGGGAGTTCTGGCCGATGCGTATCTCGCTCAAATTGCGTGTATTCCTCAGCGCGTAGGTAAATATGATTTGAGACGAAAATCTCAGCCGTCGTCCGATAGTAGGAAACACTGGCATTTAAGTTTCCAAGGGCCCAGCGCCCTTTATCAGCACGCCAATAGTCGTATATGACAACTTCTTCGTCGTACGCTATAACTCTGACAGGATCTTCGGACCAAGGGCTTTTATACACGCCACCAAGAATGAGTTGCAGTCTAGCCATAAGAAATACTGGATGTATAACAGCATCAGTTTAACAATCGGCAATTATAGATTAATAGATCATTTGCAACATATGCTGGCTCGCATTTTGACTGAGTCTAAAATAAAGTACCCCTCGGGAAAAAGGTAACTAAGGTAATCTTTTTTTGCAAAACCGTGGAAACCCTTGATATATAAGGCTTTCAAGCGAATTGCAAAAGGTAATAATTAGGTAATCTAAAGGTATTCTAGTTACCTATATAAATGGTATTTTCTTCATTAACAAATATCCTTATAAATCAATGACTTAAAAATTAATTACCTTTTACATTACCTAAAGTTACCAAATAAAGTAACCAGATATCCCTATATAAATCAAAGACTTAGATAACAATAATTGATGCAGTTACCTTAGTTACCCTTTTCCCGAGGCCTCCCCAAATCTCAGGAAAATCTGTGTTTCACTCTGTATGGCCGCATAAAGGTATGTTCATTATGGATACACCTGCGACTTTGCATGAAATCTGCGTCAAACTGCGTCATCATTTGAGGCTATCCGGGAGACCGCAAACGTAAGCCGGGCTTGGTCCTAACTGGTGACGCATATTTGAGTCAAAAGCGACCTATTTAGCGGGCAGGCGTGGTGGGGGGATGTCTGCGCGCCAAGGGATGAATTGAGTTTTGATGACTGAAAATTGCTTAAATGCAATTTCAAGATTATATAAACAAACCCTTTGTTGCTTTTTTAGCAGTTCACACAAATTCACTCTTCAAACTTGCAATAAATATAAAATTTTCTATAAACTTAGAATTAGATGCAGCAATCGAATTGGTGAAATTACAATGACTACAGAGAATTGGGAGTACCTAAGAAAGGATCTAATTAATGATTATTCGGGCGTTTTTCGGTAGACAAAGATCCGTTGGCCGACAAGATTTGGATGCGGCAATAGCAAATTGCTTAACTCAACTTTCTCAAAAGTTGCAAGTCATCTATGATCAATTCGCATTATCGGGTGTGACTTTGGATCAGAATCAAGAAAAGCAAATAATTTCTGCAGCAAAAGATGCACTCGTCTGGGTAGCATTATCCCCGCGTGCAAAAACCAGCAGACGAGCAAACACCTTAAAGTTAAGGAGCAAAGCAAGATTCAAAGTTCGAATTTCCAAAGCTCTAGAGCCCACTTTAACAACTACCGAAGGTAATAATTTACTAAACAGGATATTGAGTGAAGTTAGAGTCACCATTGTTAAGGCAGAGAAAATTACGATGACCTTAAGCAGAAGTACTATACTGGATACAACTACAGTATCAAAATCCGGTATTACTTCAACCAGAGATTTAATCGATATTGATGAAGGACATTCTAAGCCTGGATTAATAAGCGGTACGCATGGACCTTTTGATAATCCTCAATTCAAATTCAAACTTTCAAGACCGTCGCACTCAGGAATCATGTGCCATGTCGTACGCCCTGCGAAGCATAAAGTACCTCCAGTGCGACCAGTCGAGACCACGAAAAAAGGGAAAGGCTAACAATGACTGACTTTGAATATCTATCAGACCGTCGCAGCCAATTACGGCTTAGAGCATTGACAAACCGCATGTATTATCAAGAACGTCAAAAAATTTTTGATTGGCGGGAAGGAATAGTAAAAGCTATAGCAATTCTGGCGAGTTCCGTAGCATTTGCAAATGTCGCGGATCAAGTGATAATAAAATATTGTGTTGCAGTCATAACGTTTAGCAGCGCAGCATCGCTTGTTTTTGGCTTCGGTAACAAATCACGTGACAGTGCTAAACGTAGCACTGAATGGGCTTTATTGGATCGAGATATTGAAACTATCGGTGAACGCGATTTCACAGAGGATCAATTGAACAAATGGTCGGCACGTGCAAGTGAAATAGAAGCGGGTGAGCCTGCGCCGCACCCTGGAATTTTAGAGCGTTGCTACCTTCGCGCTTGCGAAGCAATCGGAAGTGAGCCAACAATCACGAAAGGTTCCTTATTCCGTAAGTTGAGGCCTGCGTTGATTATTCACTAAACGCAAGCCTGTAACATGCTTTAGGGCCTACTTCCTGCCCTAACCCGCGCCGCTCTCTCCCTCTCAAAATCATCCCGACAATCCCGATCACAAAACAGCGTATCGGGTGCCACCGGCTCATCACAAAATCGGCAATGCCCGGTCGCTTTCATCCCCTGCTTACCCCGCGCATGCGCAATCGCCGAAGCAATAAACGTCTCGACATTTTTATCTGACATATCCGCAACATCACTCATTTCGTTTTACCTCCCTCATCACCCAATGAATACGGCGTGAAGCGGATCACCTCCTCGCCCAGCCACTCGTTACACTCCCTAAATCGCGCCTGCAGCGGTTCCAGCTCATTCATGGCAAACACCTTCGCCGCTGGCTCCACAGCCCCGAAACCGCCCGTATTGTTCGGCACCAGGCCCAGCAGTTGAGGTGGCACCCGGTGGGCGGCCAGCATGTCGTCGCGCGTCACGTTCTTGATGCTGAAAAATTCATCCTTGGCCGCTACCTCAGACACCGGCAATATTTGGATGCCGTCCTTCTTGCCGTTGGGCGCATACATGAATACATTTCGGAAATTCCCCGGCCCCTTGCTATCGCGCAGCGCCTGGCGCATGTTGTCAACATCACTTTGATTCTGGGCCGGGTCTGTCATATACAAGATGAAGCCAGCGTGTGAGCCATTCTTGTAATACTTGCGTCTGAAAAGGGTAGCCGCCTCGTTTAACCAGGCAGAATGCAACGCACTCAGATACTCAGGCAGGCCGTACACCTCCTGATTAATATCTGGCTCCATCAAATGAAAAATCGCCCCAGACTCAAACACATGATCTTCCTGCCAGCCACGCACAAAGGCGTATTGATTCAAGTCATCGCTACACCGGCGCATGTACTTGGCAAGCGCCGGCTCAAGCTGCAAAGGCTTGCCGGTGCGGCTTTTACGGTTTTCCAGATAAGCATTGCCAAAGACAAGGAAATCCAGCGCAAACCGGCTAAATGCCTCGCGTGACAGCAAGGCATGCGGCACAAAGGTGGCCGCCAGCAGATTGCGCTTGACATAGATCGCCGTCGAATGGTGCACACTGGCCCTGAAAGACTTAGCCAGGCCGTCCCAACTGATAGGCGGCTCGTAATACCGCCCATTCGTCCAGCACTCGATATAGTCCAGAATTTCAGCCCGGTCTAATACCGGCGTCGGGTCGCCAAAGCTGAACACCTCTGCACCTGGCAAAGCCGGTACCGCCTCCGCCTGGCCTTCTGACGCTGCCTTGAATGGCCCGCGCCGCTTTCTCTTGCTCATGAATACACCTCCATAAATGATTGATTGCTACCTATGCCGCCATCTAATGGCTCATGGTCCAGCGCATGCATACACGCCCAGGCAAGGTCTGCATGCCCGGTTTCCTCGCTACGGTCTGCCACATAGGTCACATGCTGGCCGCTGGCCGTCAGTGTCTTTTTGATGGTCATGAATGCCTGCGCCAGATCCGTGGCCCCGGCGTCAAATTCCAGACGGCCCTTGCTGATCACGTCGCGGGCCTTGATGACCATGCGGCTCTTCACAGCCGGGTCGTAGTTGATTTTGGTCACATTGGGGTAGAAGTTCTTCACCAGCTGGTGCACACCCTCACCCATGCCCGTAGCGTCAATACCAATAAAGGCAACGTGATAGCGAATCGTGGATTGCCGTATCTGTTCAGCCTGGGCCGCAAAGTCCATGCCCCTGAACTGCATACGCTCTAACACCCTGAACTTGCCGCCAGGCGTGCGCGGTGGCGCAAGGATCACCAGCCCGGCACTATCGCCAGTAAAGGCAGGGTCATAGCCAATCCAGACCGGGTTATCCCCATAAGGCCGCGTGGTAAAAGGCTTAAAGTCTGTCCAGTCCACCCAGGCATCCACCATGCACTTTTGCAGCTCCTGCAAAGGGAACACCGACGCAGTGTCATCAATAAACTGACACATCAGCAGATTTTCAAACTGGTCCGGGCTGTACTCATAAGTGCGCAGCTCGTCGATATCAAACAAATCACAGCCGCCCGCCTGGGCGTCCATGATGGTGACGATTTGCCGCCACATCTTGTCTTCGCCCGTAAAGCCAGAGGCAAGCCGCTTGTGGCTGACATCGATATTGACCTGGTCTTTTTTAGGCCGCCGCTTATTGAACAGCTCTCCCGTCCAGAATGGGTATGCCTCATGCGTGATGCTCGAAGGCGTAGAAAAATAAGTCTTACGCCACTGCTTATGCAGCGCCATGCCTGACGCTACCTTGTTCAATTCCTGAAACTTATGCGTCCAGAAAAACTCATCAAAATAGAAATTGCCGTGATAGCCCTGGGCAGTACGCGCATTCGTACCCAAGAAGTAAAGATGCGCCCCATTCGGCAACACAATAGGATCACCGGCCAGCTCAATGCCTGCCGCCTCTTTGGCAAACTGGATAATGTATTGCTTGAAAACGTGCGCCTGGGCTTTGGATGCCGATAGAAAAATCTGATTGCGCCCCGTCTCCATAGCATCAGCCAAAGCCTCCCGCGCAAAGTACCAGGTAGCCCCAATCTGGCGCGATTTGAGAATTACCCGCGTACGCTCGCCCCCATTGCGCAGCCATACCTTTTGATAATCAAACAGCGAATCGCGGAAGGCCTCCAACAACTGGTCGCGCTGGTCATCGCTGTAGTCATTGCGTGCTGGTTTCTTCTTAGGCCCGGCATTGCGATTCGCCAGCTTAGGATTCAAATCCACTTCATTGCCGCCCGGTGCCTCATACCGCCGCACCCGCGCCGTCTGCACCGCCTGGCGCATCAGCAAATCAATTTCCTTGAAATCGCCGCCGGTCTTCACCTCCTTGGCAATCAACTGCACCAGGCGCGTTTCAAGGCTGGCTTCGATTTTTTCTATGAATGGCGTGTCGTCCCACTTCTCACGGTCGCACCAGCTCTGCACCGTCGTACGGGCAATCTCCAGATGCCGCGCAATCGAAGACACCCGCCAGCCCTGCCAGTACAAGGCCTGCGCGTGTTTCTTCAGGTCGTAGGTGGGCGCAACCGTTGCGCCAAGGGTGGAATCTTCGGGCGCATCCAGTTCGTTATCGGGGGAAATTTCAGACGGGCATTCGTCGGCATTCGCAATCATGCCGCCAGATTACGGGCATCGCGGGCGCGACGGCAGCGCCGTCAAGTTGCTATAAAACTTAACAACTCCCTGACCGTTGAACACAGTCAGCGCAAGTAAGACCATGGGCACTCATCAACTGCCCAGCCCCTTATTTCATCATGTCCACCAAAAAATTCAAGTCAAAATTCTTCCGCGTGGCGCTCGAAGGCGCAACAACTGACGGCCGCAAGATAGAACGCAGCTGGATACAGCAAATGGCCAAAAACTTCGACCCGCAAAAATACGGTGCCCGTATCTGGATGGAACACATACGCGGCACGCTGGCCGATAGTCCATTCCGCGCCTATGGCGATGTAACAGCAGTCAAGGCCGAAGAAGTCACCATCGACGGCGACAAGAAACTAGCCCTGTTCGCCCAGATAGAACCGACAGACGACTTGATCGCCATGACCAAGGCCAAGCAAAAAATCTATACCAGCATAGAAATCAATGACAAGTTTGCCGACACAGGCGAAGCCTACCTTGTCGGCCTGGGCGTCACAGATAGCCCCGCCAGCCTGGGTACTGAAGTTCTCAGCTTCGCCGCCAACAACCCCAACGCCAACCCCTTTGCAGGTCGCAAAACCAACCCTGCACACCTGTTCTCTGCGGCTGTCGAAGCCAATCTTGAATTTGAAGAAATCGATACAGAAACCACAGGCCTGGCCGCCAAGGTCAAAGACCTGCTCAAAGTCTTCAACAGCAAAAAAGGCGGTGACAACGCCCGCTTTGACGATCTCGGCCAGGCAATTGAAACCGTAGTCGAACACACAGCAGACCAGGAACAGCGTTTTAGTGAATCAAGCAAACGCATCACCGAGCTGGAAAAGAACCTCAAAACCGTCACAGACAACTTCAACAGCCTGAAAGACCAGCTCGACAAACAACCCGGCAACCACACCGCCCGCCCAACAGCCACAGGCGGCAACGGTACAGAACAGACCGACTGCTAAGCCAAACAACGAACCAAACAACACAACAAACACCAGGACACCCACATGCAAAACACCACCCGCAAAGCCTACAACGCCCTCGTCACCCGCCTCGGCGACATCAACGGCGTAGACGACGCCACCAAAACCTTCGCCATCGCCCCCAGCGTCCAGCAACGCCTTGAAACCAAAATTCAAGAATCCAGCCAGTTCCTCAGCCGCATCAACATCATCGGCGTGCAAGAAATGGAAGGTGAAAAGCTCCACTTAGGCATCAGCAGCCCCGTCGCCAGCCGCACCGACACCACCCAGCAAGACCGCCAAACCCGTGACTTAACAGGTCTGGAAAACGGCCGCTACAAATGCAGCAAAACCAACTACGACACCCACGTCCCCTACGCCAAGCTCGATGTCTGGGCCAAATTCCCAGATTTCCAAACCCGCATTCGCGACGTCATCGTCAAACGCCAGGCGCTAGACCGCATGGTCATGGGCTTCCACGGCACCAGCATCGCCCCCAACACTGACATCGTCGCCCACCCCCTGCTGCAAGACGTCAACATCGGCTGGCTGCAACACATGCGCGAAGACGCTCCACAGCGCGTTATGGCCCACGGCAACACCCCAGGCAAAGTCAAAATCGGCCAAAACGGTGACTACGCCAACCTCGACGCCGCCGTCTTCGATGCCATCACCCTGCTCGACCCATGGTTCCGTGAAGACGCAGGCCTCGTCTGCATCGTCGGCCGCGAACTCATGCACGACAAATACTTCCCCCTGGTCAATACCAACCACGCCCCCACCGAGACCCTGGCCGCCGACATCATCATCAGCCAAAAGCGTCTTGGCGGCCTGCAAGCCGTCAGCGTCCCCTACTTCCCGCCCAACAGCTTCCTTATCACCCGCTACGACAACCTGTCCATCTACTACCAAGAAAGCGCCCGCCGTCGCCAGATCGTCGACAACGCCAAGCGCGACCGCATCGAAAACTACGAATCCTCCAACGACGCCTACGTCGTCGAAGACTACGGCATCGCCGCCCTCGTTGAAAACATCGAACTCGCCTAAGTCACACGCCCACCATGACCACAGCCACCTATAACAGCCCCGCCCAGCGCCACGCCGCCCGCATCCTCGCGGCCAAGGCAGCGGCAGCATCCAGACACGGCCAGCCCATCCAGGGCAGCGCCTACGACTTGATGCTCGCCAAACTCATCAACGACAAACAAAGGCTCAAAGCCATCAAATCCATCCAGCGCAAAATCGAACTCAAGCGCGAAATCCTGCCCGACTACGACGACTGGATCAACGCCGCCCTACAGCACGGCAACGGCGCACAAGACCTCGTCCTCACCACCGCCCTCGTCTGGCACATAGACGCAGGCAACTACGCCCGCGCCCTCGACATCGCCCAATACTGCCTCGTCCACAACCTCAACCTGCCAGACCAGTACGCCCGCGATGTCCCCACCATGCTGTTGGATGAAATCCCCGGTGCCTACCTCGAAGGCCGCTTTGAAAGTGCAAGCGCAGCCGTAGAAACCCTACGCGCAGTCCAACTGCTGACCGTCAATGCAGACGTACCAGACCAGGCCAGCGCCAAGCTCTACAAGGCGCTGGGCTATGCCCAGATAGGCAAGATGGGCAACGGCGACATTGACTTTGACCTGTTGACAGAAGAACAGGCCAGCAAAGCCCTGGACAACCTGCGCCGCGCCCTGGACCTCTTCCAAAACATAGGCGTCAAAAAAGACATAGAACGGCTAGAACGCCGTTTAAAGAACATCGTAGGCGATGAAGGTGGAGAGAAAACCACCCCGCCCACGTAACTAGGCACCCTCCGGCGCCGGGCGGCGTGGGCCGATCAGGGATTTCTAGCCATTTCCCCTGTGACAGCCCACCCACCGCCCCCTTGATTGACCCATCACCCACCAGACCCATGCCATTTATTGCCAACGCACCAGGCGGCCAGCCAGGCACCACCCAGCCAGACAACATCATCACCAATGATGGCTTCTTCCCTGACATAGACATCGCCAACATGCGCGACGCCATCAGGCTGGACGGCACCGTCACAGACGCCCGCCTCATCGCCGCCACCGTAGACGCCATCATCTTTGTCAATGACCAGGTCAAAGAGCTAAAAGCAGCAGCACAAGCCGCAGGCCACAGCAGCATGGCCGCCATACCAGCCGCCCAGGTCAACCGGCAAAGCGTCCTGATAGCCCACTACCTGCGCGCCGTCTATTGCACCGCAAAGGCAGACCTCATCGAACGCTACAAAGACTACGACACCACTGCCACCACGCTCGATGACAAAAAACTCGTCAGCTTTCTGGCAAACGGCCCGGATGAAGAACGCAGGAATGCGCAGTGGGCAATGTCCAACTTGCTGGGCCGCCACCACGTCACCGTTGAGCTAATTTAGCCATGATCGTCCGCGCCCAACAAAACGACACCCTAGACCTGCTGGTCTGGCGTCACCTGGGCAGCACCGCAGGCATAGCCGCAGTGCTCGCCCTAAACCCCGGCATCACCAGCCTGGGCGCATTCCTGCCCATGGGCAAAGCCATCACCCTGCCAGACCGCACACCTGCAGCGCCAGTGCTGCAAATGATCAACCTGTGGGACTAACCATGAACGACAACCACATGGAAACAGTAAAGGCAATACCACCCGTCGCCATCAGCGCCATCACGTTTTTAGGCGTGCCCCTCAATGAATGGGTATTCATCCTCACCATTATTTACACCGTGCTGCAAATCACCTTCTTTGTGCGCGACAGGATGCTAAAGCCCTGGCTGCACAGACGTGCAAATCAAAGCGCAAATGCACAGAAAGGCAAAAGCCAATCATGAGCACCGACATCAAACAAAAACTCGCCGCCGCTGGCATCGCCGCCGCCTTGCCCATCATCGTCCTGTTTGAAGGCACCCGCCAAACCGCCTACCTTGACCCCGTCAGCATCCCCACCATCTGCCGGGGCCACACAGGCGGCGTCAAACTGGGCCAGACCGCCACCATAGCGCAATGCGACGACATGACAGTACAAGACCTGCTCAAAGCCAAAACAGCGATGGAAAGCTGCCTCAAAGTCCCCCTCAACGACAACCAGCGCGCCGCCTTCACGTCATTTGTATTTAATGTAGGTCCAGGCCGCAAAGGCGTCAAAGACGGCTTCTGCGTGCTCGAAAACGGCAAGCCCTCCACCATGATTACCTTGCTCAACAAAGGCGACTACACCGGCGCATGCAATCAAATGCAGTTTTGGAACAAAGCCGGTGGTGTCGTGTACCCAGGCCTCACCAAACGCCGCGCCGCCGAGCGCCAACTCTGCCTCACACCCGCATAGGCCAACCCATGCTCAACATCATCAAAGCACTAGACCCGCGCCCCTGGCTCGCCCTCGCCATCGCCGCCGCAGCCCTGTTCTGCGTCGTCAAATACAAAGACGCCATCCACCAGGTAGACAAACTCACCGCCCAAATTGCAAAGGACCAAGCCCAGGCCAGCGAAGCAGCCAGAGAAAACGAAAGGCTCATGTCCCGCAGCCTCGCCACCATCGCCACCACCCACCAAAAAGAGCTACAACATGAAAAATCCAAACGCGACCAGTTTATTAATAACGTGCGCACTGGCATTGTGCGCCTGTCAATCCCCGTCCAGGCTTGCAGCACCAGTGCCAGCCCAAATACCCCCACTAGCCCCAGCAATAGCCCAGAAACGCGAGCCCAACTTACGCCAGAGGCTGGAGCAACTCTTGCAGCCATCGCCGCAGACGGCGACGACGCCATCCGCCAACTAAACGCCTGCATAGACAGCTACCACGCCATCAGCACCATCATCAACAAACCGCAATAGCATGTACAAACCCAACAGCCTGCGCGCTCATTTAACCGCCGCTTTAGCCGATCTACAGCGCAACCCAGACAAGTTGCTCGTCTTCGCCGACAAAGGCAGCCTGCACACCACCCGCACCGCCTCACGCTCGTTTGAATACGCCTACGTCCTCAATATCATCGTCACCGACTACAGCGGTGAAGAAGACGCCCTCATCGTCCCCCTGTTAGATTGGCTGGCAACCCACCAGGCAGACCTGCTGGGCAACGACGACAAAGCCAAAGGCATACGCTTCATGGTTGACTTCAACAACCACGACAGCGTCGACATCAGCCTGGAGATTGATTTAACTGAGCGCGTCATCGTCAAACAAACCGGCACCCGGCTGGACATCACCCACGCAGGCGAAGTCACAGCAACACCAGACTACGCCGCCCCCTGGTGGCAACTCTACAACGGCACCACCCTGCTGGCAGAGTGGCAGGTACAACCCATCCCACCCCTATAGCGCCACACCATGCAAGACGACCTCACCGCGCTGGAGACATGGGCCAGCACCCTCCTGGCCAGGCTAGACCCCGCCGCCCGCCGCAAACTCACACTGCAAATTGCCCAAGACCTGCGCCGCCAGCAACAAACCCGCATCCAGGCACAACAAAACCCCGACGGCTCCCCCTACGCACCACGCAAGCAACGCAAAAACATCAGGGGCAAACAAGGCCGCATCAAAAAGCAAAAAGCCAGCATGTTCAACAAGTTAAGGACAAACACCCACCTCAAAGCAAAGGCAGACGGCAACGGGCTGGAAGTGGGTTTCTATGGCCGCGTAGCCCGTATTGCGCGGGTGCATCAATATGGGCTGCGGGATAGGGTTGTGGCGGGTGGGCGTGATGTTCAGTATGAGGAAAGGCGGGTTTTGGCGTTACTTCAAAAACAGTGTGCGGATGTAGAAAATCATATAATTAAGTTCCTTAACCTTTAGACGAGTCCGAATCTAAATCTTCTGCGTCAACTATTTCATACTCCGATTCAATTTCATCCAACTCACTTCCACTATAAGAGGGAAGCGGTATCCCGTCCGCTCGAATCAATTCCTCTGTGACTGCCTTCACCAAAAGTGTAAATAAATGGATATTATCAATAGCACGAATCAAACTCGCTGTTGGGACAATTTCGTCTGGCCGATGCACCATATAATTTCGCAATTTGTGTAACTCTAATATTTCGTTTTTCTGCCAACTAGTAAATGTAAATTTCTTTGTGATCAATTTTAGCAAGCGTCGAACATTGTTTCTAGATTGAGCCAAATCAATTTTTTCAAAATCATCCCGAGGAAGCATCGTCACCAAAACATATAATTGATGATGAAATTCGTTCCAAGCAGCGAAAAAATCGCTATATTCGACAGTCTTGGTTGTGGCTGCATTTTCTGAAACAAACTCCCTGTCATTGTCGGAAATCGCAAGCTGATCTATACCTTCAATTGCTTGCTTAAGCTTTGGCAATACTTCATCACTCAGCTTGCATACAACATCGAAATCAGCCTTTGAAACTGGCCGATTATGGGCAACTAAATTTCTCTTTTCATATAAGTTTTCCCATCTACCCCTTAAATATTCACTTTGGCACTGAACGATAGACGAAAAAAACCGATCCCAATTGGATCGCGGCAATGCGTCCTTCAATTCGCTAATTTTTAGATCACTAACGTCTTTTGCATTTCTAATTGCATCAATAAGAATTGAGGGGTTGGCTGTCGAATATTCTTTAAACAGGAAATTCGATAATTGGATGAAATCGACTTCATTTAAGTAGTTATGATCAGGTTTTGCATCTTTCTTCAACCGAATAGAATCTGACACTTCCTTCGGTATTGCCACTTTAGTCCATACAAGCCCAATTTTTATAAGCATGAATTTAGTAATTAGCTTACGCATTGTATTCTCAATCTCATGTACGATTGGATACATCTGCAACGCATAATTTGAACTCACTCCGTCCCAAAGAGTCTGCGCAGGCTTGCCACTTGCCTTGTGCAGAACGCCTCTAAAGTTTCTTAAAAAATCCTCAAAATCTGGCAACTTAGTGACATCGTCGACGGAAAGTTTTATATGGAAAAATCTCTGTTTATCGCCATCAGTTTCTCCTGTTTGAACTTCGTAAAGTAGGCTGAGCTCACCCACTTTCAGATGACTTTTTGAGACCGACACTCCATCAATGGACTGCACTAGATTGTTAAATGCAGTAATCGATTTACAAAATTGCTCCTTTTGGTCGACCGTTATCAGGTACTCAACTTTATACATCCCATCCACCCTTACTCTTAAAATAATAGCCTGTGTTTCTACGAATAGCTCTGCATAATTGCACACATGATTTTACGGTGGATATTGATTTTTCGGTCTCGACATGCGTGCGATTAGGTTACATTAATCGCACGTATTTTGAGCTTCTGCAAGAACAATAAGAGAAATCAAGTTGAAGGCCAATTCTGCACGAGATCACCGATCTTAATCGCGATATCCGTCACCTTTTCGATCTTCGGCAAGGAATCTAATAAGGTGGTTACAATGTGCTTTTTTGGCTTACCGCTTTTTAATTGTTCATCCACAGTATCGATAACTTCGAATGCAGCATCTTTTTGATCACTTGGGCAGTTAAGTTGCTTTATTTCATTCCTGAGCGCTTCAATATATTCTTCAAATCCTGCATTCATCTGAACGTTATTAACTGAGTTATCAATGGAGCTTTGATTAAGTCGAGCGTTAGCGCCATTGATATAGTAATTTATGCTTTGCACTGCTTGCTTCGCCTCAGGCAAGCCTAACTTTTGCACTTGCATTTGATAGGCAGCAGGGATGCCGTGAAATTTTTCATGGAATCCTGGATCGATAACCCTAAAGGTTTCTTTTGCACCATTTGACATATTTCGCTCGATAAGATCCCCTGATTCAACTAGTACATTATTTGCTTCCATGAATATTTTATTGGTTTGAACACTTGCGTGTAGCCCCTCTATTTTTGTACCGTCAGTTTTTAGAAGGATGACTAAGTCTTTCATTAAAGATTTGAATGGCATTTTTTTACTCCCAATTAATATTTGATCCATTGCATTCGGAAGCAACTTCTATAATTGATATCATTAATTCTTCCCGTACGGCAAAGTGATGGGTACAGAAAATCGAATTCTGCTGTTTTCAGAACTACGTGGAATTTCGACGTCAGACGAGGATAAGGAAAGTCCACCTACCACTACGTCAATTGCTGCCTCTTGTGCTCCATCTGCGCGCGTTGCACTAACCAAAACATCAAAGTCAACATTTTGAACAGCCTGCCCGTTAACCGAAATCGAATCTCCTTGACCTTTAGCATTAACTTTATGACTTGATATTTCAGGATTGACATGTCTCCCGTGATCACCTAACGCTTGCTGCGCGTTAACAACACCTTTCACAATATTCACTAAGGCATTTTCAATGAATTCTTGTAAGTTCATATTCGCTCCATGGGGTTGAATGGTAAGAAGAAATAGTTACGTTGCTTCGCTTGCATTTACTGCCGTCGCTTTTCATGCGACGGAATATTCACATTAACGAATTTATATTTAAATTAAGCAAATGAATTCTGTGTACTAATGGTTAATTGTTGTTAATTAAACACCTTAGCAATCTATAGCCATACACATTGCCAAACCACCCAAATCTAAGCTATCCTTGACAACGGTGCTGAACACACCGACAACTAGCGGCAGATGACCCGCGCCCGAAAGTCGTGGTTTTTTTACGTCCATAGGTTTACCTATGGCCGGGTAGTGCGTAACGATACAAGACCCGCAAGGGGAAAGTTACGGGCCGACTAGTTGCGGTGTTCAAGTACCTGGCCACCCTCTGAACAGGGGTGAAACTGAACGAAAAACAACTAGGAGGCCATCATGGCTGCTCATACCCCTATTGCGTCTGCAATAGCTGCATCATCACATCCCTCTTTTGCCTTTTCCAAACTGCAAGACCTGCGCGCCAGCTTTGAACGCCTGCGCGGCCTGCAAATCGACGCCCTCAAAGCCATGGGCTTTGACACCCTGCTCGACGACCTCGCCAGCATCTGCGACGCCCTAACCGAGCTAGACCGCATCAACGCCGACATGGGCGTCACCGACAGCGCCCTCACCATGCTGCTGCAACTGCTCGAATCCGCAGGCGAACAACCCCTCGCCCCCCAAGGCCTCCACGCCCTCCTCTCCCCCGTACAACAACGCCTTCTTACCACCTGGAACCACTTGTCTGACTTGATATAATATCTAGCTAATTACACAATTAATTGAAGGAAACATCATCATGCAAACACAAATCATCCCCGTACCGTTCTATGAAGACACGCTGGTTATGATCGGCAAAGACAATGAACCCATGGTGGCAATGAAGCCCATCGTTGAGAGCATGGGACTGGACTGGAAAGGGCAACAAGTTAAGTTGATAGAAAAATTCAGTTCAGTTAGGGAGATAATCTCCTCAACTGGGGGAGATGGCAAAACTTACGACATGATCTGCCTGCCATTGCGCAAGCTCCCCGCCTGGCTGTATTCCATCAACCCCAACAAGGTGTTGCCAGAACTGCGCGACAAGATCACCCGCTACCAGGATGAATGCGACGACGCCCTCTGGAACTACTGGACCCAAGGCACAGCCACCCGCCCCGGCACCATGACCGTGGCAGACCGCCTGCGCGTACACCGCGCCCGCCATGACGTACTCAACAAACTAGAATCCACCACCCACGCCATCAAGCGCCAGGCGCTCTATGAAGAACTGACAGAACTCTCCACCCTGCTAGGCTACCCCGCCCCCGCCTTAACCGCCGTCGGCAGCACAGAACCAGAAGAACCCACCGTCATCACTGAATTCTGGGACGCCATCGAAGAACTGGGCAACCTCGGCATAAAAACCAACCACGCCCGCGACACCACCATCATCGCCATCAACATCAACGAAGTGGCACGCCTCGCCCAAGAAAACAAAATCCCCCTCCCCAACCGCCAGGAGATCCGCCGCAATATCCCCTTAAGCAAATACAACCCCTACGTCAAAAACACCGTCGTCCACAGCGTCATCACTGGCAAGTCAATAAAGTGCTATATCTTCAAAGCGCGGGGCAATGGAATGATTGAGGCGTGACACCTTGATTGACATGGGTGCGATTAGGCTGATCTAATCGCACCTTTGCGAGTTATTTTCCCGATTAAGTCAAACACAAATTTCGAAAAAAAGACAACCGATGCTAACTAAAGAAGACCTTGCTGCAAATTTCTCGGGATTAAGTGATTTAGGCCAAGGGACATTCAAATGTCTGGATGAACTGCCTCAAAAAACCTACTTTAACTATATAAAATTTGGTGCAACTAGTAACAGTGGGCCGGATTTATTGCTTGTATCGGAAAACATTGAAGACGACGCCTTTGCTTTGACAGTGTTTTTTAGTGTGCGCGACATCAGTTATGAAGACACGCTTCAACTCGCGAAATTGCCTGAAAACAGCTATGGATTTACAAATGTAGTTTTGGCAGGGCCAAGTTATCATCGCCATTTAAAAGGTAGGCTGGATGACAAACGAGATAATTTGCTATTGTGTATTCCGTCGTATCCATGTGAATTCACAGCTACAGAAAGCATAGACGATTTTTTTCTATTGCGCCGCCACATTACTCCGTCAGACGATTGGCGCAGGTCACAATCGCCAATCATACGTCTTCGCTTCGATAATCCTAAAACACAATCTGGAACAGGCGAAGAGACGGTTCTTGTCAAATTCTCCGCTCTTGCGATTGAAATTGATAAGCTCAATGGAGTCAGTAACGGCTACATTGAAATTAGCAATTACGAACATAAAGTTATTGAGATACTGTCACCGTCAAGCAACGAATTTATCCTAATCCGTGATCGTGACGATCAGACGCGTGAAACAATCTCGCACCAAGCACTACTCAGTTCGGTTTGGACGTTTTTGGCAAAGCAAGTGTAGGTACGAATAGCTCCGCGTATTCGTATACATGATTTTATGATGACTATTGATATTTTTATGTCCCGATGGGTAATCTAATTTGAAAGCAAATGCGATGATTAAAACGCATGAGAATTTATCACAAAGCTTATTTGACCAGGCTAACGAAGCATGGGATGGCGGGGAAAACGAAAAAGCTTTTGAATTACTAAATTTAGCGGCGAATCAGGGTGAAATTTATGCCTATAACACTATTGGCTATTTCTTGGACGAAGGTATCGGGACACCCCAAAATAAAGATATGGCATTGCTCTGGTATAAAAAAGCTGCGAAAAATAAGGACATTTGCGCTTTTATGAATATCGGTGTTTGGTATCGTAATCTAGGCAATCTAAAGCGTGCTTCTTATTGGTTTTTAAAAGCGTTAAATAGCGGCGACGGGGACGCTGCAATTGAGTTGGCAAAACTTTGCATCCTTAAAGGAACAAAAAAAAGTAAAACCCAAGCAGTTAAATATTTGAATATATCGCTTGAATCAGACAATGTCATGTCGGGTACGCATGATGAGGCACGCAAAATTTTGAAGCAAATCAATTCGTAGATACGAATAGCCCCGCGTATTCGTACGCATGTTACCGCAAAATATCTCACACCCCTCGCGCACGCGTAAACGTGCATAAGTTGTTAAGTCCCTTAGCAACCCCTCCCCGCGTGACTGCCTAGCCCGGTCACGTCACCATAGACGGCATGGAATTCACCCTTGCCGACCTCTCCCGCCGCTTAGAAAACTTAGTCCGCTTTGGCACCATTGCCGAAGTAAAGCACGGCCGCGTACCGCAAGTGCGCCTGCAAATTGGCGACATTAAAACCGGCTTCTTGCCCATGGCCACGGCACGCGCTGGCAAAACAAAGACATGGAACCCGCCCACTGTTGGCGAACAATGCGTGTTGCTTTCACCCTCTGGTGAATTTGCGGGCGGTGTGGTCTTGCCAGGCATTGCCAGCAATCACAACCCGGCACCAGACACCAATCCAGACAACACCCGCACAGAGTACCCAGACGGCGCGACGGCTGATTACAACCATGCCGAGCATCACTACATCATCACGCTGCCAACAGAAGGCAAGTTTAGTTTTGTCGTTGGCGCTACCACGCTGGAACTGCGTAACGATGGCGTGACACTGCGCACGCCTAAATTTGAGGGCGTCAAATCATGAGCCACGGTATCGCTGTTAAAACTCTTGACCGTGCAGGCGGCCCGCACCGCGCTGGCGGGCAAGACTTCTTTGCTGTCGACGGCGCACTGGTCGTGGTGCTGGGTGACAGCATTATCCCGCATGGTCCGGTACCGCATGCCACGCCGGTGATGGCGCAGGGTTCTGCCTGGATGACTTTAAACGGCATTCCTGCATGCCGTGCCGGACACCTGGCGTCATGCGGCCACGCAAGTACCGGCCGTAGCTGGTTTGTCATTCCAGAATGAGGCAAGGGAAATAAAACCATGGCAGGCATGAATCTCTCAACAGGTGAACGCATCGCAGGGCTGGCGCATTTACGCCAGAGCATTGCCGATATTTTGACCACACCCATAGGCACCCGCGTAATGCGCCGTGACTATGGCAGCTTGTTGTTTGAATTGATAGACCAGCCAGACAACGGCACCACACAAGTGCGCCTATATGCCGCCACCGCTGAAGCCTTATTGAAATGGGAACCACGCATCAAGCTGACACAAGTCAAGCTGTACCGCACAGATACACCCGGCAAGGTCATCATTGATCTAAAAGGCCAACTGGTGCGCGCCTCTAAAGCGTTTAGCCTGTCTTTGCCCGTCACGGTGAAAGCATGAGCATGATTGATCTTAAATCGCTGCCACCGCCTGCAGTCATCGAAGAACTGGACTTTGAAGCCCTGGTCACCGCGCACAAGCAAGACTTGCTGCAACGCCAGCCAAGCGCGGCCAATGTGCTGGCCTTGCCATCTGAGCCACTGGTCAAACAGATAGAAGCCTTTGCTTACCGTGAAATGCTCCTGCGCGGACGCGTCAACGATGCAGCCCGCGCCAATCTGCTGGCTTTCGCCACCGGCACGGATCTGGACCACAAAGGCGCTTTCTATAACCTGGCACGCCTGACGGGCGAAGCAGACGACCGTTACCGCTTGCGTATCCAGTTGCGCATTGCTGCCCTGGCTGGCAATGGCACAGCAGAGCAATACCGCCTGCTTGCCATGTCTGCCAGCCAGAACGTGCGCGACGCCAATGTCACCAGTGGGTTGAACAACGGCGCACCCGGCAGCATTGCCGTGGTGCTGTGGCTGATCGATGCCAGCCAGGCGCAAGCCACCAGCGCCGCCGTGCTGGCCGCGATGAACGCACCCAACGCCCGCCCGCTGGGTGTGCCTGTCACGGTGGCCGTGGCGCGGCCTGTGGCCTTGAACGTGACGGCAACCCTATGGCGCGAAGCCAGCGCCCCCGCTGATATCGTCACAAAAATTACCTCTTCCTTTACCGCTGCGCTTGCCGCCTATGCCAGCCTCGGCCGCAGTGTCCCCCTATCCTGGGTAACCGCTCAACTGCAACAGCCCGGCATTGCCCGCGTTGAATTCCCCATCGCAGGCCAGCCCGCCAGCAATACCGTACTGGCCGCTGATGAATACGCCATCGCTGGCGCCATCGCCCTGACAGATGGCGGTGTAGCGTGACTGATCTTGCATTGCTGCTGCCACCCAACGCCAGCGAGCTGGAGCGCAGTCTTGTACGCATTGCGCCGCGTGCGGTTCTGGACACGGCTGCAGACGCACCGGCCAACATTGCCAGCATCATGCCCACCACCTTCCAGCCCTGGCTTGCCGCTGAATGGAATTTGGCGCAATTCTCGCTGCACTTTGCCAGCAATGCCGAGCTGATCGCCGCTGGCTTGCCCTGGCTGATGGAACGCGGCAGCTCCGCCAGTGTCGTGCGCGCCTTGTCCTGGCTGGGCTATGACCAGGTTGCAATAGAAGAAGATGAATTTCTGGTACACATCGACCCAGGCACCACGGCGGCCGCGCTGGATCTGGCACGTATACGCCAGGTGGTGAATGCATCAATACCCGCACACAGCCGTTTTTATCGCCTCTACCATGGCCTTGATTTACGCGCTGGCCGCTTTGACGCTACCAGCTTTGATCAATGCTTGTTTGATGATGATTCTGGTATCTGGTCTGGTGACCCTGCAACTGATGGCGTCAAGCTGTCTTTCGGTGAAATGCACACCGCCGCAGTGAACGCACCGCCAGCACTGGCGCCAATTGCAGCCCATCGCCCGTGCCAGTTAAACACCATCGTTGACGATGCCTTGATGCAGTTGGATAGCTGGGTACTCGATAGCGAGATCCGCTTAAACAGCGTGGTCAGCATCAGCGATTTATCCAGCGGCGTAGTCGATCAGCCAGCCTTGCAGCCATTGAGAAACGCGCACCACGTAACCTATTGCGCCGTGCTGATGGCGCGCGCCATGCCTGCACCTATCACCGCCATTGCACCAGGAACAGCCACCAGCGTCACCAGCTCGGCCCTGCCTGTTTATGGCTGGGCTGACCAGTGGGCCAGCGGCTGGGCCGTCTGCTACCCCTTAATTTCAAATCCATAGAAAGGCACTGACATGGCAGTCCTGCAAGACCAAGGCCGCATTGAGCTGGCCGAACAATTTAAAAACCGCCCGCTGCACCTGGCATGGGGCCACGGCCTAGCTGCATGGGATGCCGCGCCCGTATCCGAGCCAATCACGGCCATTGGCTTGATGGATGAGATAGGCCGCCGTGTCGCTTCACAAAAGCAATTCGTTGTGCCTGAGTTAGACCCTAACGCACCCAACACCATCAAAGTGCCAGGCGGTGACCTGTATCGCATCGTCAATACGCCATCACGCTGGGTATTAGTTGAATTTGTTTTTGATTATGGCGACGGCGCGGGGCAAGACATACGCGAGCTGGGCTTGTTCGTCGGCACCGAAGTGGCCGCAGGCCTGCCAGCCGGGCAACGTTATTTCACGCCCGCCCAGGTTGTGACGCCTGGCCGCCTTTACATGCTGGACCACATCCCGCGCCTGATACGTTCCGGCGCGACTGAGCAAGTCTATCGCTACGTTTTGCCATTCTGAACAGGACACCCATGGAACAAAACATCAACTTACCCGGCTATTTGAACCGGCACGACGCAGCCAAGCAGTTTGATACTGTGCTGTACCGCGCTGACCATGTCATCCAGTCTGACGAACTGAACGAAACACAAAGCCTGCTACAAGCCCGCGTTAAAGGCGTGGCTGATGTATTGCTGGCAGACGGCGCGGTCATCCGTGACGCCCGCATCGTCGTCAATGCCACCACCGGCGCGACCACTTGCGAATCCGGCGCGCTGTATGTCGATGGCGCAGTACGCGGCATAGCGCCTGCAATGCTTGCCATTGCCGTGGTCGGTATCGTCATCGTGGGCGTTTACCTGCAACCGCACATCATCACTGAGCTGGAAGACTCAACGCTACGCAACCGCGCACAAAATACCCGTGGCTTTGACAAAGCCGGTGCTGGCCGCCTGCAAAAGCTGCTTGCCTGGGGCTTTGCCGGTGACGGCCAGCCTGGTGATTTTTATCCTGTCTATACCGTTGAAGACGGCACCGTACGCAGCAAAGAACCACCGCCCCAGCTCGATGGCGTGACCCAGGCACTGGCCCGCTATGACCGTGATTCATCCGGCGGTTCGTATGTCGTCAATGGTTTGAACGTCACCGCTGCAGACGATCTGCCCAGCGGTGAACAGGTCTATACAGTCAGTGAAGGCCGCGCCCGCGTGTCTGGCTTTGCCGTGGAACTGCCCACCAGCCGCCGTCTGGTGCGCGCCGTTGTTCCTGACTTGCGCTACATCGAGAACGAGCCGCACCAATCCACAGGCACAGCCGCCCAGCGCGTGAACTTTGACCGCGCACCGGCTGCAAACGTCACGCATGTGACCATCACAGCGCAAAAGACCATAGACGTGGCACACGGCGGTTTTACTGGCGCGCTCGACCCGCTGGAAGATGGTTCTGTTTTGGTCGTGCTGTCAGTGAAACAAGGCGCAACCACCTACACCAAGGACGTGGACTGGAAATTCACCGCCCAGCAGATAGACTGGTCTTTACCAGGTGCAGAGCCAGCACCAGGCAGCACGTACAAAGTGACGTATCAATATTTGGCAACTGTGCCAGCCAGCGCCATCGATGCTGACGGCTGCACGGTCACCGGCGCGGTCGCCGGCACGGCTATCCTGATCAGCTATAACCGCATGCTGCCCCGTATAGACCGCTTGTGCATGGACAGCGCCGGTGCGCTGGTCTGGCTGTCTGGCGTGGCGGCAGACCGTAATCCAAGGCCGCCCAGCGTACCTGCCAACCTCTTACCGCTGGCCTCTGTCTTACAAAACTGGCGCGCCGGTGCGCGTACTGTGATGATAGACAGCGTACGCGTGGTTCCTATGGACACACTGGCCGCCTATAGCAAACGCCTTGATACGTTGACCGAGCTGGTGGCACAGCAGCGCCTTGAATCCAGCACCCAGCTACGCGATGCCACGGCAAAGCGTGGCTTGCTGGTAGATCCGTTTATCTCCGACAGTGTGCGCGACCAAGGCTTGCCACAAACCGCCGCCATCTTTGGCGGTGAGCTGACCTTGCCGGTATCTGTGCAGCCTAACTTGCTCTCTATCAGCCTGGCCGCGCCGCAGACCCTGCCATTCAATCCGGTCACACTGCTGGAACAGCCATGGCGCACCGGCAGCATGAAAATCAACCCTTACGACGCCTTCGACCCGTTGCCCTCAGATGTGGTTTTAAGCCCGGCTATCGACCGCTGGACAGACGTTGACACCCAATGGAACAGCCCCACCACCGAAACCATCACAGAAAACATCACCCGCCGCGTGGGCCTGTGGATCGTTGAAAACGGCGAAGCCTACGACACCACCAACGAGATTACACGCGATATCAGCCACACCAGCAAAGCGGCTGAATATATACGCCAGATAACCGTCAGCTTTACTGTGAAGGGTTTTGAAGCGGGCGAAACCATTCAAAGCCTGCGCTTTGACGGCATTGCCGTGGTAGCCGCCAATCTGGCAACACCAGCACCCGGCACCATCACCGGCACGTTTCAAATACCGGCAAAGGTGCCAGCAGGCAGCAAGCGCGTTGAATTCGTCGGCAGCCATGGCAGTTTCGGCGTGGCTATCTATAGCGGCACCGGCGTGGAAATTCAGGATGTCAAACAGCTTGTCACTGTGCACGCTTCCGGCTGGGTGACCTTCCTTAAGGCTGACCCGCTGGCGCAAACTTTTACACTGGCCGCTGATCGTCAGATAGCCGGGCTGGACTTGTGGTTCACGGCCAAGGGTAATTCATTGCTGGCCGTGCAGATACGCGAAACCAGCACCGGCATCCCTAACCAGAAAGTCATTGCCCAGGCGCGCATCTCAGCCGCAGCCATCAATGTGGACGGCCAGGCTACCCGTATCAGCTTTGATTATCCTGTCTCACTGACTGGCGGCGTGGACTATGCGCTGGTGATTTTATGTGACGATGCCACCACGGCTGCCAGCATTGCCGAGCTGGGCAAGTATGACGACCACAAGGGGCAATGGGTAGCAAGCCAGCCTTATACCGTGGGCGTGCTACTGTCATCGAGTAACGCCACTACCTGGACACCACACCAGGACCGTGACCTGGCTTTCCGCTTGCTTGCCGCTGAATTTACGGCCACCACGCGCACCATCGCCCTGGGCAATGCCAATCTTGCCAACGTCACCGACTTGATGCTGTTAAGCCTGGTAGAAACACCCAGCGCACAGACACGCGTTGAATATCAAATCACTTTGCCAGGTGGCAGCGTCATGAACGTGGATGACGGCCAGCCGGTGCGCCTGGCCGCCCCCATGACCGGGCAATTCAGCGTCACGGCCAAACTGACAGGCACGGCTAACCTGTCGCCAGTGCTGCACCCTGGCGTCACGCTGCTGGCTGGCACGGTCGCCAACCAGGGCAATTACATCAGCCCGTTAGTCCCTGCAGGGCAGAACGTGCGCGCCCGCATCGTGGTGGATTGTTATTTACCTGCAGGCGCAACCCTGGCCGTGAGTGTTGCCCCAGAAGCTGCAGGCGCGCCGGTCTATACAGCCGCACCTTTTGTATCCAGCCGTGATATCGCCGCTGACTGGCACGAACTCACGTATGAATTAAACGGCATCACCGCTGACCGCTTGCGGGCAAAGCTGGAATTGGCAGGGAACACAGCAGCCCGGCCGCGTCACCGTAACTTGCGCGTCATTGTCATCTGAGGGTAGCCATGATCGATCAAAAAACCCCAAACCAGCAATACAAGCTGCCACACATCCAGAACACTGGCGCGGAAGAAGTGGCGCGCCTGCGTGACAGCTTTACGGCCATTGATAACGATGTTGCCGCCCTGAATGTAGGACTGGCTAACAAGGCAAATAAAACCACTACCGACAATCTGCAAGCCCAGATTGACGACCTTACCACTCTTGTTTTTGCAGGATTAATGTTATGAGTTCAACTAATTTAGCCGACTTCCGCGACCAGTACATCGCCCGCGCAAGTTCCGTGCTTAAAAGCACGGATCTGGCACAAGCCAACATCAACACCCTTGTGATTAATGGCGCGCTGTTTGGTGCGCTGGATAAGGTCATCAATGCCCCATTGATAGGTCGCGACACCCTGGCCCTGTTTGATGCCATGACCAGCGCTGATATCGATGTCTGGCTGGCAGATGCAAGCCACCGCAGTGTATGGCAGCGCCTGTGCAGTGATGAAGCCAAAACCATACAAGTGGCACTGCAAGACGATGTACTGCGCCCCAAACTGCTTGGCAGCACGCTGGCATGGACAGACATCATTGCATCATCTGTCACGCAAACATGGATACAGACTAAAGCTGTCTATCTGGTGCCTTACATTGCCGCGATACCTGGTTGTCTGACGCTGACCGCATCCAGCCGCACCAGCATGGACAAGTTTGCCAGCGTGCAGGCGGCCATGAGCTTGATTTATGCAAGCACCAACTGGTTAAACGCAATTGCTGCCAATACACCAGCACAAGATGCTATAGGGGCCAGCCTGCTTGCTTTGCGCGAATTAGCTAAATCAAGTGCTGCCATGAATGCGCTGTACACCAAGCTGACCAGCATCATGGTTTACCTGTTCGCGGATATCACCGCCGCTATAGATGCCTGGAATTTTGTATCGAGCGAAATCACCGCAGGCCGCACGACGCTGGCAAGCACTTTCTTTGGTGATGCCGGTGTTCGCAATGCCTTGCACGGCAATACTGGCATCACCACAGCACTGACCACCACAGCAACGGCGCTGTATCAATGGCTGTTCACCAACAAAATGACCGTCTTCCAGCGCACCTATGCTGCCAGCACGGCACAAAGCGGCGCGGCCATCGGCGGCAAGATATTGATGCTGGCGATGTCAGGCGCGTATAGCGGCGCTGGCCCGTCTTATTTCTATCTGACTGGCTCAAGTAGCCAGGCACTGGCAGCGGCCACCGGGGCCAGCTACATCACCCTGACAACCGCACACAAAGCCGTAGGCAGCCAGAACGGCCCGCTCTATTTCACAGACGCCAGCACCGGCAGCTATTACATGACGCTGGGCTATCTGGTTATTTAAGGACTAAGGAGGATTAAATAAGATGACACTACTTATCATTGACAACGCCAATCAAATCACCGGCTACAGCCAGGACGACAACCTGCAGGCGTGGGACGGCGTGCGCCTGGTACCTGCTCCGGACGGCTTTAACCCAGCCTTGCTGGCGCATTGCATCGTTAAAGTCTCTAAGGGTAAAACCACCGTTACCCTGAACTTGGAAGCAGCATTGACGGCCGCCAAAGCTGCCCGCTGCAGCCAAATCAAAGATGAAGCGGCCAGGCTGATTACCGCCACAGATTGGAAGAAGCAACGCGCAGAGGAACGCGATGCTGCAGGCTGGGGCAATCTGGGGGATATCGATATCGTGCTGGCCGAGCGTGAAGCGATACGCCTATCCAGCAACGCCGCCGAGCTGGCCGTTAATGCGCTGACCGACGTCACGGCCGTGCAGACCTTTACCTGGTCGGTGGATGTAACGATACCCGCACCCAACCGCCTGACACGCGGCCAATTCCTTGACCGCTTCACCAAGGACGAAACCGCAGCCATTCTTGCCGCTGCAGATGCCAACGCCAGTTTAAAGGCCTGGGTGATGCGCCTTGAAAACTCAGACTGGATCAAACCAGCCGAAGCCACACCCGGTCTGCAGGCGCTGGAAATTGCCGGGCTGATCCAGCCTGGCCGCGCTGCAGCCATCCTTGCTTAATTATTTGTTTCACCAACCACAGGAGCAAACACAATGCCCGCAACAACTTATCACCATGGCGTGCGCGTCATCGAAATTAACGAAGGCACGCGCCCAATCCGCACCGTTTCCACCGCAGTCATCGGCCTGGTGGCCACGGCGGACGATGCAGACGCTATCACCTTTCCCCTGAATGTCCCGGTGTTAATCACCAATGTACAGGCCGCCATTGCCAAAGCGGGCCACACCGGCACGCTGGCAAAAGCCTTGAATGCCATCAGCCTGCAAACCAACCCTGTGACCATCGTGGTACGCGTAGATGCTGACGAAGACGAAGCAATCCAGACCGCCAATGTAGTCGGCACTGTTACAGCTAGCGGCCAATATACGGGCATTAAAGCCTTGCTGGCCGCCCAGACTAAGCTTGGCGTTAAGCCGCGCATCCTGGGCGCGCCTGGCCTCGATACCCAGGCAGTGACCACCGAGCTAGCCGCCGTTGCCCAAAAGCTGCGCGCCTTTGTGTATGCCAGCGCCTGGGGCGCACAGACCAAGGAAGCGGCCATCGCCTACCGCCAGCACTTCGGCCAGCGTGAAGTCATGATTATTTGGCCTGACTTTGTCCACTTCGACACCGCCAGCAATGCCAGCGCATCCATACCGGCCGTAGCCTATGCCCTGGGCTTGCGCGCCAAGATTGACAATGACACAGGCTGGCATAAATCCCTGTCCAATGTCGTGGTGAATGGCCCGACCGGCATAGCGCGGGACGTGTTCTGGGATCTGCAAAGCAGCGCCACAGATGCCGGTGTGTTGAACGCTGCAGGCGTCACCACCTTGATTAATAAAACCGGGTACCGTTTCTGGGGTTCACGTACTGCAGAGGAAGCGGAATTCTTTTTCTTTGAGAACTACACCCGCACCGCGCAAGTGCTGGCTGACACCATTGCAGAGGTGCATTTCTCTTACGTGGACAAGCCCATGCACCCGTCCCTGGTGCGTGACCTGATTGAATCCATTAACGCCAAATTCCGTGCACTCAAAACGGCAGGGCTGATTATTGACGGTAAAGCCTGGTTCGATTCAGCCGCCAACAGCAAAGATTCATTGAAGATTGGTTCACTGACGATTGACTACGATTACACGCCAGTACCACCAGTTGAAGACCTGGTACTGCAGCAGCGCATCACAGACCGTTACCTGGCTGACTTTGCCAAGCAAATCACCACCTAAACCCTGACCAAATAAAAGGAATACACCATGGGATTACCTAGCAAATTAAAGGACTTCAATCTGTTCAATGACGGCGCTAATTATCTGGGCCTGGTGCCTGAGCTGACCTTGCCCAAACTCAGCCGCAAGATGGAGGAATACATCGCGGGCGGTATGTCCGGCCCTATCGAGGTGGACTACCACACAGAAAAAATTGAACTCGACTGGACTGCAGGCGGCCTGCTGGTCGATGCGCTCTTGCAATATGGTGCCGTCACTCACAACGCCGTGCAATTGCGCTTTGCCGGTGCTTATCAGAATGATGACACTGCAGAAGTCACCGCCGTGGAAATCGTCGTTCGCGGCCGCCATAAAGAAATCGAAATGGGCAGCGCCAAGATGGCCGACAAGAGCGACCAGAAATACAAAACCACCTGCAGCTATTACAAGCTGATTATCAACGGCCAGGACATTATCGAAATCGACTTTATCAACGGCGTTGAAATCGTCGGTGGCATTGACCGCCGTGCCGAGCTGCGCGCCGCTATCGGCATGTAAGCGCACCTAAGCCCCCTACCCCACCCTTTAATTTAGAAAGTACACCATGAGCAATACAGAAAAAACCATCATCCTGGACGAACCTATCAAACGCGGCGATACAGAAATCACCACCATTACCCTGCGTAAGCCAAGGGCGGGCGAACTGCGCGGCGTCTCGCTGGTCGAGCTGGGACAAATGAACGTCGTCGCCCTGCAGCAAGTTTTACCGCGTATCACCACGCCTATCCTGACTGCGCAAGATGTCGCTAATCTGGACGTGGCCGACCTGGTAGAAATTGGCTCGGAGGTATCGCTTTTTTTAGTCAAGAAAGCGGACCGCATGGCATTCCAGAAAGAGTAGAAGACGCTATGGCAGACCTGGCTATCGTGTTTCATTGGCCGCCGTCTGCCATGGATGATGTAAGCCTTTTGGAACTTATGGACTGGCGTGAACGCGCCAGAGTCCGCAACAGTACGGAGTAACAATGTCAGAACGTGACCTGAAGCTGCAAGTGGTGTTTAACATGATAGAGCGCGTCACCGCGCCTCTAAAAAAAATCATGGGACAGTCCAGCGCCAGCGGCAAGGCCTTGAAAGCCTTACGCGACAAACTCAAAGACCTGGACACCCAACAAAAGACCATCTCCGGCTTCAGGCAACTGCATACCGGCTTGCGTGAGACTGGCGGGCGGCTCGATGCTGCCCGCCATAAAGTCAAAGAGCTGGCCGAACAGATGGCCGCCACCCAAAACCCTACCCGCACCATGACGCGGGAATTTAATCGCGCAACAACCGCCGCCCGCCAGATCAAAGAACAACACCAGCGCGAAAGCCAGCAATTGCAGGTATTGCGCGACAAGCTGCACGCGGCAGGCATCAGCACCAGCAATTTAAGCAGCCATGAACGCAGCCTGCGCAATAGCATGGCCGCCACCAATGCACAGATAGCAGAACAACAGCGCCGATTGACAGAGCTTGCACGACGGCATGAACAAGTATCAGCCGCCAAGCAACGCATGGAAAAATCCCGCATGGCCGCCTCAAACGCCAAGTCAACAGGCTTTGATATGGTGATGACAGGCACGGCTATGAGCATGCCGGTCATCAAATCCCTGGGCGAATCCAAGCACTTTGAAACCGAGATACAACGCATCCACGCCCTGGGCCTGGGTGCAAAAACCGCTGCTGATGCCATCCAGTACAGCCAGGCCATGAAGACTTACGGCACCAGCAGCCTTGAAAACTTGGAACTGATGCGCGATTCATTGACGGTATTTGCCGACCTGCACCACGCACAAATGGTCTTGCCCACGCTGGCAAAGATGAAATTTGCCAATGCCGCCATGTATGGCGAAGAAGAAGGCGCAGAGAAAGGCCAGACCTTCATGAACATGCTGAAGGTCATCGAGCTGCGCGGCGGCCTTGCCAGTAAAGAAAAATTCGAGCATGAAGCCAACCTGGTGCAAAAGGTACTTACCGCCACTGGCGGCCGCGTTGGCCCCAATGAATGGCTGAACTTTATCAAGACAGGCGGCGTGGCGGCCAAGTCCCTGCAGGACGAAGCTTTCTTTTACAAGATGGAGCCGCTTATACAAGAAATGGGCGGCCACCGCGTTGGTACCGGGCTGATGTCTGCCTATTCCAATCTGTACCAGGGCAAGACCACGGTACGCGCCGCGCAAGAAATGGGCAGGCTGGATTTGCTTGATACTAGCAAGGTGGAATACAACAAAATAGGCATGATCAAGCAAATCAAGCCAGGCGCGCTTGCTCGTGGTGATTTGCTCAAATCTGACCCTATGGCCTGGCTGGAAACCGTCTTGCTGCCCAAGCTGGCCGCCAAGGGCATCACCGACCAGGAACGCATCAAAGACACCATTGCCACCATCATGACCAACCGCACGGCGTCTAACCTGTTCACGCAGATGTATTTGCAGCGCGAGCAGATACACAAAAACGCCAGGTTAAACGCTGGTGCGGCAGACATAGACACCCTGGACAAAGGCGCAAAGACCACCGCCAAGGGGCAAGAGCTGGAAGCCCTGGCAAAAATGCGCAGTGCACAGAAAGAGATAGGCGAACAGGTATTGCCCATCTATAGCGCCGCCCTGCAAAAACTGGCGAGCGGTTTAAAAGCAGTTACCGCCTTCATGAAAGAACACACCACCATCAACAAGGTGCTGGCAGTTGGCTTTGCTGGCCTGGCTGCTGTCCTGGTCGTGATGGGTGGCGCAACGATTGTGCTTGCCACCCTGCTGGGGCCACTGGCTTTGGTGCGCTTTGGCATGGTCATGCTGGGACTGCGTGGCGGTCTTCTGGCTGGCACCTTTGCCCGGCTGGGTGCGGCCTTTGCGCGTATTGGCCCCTTCCTTGCCCGTGTCGGTGGCTGGTTGCGCGGCCTGCTGCCAGCTTTGCGCCTGGCTGGTAATGCCGTGATGTGGCTGGGCCGTGCCTTCCTGGTGGCGGGCCGCTTCTTGCTCATGAACCCCATAGGCCTGGCAATCACGGCCATTGCTGTGGCGGCTTACCTGATCTATCGCAACTGGTCCAGGGTAAGCGCGTTCTTCATAGGGCTATGGGGCGAGGTCAAACAGGCCTTTAACGGCGGTATTACTGGCGTAGGTGCACTGCTGCTGAACTGGAGCCCTTTAGGATTGTTTCACCGCGCTATGGCGGGCGTGCTGGGTTATTTTAGGATAGACATCCCGGCCAAGTTCACCGAGTTTGGCAGCTTCATGATGCAAGGCCTGGTGAACGGCATCACCAGCGCGGCCACAACGGTGCGCGACACCATCAGCAGCATGGCGGATAACGTTGTGTCCTGGTTCAAAGAGAAATTAGGCATACACAGCCCCAGCGTGGTGTTTACCGAGCTGGGCGTATTCAGCATGCAAGGGCTGGCAAACGGCATTGCAGATGGTTCCACCATGCCGCTGGGCAAGCTGCAAGGCGTCACGGCACAGATGAAAACAATAGGCGCAGGCATCACCCTGGCCGCTGCCATGTCGCCCGCTATGGCCTTACAGCAGCCTGCCTATACCATGCCTGGAGCGCCGCTGCTGCCACTGCAAGCGCCCATGCTGGCGCTGGAACAGCCGCGCCAAGCAGCGCCCCTGCAGTTTGACCGCCGCCCACCTGTGCAGCAACAAGGCAGCACGGCCAGAGCAGACAGCAGTCCAAGGCCAACAAGCAATATCCATATTGAGATTCACCCGGCTGCTGGCATGGATCCGCAAGCCATTGCCAAAGCCGTAGCCGCCGAGCTGGACAGGCGCGAGCGCCAGCAGGCACAGCAGCGCCGGTCTGCCATGCATGACTATGACGAATCGTAAGGAGGACAACCCAAGATGATGATGAGTTTAGGCCAGTTTGTATTCAGCCTGTCCACGGCCGCGTATCAGGAATTCCAGCAACAAATCGAATGGAAGCACCCTAACACCAGCCGCGTGGGCGAGCGCGACGCGCACCAGTTTTTAGGCCCAGGTGACAACACCATCACCCTGTCTGGCTGGATGGCCCCGGCCTTTGCCGGTGACCCGGCGTCTTTGGATGACCTGGAAGAAATGGGCGATGCTGGTGACGCTTATGTGCTGGTGGAAGGCACCGGGCGGATATACGGGCAGTTTCTGATCACCAACTTAACCAAGGGCAAAAACACCTTTTTGGATGACGGCATGCCCCAGAGGATAGATTTTTCTATCAACTTGAAACGCGTAGATTTAGGCGACCAAGTGGACCCGCACACCGGCGGCCCGGATCTGGGCGATGATGTGATTGAATGGGAAGAGGTAGATTTAGAATGAGCCACAACAAACCAGCCTTTGCCATCACCCTGGACGGCCAAGACATTACCAGCAAAATCTACCCGCGCCTGGTCAGCCTGACACTGACCGAGGCCAGAGAAAATGCCGTGGACGAGCTGAACATCACCATTGATGATAGTGATGGCCGCGTGGCAATCCCGCGTAAAGGCGTCAAGATCACCTTGCAGCTAGGCTGGGAACATAGCGGCATGGTGGATAAAGGCAGCTTTGTGGTGGATGAGGTGGAACACGAAGGCGCGCCAGATATGCTGGTCCTACGCGCCCGCAGTGCAGAGATGGCAAAGCCAGTACGCACCCGCAAAGACCGCAGCTTTGATCAAAAAACCGTTGCCGACATCGTGGGCCAGATTGCCAAAGACAATGGTTTAACGCCCAAGGTTAGCCAAAGCCTGCAGGGTAAAGTCATCGACCACATAGACCAGACCAATGAATCAGATATTAATTTCTTGAACCGGCTGGGCAAACGCTTTGATGCGGTGGCCACCGTCAAAAAAGACGCCCTGCTATTCTTGCCTATCGATGAGGGCAGCAACAGCAAAGGCGAAAGCCTACCCACCATCACCCTGGAACGCCGCGACGGCGACAAACACCGCTATCACACCGCCAGCCGCGACGCTTACAGCGGCGTGCGCGCGCAATGGCATGACCCCAACGACGCCAAGGAAAAAAGCGAACTGATAGGCGAAGACGACAACCCAAAACGCCTGCGGCACACCTACCCCAATCAAGAGGCGGCAGAGCAAGCAGCAAAAGCAGAAATGAACCGGGTGAAGCGTGGCAAGGCCACTCTGCAATTTACCCTAGCCTTGGGCAGACCAGACATTACGCCAATGATAGGGGTGCGCATCCCCAGCTTAAAAGCACCTATTGGGGAAACAGACTGGATCATCGTCAAAACCACGCACATCGTGACGGCGCAGGGGTTTACTACGCAATTGGAGATGGAGACGAGGAAGGGGCTGGAGGAAAAGGACGCGAGGCCAGTAGAAGAGTTAGAGCAATAATGATAAGCTAACTAAATTGCAAGGCTTGGAAATGTATGAATGTCGGACCTGACCCAGCGCCCACTAACTCCAATCAAATCTACCGAGTAATGAAAATGAAGATAATTGCTTTTTTGGGTGGATCATCGCTATGTGAGCTTGGTCCCGCTGCCGATGTCCGGCTTTTTTTCGATTGCGTAAAGGAATATGTTGTTCATAAGATCCCTGAGCAGGATTGGTCTATTTTGACGGACAGGCTATATCGTAAGTATTTATGTATTGACGAATTGGCCAGTGCAGAAATCTTGATGGACCAGGTCAAACACGTATTTGCAAATGTGCCTATCTCCGAAATTGATTTGAGTAGAATAACTGAACCGTCATCAAAAACATGGTTAGACCCAAAACAAGCAACGCTTGCAGGGCTATTTTCAAAATATTTTGAAAATTTTACGCACTGCAAAGATTCGACAAAAATGAATTACGAAACATTTAAATCATATCCGGGATATCAATACGAACCGATCAGAATTGTCATCTCGAACATGCCCGGGTTCATGACGGATAAGAAGCGCTCTTTGGAGGAATATGAAGCCGTAGACGGAGAGCCGTTTTGGACTAGGAAAAATAATATTTAATTTCCCGCTAAACCTGTCCGCGCTGGTGGAATAAGCCCGTGTAACTAAGTTTAGCTGCGCATATGGCGAAGTGACCAGCCCGCGTAAGGGCGATTAGCGGCGCATAATCGCCCGCCGGGTTGAAAATGTATTAATGTCAGACCTGACCCCTCGCCCACACAGGCTCAATCAACGTTCAAACCATTTGCCGCAAGTGCATCAGATACATCCTCTAAAAAAGCAGGATTTTCAACTATAAAATTGCGGCAACATTCGACAAAAACTCTTTTAAACTCAGATTCTTCATATACACGCCAGTTAGGTTTAAAGTAAGAGGATTCGTCCACCCAAACTATGAAGTCGTTTTCATTAAAATCGCCTGAAACATTGTCTATCTCGACGAGGTTGCGATGCTTCCATCGTGAAACCTCCCATGCATCCACAGATTCCCCACCTTGCCCTAATCCATTAAATAGTCGATCGAATATACTGAGTGCAGTAAAGGCGTCATTTGGTCTAGAACCACGTGCCTTGATGAGGTACAGGACTCCAGAGATACATTCCCCCAACGCACCATGCTCATCTTCGATGTATTTAGGTGGTAAAAAATAGAACTGACTCATAAGTTATAGTTTGCCTGGATGTGAGCCCACGTAGGGGCGATTAGATCGCGTAATCGCCCGCCGGGTTGGAAATGTATGAATGTCAGACCTGACCCCGCGCCGCTGCGGTTTCTTTCACGGCTTTATTTCATGCCTGAATAAGGATCACTAACGTTATCCCCAAATTCAACTATGGCTGAAGCAATTTCTGTTCTTATCTCACTATTTAAATCTTTGGGATCTGTCAAAATTAAAACCGAAAAAGCTTTCGGCAATCCCAAATGAGCTATGGTACCAACTAACTTTTCAGTAGAATCCAAATCATTCTGATCCCAGATTTTTAGTATCAACTCTTCGATTTGTTCCTTAATTTCACTAGCTAACAATTCATAAGTCGCCCATTGACGCTCTGCTAACTCAAATAAAGCAGACATGATAGTTAAATTCTGATCTCTCTTTGGCTCTTGCTGCATTGCATTTACCAGTAACTTAAATTCTTCCTCAAGTTGTTTTTTACCTAATACATCTGGTAGAGAGGAAATTCTATTTAGTTCATCTATTGTCATCTCATACTCACCGGTATGTGTGTGATATTGTCAGCCATTGAATAAAGTTATTCAATGGCACCTAACCCGTGTAGCTGCGATTAGCGGCGCGCAATCGCCCGCCGGGTTAAATGTTTGAATGTCAGACCTGACCCCTTGCCTATGCTAATCGAGTCTGTCAGTGAAAACTGCAGATGCAACGCGTTGTCCCTCCACCCCAACGCTTTCTAGTTTCCCAGAAATCGTCACTTATAACCATACAAGCAATACGTAATCGCCCGCAAGACTTGAAATGTAGCAATGTTAGACCTGACTCCTTGCCTCTGATGATATGCTAAGGAAAAGCTCATAACACTTGCGATTAGTGACCACCTGGTAATATTTTTTTGATTGGCGACCGACATGCATAAAGACATTCCAGGTTTTTGGGAAAATGGCCCCCACGATCCTATACCTGTAGAGGAAACATGGAGAGATTTTGTTCGTTCAGTTGACGGGCGAGTTGTAGAGGACTTGGTTCCAGAACCCAGAAATTTTCAAAACGCAGATTTTCTATTCCCTAACGAATCCATAGTTCTGGAACTAAAGGAGATTGTGACGGAGTTTTCGTCGTCTGATGCCTTCAAACGCGAGTTTGATGCGCTTATGCAACGATTAATGGTAGAGGACCCCGACTGGCGACCCGCTATGCTTGGTGGGGATGGAACACATCCGAACTGGTTTAAATTGGAGTTTGTCAGAATTTTTCGCCCGTCGCTTACTCGAATAATGAAGAAAGCTAACAGACAGATTAAAGAAACTAAAGAAAAATTCAACATTACAACTTCTACAGGAATAGTAATTTTGGTTAATGACGGATTTACGTCGATCAGTCCACATTTAATTCGCTCATTAGTTAGTGATATTTTACAAAACAGTTACTCTTCAATTGATGCATTCCTCTATATAACTGTCAATCGTTATGTTGAACTATCGGGCATAGACGAACCAAAGCTTCTATGGGTGCCTGCATATAGTTCTAGAGCTAACAACGATTTGGTAAATTTTATCGATGCTCTCGGCAGAAAGTGGTTTGATTTTCTTGAAACGAAAATAGGACCTTTTACCTCACGAACTGAAACCGAAGATCCGCAAGTTCTGAAAAATTCTCAAGCAATCGTTCATAATGATTTACCGAAATTGAAGAGGTAAACCATTACACACTGCTTTGTAGCGAATAGTGGGTATGGGCGATTAATAACGGAGTTATCACCCTCCGGGTAGGAAATGTACGAATGTCAGACTTGCCCCCATCCCACGGTCAAAAAAGACAGTCTGCTATTTTTGCTTATTGGAGGAGGGGAACAAAGACGAGAGGCCGCCCCCCCACGGCTCCAGTCACCGCACGCCGTTGTAAGCTAAAAGTTAAACGCATTTCCAATCTGGCTTCCATATACCTGCTTCACGCAAAGTGGCAACTTCCATTTCTTTTTCTTCTTCAGTGATTGGGCCCTCAGACTGGAAAAACACAAAGTCCTGCGTCACCATTGAAGAGCTAGATTGTTCAGACGCGATGCCGACTACCTCATTGATTCCTTCTAACCTTAATCTAATGGCTCGACAAAAGCCAGCCAGTGACAGTCTGCGCGCCTCTCGATATTCTTCATAATTTTGCCAAGTTGACTGTTTCAAAACCAGTAACACATAAGCTCGATTGGTTCGATTGGGAATAACAATCGATTTAACTAGTCTGTTTTCCGAACATTTTCTTGTTAGTAATTCTCTATGAGCTTCGGCGAGAGTTCGTCTAGCAACACGCCCCTCTTCTGCCATTGCCCTTAGTATGCGTTCGTGCACACAGATATCCAGCAATTCGATTCCTCTTTTTTCTAGAACCGCAGCCGTCCCTTTTTGGATGTGTGAGGTCTGATGCTCAATGAGGCGATCCCAATCATAACTAATCTCAAACGATTTTTTCCATGCAAAATATCCATCGCTCTGAACAATACGTTTCCACACTCCTTCATCAAATCGAACCATTTCGTGGCCTGACGGAATCGGCGGAAACGAATATCCTATGTATTCCTCATTAGGGCGCAAAATGTAGGAGGCGAGTAATTCTTCCTCGCCACAAATGATAAAGTCGACCCCCTCAGTTGATATATATTCTTCTTTTTTTGTTAGGTAACTGACAAAATCAGATACGGTATCTAATTCACCAAGGAGAATATCAAGTGTTAATTCGTCAAGCACATGAACAAAACGTCGATTTTTTATTGGCCATCCCACCATAAATGGGTGTGCTTCATGCTCACTTCCTTCAATTGTAGTATTAATCAGCAAACTACTTGAGCTACCATTTCCCCAATATTTTGCTGACGCATCAGCAGATCCTCGAGTGACTGCGATTAAATGTATTTTCTGTTTTCCAGAAGAAGGGAGTGGTATCTCCAAGGGATATTTGCAACCAGGGTCCAAATAAATTCGATTGGGGTACCGTTCAATAAATGTGGAGGCGCCAAGTAATTGTCTTGACGACTTTTCAATGGCACTCCGATACCATCTAAACCAGGCAGTTTTAATATTTTCGATGTCAGGAAATTCACAGTGTTTATCAGAAAAAATGACAATATCATCTCCGAATACAATCATGAAGTCACATAATTCTCTTCCGCCATTTTTGTCAGTATAAGGATTCGAATAACTCCAAAAATTGAGAAACGTTTTCCGGGCTAATTTTGCAAGATAGCGTTCAGAATCTGTTGTCCCGTCCTCTGACGAACCTTTTTGCCAAATAGGGCTTGAAATATTATTCCGCATCGCAGAACACCAATCTAGTAATTTGAGTTTTAGTAAAAATATTCATTGCGCGATGTTTGAATGTTAAAACTACCCCATTTTCAACTATCATTTTTCCTATCCTAAGTCGATGTATCTTCACCCTTCTTAATCATGCGACTTTCAATCATTGCTTGTTCGCCTTTCGGAGTTAATACCCAATAAAGCGCTATATGACCATCTGTTGCTTGAAGTCTCTTAAAAGTAATGAGCCCGTATGCCACGAACTGTATCCCTATTGTTTTAAATTCTTGATCGTCAATAGATTGACTGAAGCCTACGCTGCTAATTTTCTCTTTTTGGGAAAGTAGATCTGTGAGTCGTTTTTTTACATATGCATCATTTGGACTTTCAAATAATTCCGGTGCCAACAAACCAAATAATTCTCTCCAAGATAATGTCGATGTGAATTTTAAAACCTTAGCATTGGTGCTAAAATAAGTGCCGTGCACTGTGAATTGGGAGTCAAAATCTGCGATATCTGCAAATACCACGCCTTGCCTTGAATGAAAATCTTTGAGTGACTTTTTAAGCTCAGCATTTTCTTTCCTAAGATCATTTATTTCTGCAAGTATTTTTTCGCTAGCCGCGTAATTGGCGCGTATCCACCCCACAGCAGGGTATCGTTTAATTGTCTGAGTCATACTTAAAGCAACTTGGCCAGCAAGTACCTCCGGAGTCTCCCAAAATTTCACCAATCTACCAGTCTTCGCCTTTTCTCTAAATGCTACAAGCTTAGTTCGCAAATCAGGATCTTGTTCCGAATTTCTGAGCGGGATATCGTCTGGCTTTCCATGAATAAGAGCAACAACTTTCAGCCCACATTCGACAGCATAGTTAAATTCTTTTTCTGTATAGCTAATGCCGTCATCAGTAGTTGACCCGTAACGGCCTCCAATGATCAATAGATAGTAATCACAATCACTAATAACCTTTTTTATAAACTCCCATTGGTCTTCATCTGCTGCTGGAAATAATTCCATGCCCGCGGGTATGCAATCTAATTCCATCAATGCTTGCATCACGGATTGCCGCTCTTCTTTTAGATCAGCAAAGGTCGAGCTTACAAATACTTGATATCTTTTTTCCATATTCCAGTCCTAAAAACTGAGTGCACCCATTCTCGCTTCACGCATATCACTGCTACGCTTATATAATAAGTCTTGCATTAGAAAATCCTTCAACGGTTCACGCTTCTTACATTTTTTTAAGCACGGTCTCTCTGTGATATTTCAAGAATACGACTTGCTCTGTATTGAAAGGGCCTACATTCACCTTTGAAGCGAGCCCCCAGGCAGAAAGTACAGCAGCATCAAGCGCCGGCGAAGCAAGTAAACGGCCGTCATCTTCAAACGAAATCAGCCCGCGATCAAACAAGTGATCAACATGCGGCGCCAATAGCAATCCATTGCAGCCGTTCAGTTTTTCTTCATCCGTGCTGTCTTTCCATGGCTTGATGTGGCTCGCCCGCAAATGAATGAGATCCGTCACCCCAGTAACACGGCAGCCTTTTTCATTTAAGCGCACATTCGCTTTGAATATCCCCTGCCCCCGCCTGGATTTGATCAGTTGTTCTTTCGTAGTGACATCGATGGTTGTGCGGCCCTTTATCGCGTAAACAGAGGATTCAATTTCTGCTTCTTCATAGTCTGCATTGTCAGTCAAATTTTTAACGATCTGGCCGTATTCACGTCCAATCAACTGAGATATAGACAATGCCAATTCATCCGGCAAAAGCGTCAAATAGAATTCCTTTCCATCGCCATTTTCACGAAGCGGCGCATACTTCTCAGGCATCTTTGCACGCAGTTTTGCTATGTGGCTTTTAGGGGCTAGTGGCAGTTTGAGTATTGAGAAATCAACTTTGACATACCAACCTTCATCAGACCATGTCTCGCTGCCGTTTTTAAACAATGGTTTTGGAGCAGATATGGCTTTTGCGGTAGCAATCCCTATAGCGCGAATCTGCTGTTTGTAATAAGAGAAAACGACATCGCCTGGCTCGACCTCTTTCATAAAGTCATAATAAGGATTCCTGCCGCCTCTTAATTTGACCTTTGGCGACCACATAAATCCGCCTGCAACCTCTTCTTTATGCGTTTGATTTTGATTAACCCACCAGTAGCGCATATTTTCCTTTCTTTTCTCTCAATTTAACCAAGTAACAAGGATGTCTCTGACTTCATTTCACAAGGAAAATTGAAGTTACATCTAGTTACATAGATTCATAGTACATGATAATAAGACATTTCATTTCTTTAATTGACTGGCGTTGTTTTTTATTAAACAAATGTTATTTTTTGCAAATTTTTACTTGATTTTGGTTCTACTCAAACTTCCCCATTGAGGAATTTGTTTGCTTATTTGCCGGCACTCTTTATATTCACCATTTTGCATTCTCACTACTGTGCCAATTGAGTGATGGGCGCCATTGATGTAGCAGTGGTCGGATGAAATAGGATCAACCCCTGTCTGACTTCTGGCAGGAATGATTACTGTCATTAAAACGGCGCAGGTCATAACGGCCCAGGCAGCAAGAGCATAGGTAGCTGTGCGTTTGAGTTTATTTTGACTCAGCGCCCCAGATCGGCAACTGTCGCAGTCGTCATCAGATTTTTTATTGCAGATCGTGTTGTGTATCGCCAGCGGCGGCATGACGGTGACGTCAGCTCTTTTATCTGCGGTTTGGATTTGTAGTTTTGTTGGCTCAGTTTCTGAGCCAACGTTGATATGCATGTACGTAGTTAGTCTTGGTGCTTCATTAAAATGGCCCAAGTATGCTTGGCCGACACTCGCTTCTATGTCAATCGTTTGGCTGTTGTCGGCTTCTACTTCTTTGTTTTTTTCCCGATCAGATTTACTGTCTTTGATCCCGTAATATTTCCGTTGAATTGCTGGCCTACTTTGCCGAGATTGGTTGCTCCACTGATTGCTTGAGGCGCGGCCATGCCGCTGATCATGCCCAGGACGCCTGCTTTTCCACGGATATCAAGACCACGATAACCATCAAGTAATTCAGTTTCATCCTTGCTTAATGCGTTGGTAGACCTCACTCCCGCGATGATGTATTGAATGTCGATTTCTGCAGCAAACAGCGCGCCGAAATAAGCCGCATCCGGCGTTCTTTTATCTGTCTCATATTTGAGCTGGGCATCTCTTTGGACGCCACCGAGTATTGCAAAATCCGTTTGATTTAACCCAATGCGGAGGCGTTCTTCCTTCAGCCTTCCGCCCAATGTAGTCATTTGACTTAAAATATTGTTTGACATGAATTCAATTGACTTATATATTAGCTACACCCTGTAACTACTCTTAATAATACATTATGAGCCTGCCCTCTATTGCTAGTCGTGCGCCAAAAATTCCTTTGGCTCTCCCTCTCGCTTTGCGGCTGTCTGCTGAAGAAATGGCAAAGACAGACAAATACGCCGCCCAGGAAGTGCGTTCCCGTTCTGCTTTTGCGCGCATGGTCTATTTGCGCGGCCTGGCGGACTACGAACGTGAACTTACTGACTCCAAATAAGCGAGGCCGCCATGTACGCAGATAAAAGACGCATCAAGACCAATAAAATGATGATCCGCTTTGATGACTATGAATTTGAGTTAATCAAAGCCATGGCCGCTTATCAGGGCGATCAACCTGCAGCATTTATGCGTGATCTGGTCTTGCGCGAAGCCATCGCTTTGCTGGGCGAGCAAGTCCCAGAAATCTTATCTGCAAAGTAATTACTTTGACAGACACCATCAGGCCATTTTGAAGTAGACGAAACAAGAAGATGCCTTCACTCGATACCGATTTCACGGACGCTGAATTAGAAATACTTGAAAAAGTGCGTGTTCAATGGGGGCTGCGTGACCTTGATGAAACGGCTGAATTTTTAGCCAAGCGTTTTTTGCGCCTGGGTATGCAAAGAATGACGGGCAGCGGGCGCGCAATGAATTTGGTTTCACTTGAAGATTTTGAAAGGACAACGGAATGAGAGTAATCGGTTTGCCATGCCCTCATTGCACGCAAGGTGTGCGCGCCATTAAAAGCCGCACGATGTCACCCATGTTTAAAGAAATCACGTACCGCTGCAATAACGTCGATTGCGGCCATGTGTTTGTGGCTGGCCTTGAGGTATTGCGCACCTTGTCTTTGTCTGCCACACCAGACTATAAGGTCAGGATACCTATATCAAGGCATGCCAGGCAGGCTGCCTTGAACCAGTTGTCGCTGAACTTGGCTGTCGGATGACGCTGATCTAGCCGCCCTACCCTAACCCGTTTTTGATGAGTGAACATGCCTGTTTTCAGGCGTGAGGGACTTTTTTTGCCTAAATTTTTTGGAGGCCACCATGCGTTTGACATTTGCAACCCGTTTTGTATTAGCGCGAGAGATACACAAGCTGCTGGCGTCATCCCGTCGCGGCCCAATGATGAGCCGTTTGTATAACCGCAGCCTGATAGGGGAAGTTATCCACGATCTTGGCGGCCTTGCCGGGGAGTGGTGAGCATGAAACAGCCTGGTGATGATTTTACCCGCGACATTTTTAACAAGCCCGGCCGGGGCCGCCCACGCAAGCCAAATGCCAAGAGTGCAGCCCAGCGCGCCAAGGAATACCGCGACCGTCAGCGGGAACAGAAATTCAACTTTTTAAGGGGGCAGCGCAATGAGATTGCCTAATCAAGTGTACGTCGCCCTGATGGGCGCTATCAGCCTGGGCGTCACGGAAAACGAACGTCTGCAGGGCATTGCAGAGCGTTTGGGGGACGTGGAAGCCGAGCAGGAATATTGCCGCAATGTGCGGCTGCTGCAGGAAGGCCGCCAGTTGTTGATTGAAGAACAGCACAAATTACCGTGACGTCACAAAAAATCATGTCTATCCCAAAACCCACAGATGACGAACTTCGCCAGGTGCACACCGCTTTGCATGTTTCGGTGCCATTTGAGCAGATGTCGCCGTTTATTCGTCACTACTTAGAAATGGTTGCGCACTGCTGGTGCGGGCAGATTCCGGCACATTTGTTCGGCAAGCCTGTCGTTGCACCTTCCTCTAAACCACTCAGGGCCAAAGTGCCCGACTTTAAACGCCGCGCTGCTGGCGACTTTGAATAGATCGTATGGATTCATCACTTCATCATGAAATTACGTTGCGTCTGGCTGAATTTAAATTCAAGCCAGGTTCAAGCGGCATGCTACGCGGCGGCGAATGCCCGGCATGCAAGAAAAAAGAGCTGTACACGAATGCAGAACACCCTTGGGTATTGCGTTGCGGCCGCCTGAACAATTGCGGCGAAACCTTCCACGTCAAAGAGTTGTATGCGGATCTGTTTGATAACTGGTCTGACCGTTATAAGCCGACACCACAGAACCAAAACCCGAATATTGCAGCTGATGCTTATATGCAGCACGGCCGTGGCTTTGAGCTGGCTAAGGTTCAGGGGATGTATACGCAGGAATATTACTTTGACCAGGAATTGAAGATAGGTAGCGCGACGGTGCGTTTTCCGTTTGCGAATGGCTATTGGGAAAGGATCATTGATCAACCGCACCGCTTTGGCAAAAAAAAGGCGCATTTTAAGTTTGGGTCCAAGTATTACGGCTTGTGGTGGAAGCCTGACAATGTGGTGCTTGAGGGCAAAGATGAATTGTGGCTGGTAGAGGGTGTTTTTGATGCCCTGGCGCTGATGCATCACGGCATTGCTGCCGTGGCCTTGGGTAGTTGCAATAACTACCCAGACGAGGCTTTACGCAATTTGGCTATATCTTGCGGCAACCAGGATTGCACGCTGGTGTGGGCTTTGGATGGTGACAACGCTGGCCGCAGTTTTAGCAAGAAGCACGTTGAAAAGGCACAGGCGTCCGGCTGGACGTGCCAGGCCGCCCAGATCCCGCAAAAGGGTAAAGGAAAGCTGGACTGGAATGACGCGCACCAGCGCGGCTTGCTGACTGATGATGATATCGAGGAATACCGCTATCACGGTGACTTGCTGCTGGCCAGGACGCCGACAGAAAAGGCCTTGCTCATCTATAAGCATGATGGCGACCAGACAGAATTCTATTTTGATTTTGGCAATCGCCTGTTTTGGTTCCGCCTCGATCTGGAACGGTATAACAAGGCCAGGGAGCAACAAGACAACAGCGAGGAGGCTAAAAGCCTGTCTGAGTACGCATTACGCGACCAGGCGCTGGTGACATCGAGCATGGTGCGGCAAATAGCCAATTGCTTGCCCAGGGCGCTGTATTTTCAAGAAAACCTGATCACGAATGAGAGCTGGTACTACTTCCGGGTGTCTTTCCCGCATGACGGTAAGCCGGTTAAGAACACGTTCACAGCTGCCCAGATAGCGAGTTCAGCAGAGTTTAAAAAGCGTCTGCTGGGTATGGCTGCAGGCGCGATGTTTAGCGGCAGCAGCCAGCAGCTTGACCGCATCCTGGCGGACCAGCTTTACAACATCAAGCGCGTGGATACTATCGACTATATCGGGTACAGCCTTGAGCATGGTTGCTATGTGTTGGGTGACGTGGCAATAAAAGACGGCGTATTGAATGAGGTAAACGGCGAGGACTTTTTTGATATCGGCAAGCTGTCGATCAAGTCTTTGAATAAGTCGGTGCACCTGACAATCAACCGCGACCGCAACGACTACCGCACGGACTGGCTGGAATTGATTTGGACGGCTTTTGGAGCCAAGGGGCTGGTCGCCCTTACCTTTTGGTTTGGTTCGTTGTTTGCGGAGCAGATCAGGTCTAAGCAATCGTCCTACCCATTCCTGGAGGTGGTAGGCGAAGCCGGAGCCGGTAAATCGACACTGATTGAATTCCTTTGGAAACTGTTTGGCCGTAACGGCTATGAGGGCTTTGACCCCAGCAAATCGAGCCTGGCCGCCCGTGCACGGAATTTTAGCCAGGTATCTGGTTTGCCGGTGGTGCTGATTGAATCAGACCGGGAGCGCATGGGCGATGAAAAAAGCCATGTGAAGTCATTTGATTGGGACGAGCTGAAAACCGCCTATAACGGCCGCAGTACACGCGCCAGGGGCATGGCGACGGGTGGGAATGAGACTTACGAGCCGCCTTTTCGGGGTTCTATCGTGATATCTCAAAACAACCCGGTGTATGCATCTGAAGCGATTTTGTCGCGGATCGTACATTTGTATTTTGACCGCTCCACGCAGACGGCGGCGTCCGGTGAGGCAGCAGACAAGCTGAAGTATATGTCTGTGGAACAGGTTTCAGGCTTCATTCTGGCGGCCACCAAGCGCGAGAAAGCCATCATGGAGCTAGTGGGTACGAACACGCCCGCCTACCTAAAAGAGCTGCGCCAAAACAAGAATATCAAGATGCCCCGCCTGGTGGAAACACACGCCCAGATGCTGGCGCTGGCCGATGCCTTGGCACTGGTGGTGAAACTGTCTGAATCACAGCAGGCCGCGTTAAAAGCCCAAATCGTGACGATGGCTGAGGAACGTCAGCAGGTTATCAATAACGACCATGTGCTGGTGCAGGAATTCTGGGAGGCTTTTGACTACCTGGACGCCGGTGATATGTCGATCCTGAACCATTCACGCGACTCAAGCCAGATCGCTGTCAATTTAAATCATTTCCTGCAGGTGGCCACAGAGCGCCGCCAGCAGGTGCCGCCCTTGCGCGACCTTAAAAAAGTGCTGAGTACCAGCAGCCGCCGCAAATTTATCGAGGCTAACAAGGTGGTTAACAGCGTCCTGCGCTGCACGCAATCCCCCGTAGCCACGCCCTCTTCTTCTGTTAAGTGCTGGATTTTCCAGCGTGAAAAATAACCATGAAAGGACTGAATTAATGAGCTTTCAAGTCAAAGTAAAAACTGACCTGGGCGAGTTTCAATACTTCGCCATCGCCCAGGAGGCCGGTGCCGTGTTCGATGCTGCCTATGATTTTTTCGGTGCGTGTGGCGTCACTGTGAACCCTGTGAGAGGTGGGAAATGATCGTTGCTAAACACCGTATTTTGCAGGCATACGCCATCACGTACGCGCCCGGTAAGGCAAACGCTGCCCGGCTTGATGAAGTGGCCAGGCTGTTGGGTATCGATGCCGAAACAGTGGCGGCAATCGTGAATGAAAACGTGGGGGTGCAGTGAAATGAGAACAGTAAAAATTACTTCATACATGAATGCTGATCAGGCCCAGGCTTTAGCCCAATTTTTTAAACGTGTCGGATTTTCAGAATTTAAACAGCTTGCGGGCAGTATGGATGAAGCCTATTTGATGCAGGAAGGTGCATTAAAGGTTGCAGATGCGCTTGCTGACAATGGCTTTGTACCACGCTGATTGATTTATATGAGTTCAATTTTTGAAACAAAAGTGGAGTCGGAAACCTTGACCAGCGATGAACTGGCAAGTATCACCGGCTGCCCGCGCCGGCAGGACCAGGTAGCCTGGCTTAAAAGCAATAGCTGGGTTTATCACTTGAAACGTAACGGGGAGCCAGTCGTTGGCCGCTTGTACGCACGTTTAAGGCTTGCGGGCGTAAATCCTGCCAGCTTTGCGCCTTCAGCACCCTGGGTGCCTGATTTTTCTAAATTATCTTAATTTTTATGAGACCAAAAAAGAATGCAAGAGATCTCCCGCCGCGCATGTTAATGCGTGTTCGCCCCACCAAGGGAGGCAAAGATTGGGTGGGCTATTACTACAATGCACGCACTGAGGACGGAAAACGCAAAGAAATTCCGCTTGGCAAGGACTTGAACGAAGCAAAGCGTAAATGGGCCGAGCTGGAGTGTGTTGCGGCACCAACGGATACGAGCTTAATGAGCCACGTGTTTGATCGATATATCCGGCACATTTTGCCAGGCAAGGCGCGTAGTACGCAAAAAGATAATATGGACTCGATCAAGCAGCTGCGGTCCGTGTTTGATACGGCACCAATTGATGCGATTACGCCGCAGATGATTGCGATGTATCGGGATACGCGGTCAGCCAAGATCAGGGCAAACCGTGAGCTGGCGTTGTTGTCGCATATTTTTAACACTGCGCGGGAATGGGGTTATACGTCGCGCGAGAATCCTTGCCGGGGTGTACGCAAGAATAAGGAAGAGCCACGGGATTTTTATGCATCTAAGAAAATTTGGGACGCGGTGTATTCGCTTGCATGCGACGAGTTGAAAGACGCAATGGACCTGGCTTATCTGACCGGTCAACGGCCAGGTGATGTGTTGAAAATGAAGGTGGCAGATATACAGGATGGTGCCTTGCTGGTTAAACAAGGCAAGACGAAGAAGTTTTTGCGCATTGTGCTGGAGCAGGACGGTATACGCTCTGAGCTAGGTAAAGTTTTGGACAGGATCTTGAGCCGCCCTCACCGCATCAATAAATCGAACATTATCACAACTATGCAGGATCAGCCGTTAAACAAATGGACCTTGCGCCTGCGCTTTGAGCGCGCCCGGTCTGCTGCGGCGGAAAACGCAAGGTTTGCGGTTGACGAGGATATGGCCAGCACGATTATGCAATTTCAGTTTAGGGACATTCGCCCCAAAGCGGCCAGCGAGATATTAGATTTGCAAGATGCCAGCAAATTATTGGGGCATAGTGACAAACAGATAACTGAAACTGTGTATCGACGTATTGGCGAGTCGGTAAAACCGACTAGATAAGTGGGTAGTTGCGGAAAGGCTTTCCGCATTTTGTTAAATGAGCCTACGAAATCTTGCATTCAAAGCGCTCTCTTACAAGGCGCTGAAAATAAAAAAGCCCTTGATTATCAAGGGCTTTTTCGTATTCGTTGGCGGAAGCTGTGAGATTCGAACTCACGAAGGCTATAACACCTCGCCAGTTTTCAAGACTGGTGCATTCAACCGCTCTGCCAAGCTTCCGAGCCGCATAGTATAACCTTTGTGCGATGCTTGGGCAAGGGTCAAATCTCGAAATGGAAATTTTTATCCAGCAAAGTGAGCAATTGCTGGGGGCTGACGGGTCTGGAGTAGAGGTAGCCCTGCACTTCGTCGCAACCAGCGTTGATGAGGAAGGCCAGTTGTTCGCGGGTTTCTACGCCTTCTGCGATGACTTTGTGCTTGAGTTGCTTGGCCATCATGATAATGGCGCTGGCAATGGCACAGTCGTTCTGGTCTGTGGGGATGTTGAGGATGAATGAGCGGTCTATCTTTAGCGTGTCTATCGGGAAACGTTTGAGGTATGAGAGGCTGGAGTAGCCGGTACCAAAATCATCAAGAGCCAGCACGACGTCCTGGGCGGTGATTTGCTCCATGATGGCGATCACGCTTTCTGTGCTGTGCATGAGCATGCTTTCGGTGATTTCCAGTTCCAGCCATTGCGGGGAAATCTGATAGCGATGCAGGGCCTCTTTAACGCGCAGTGGCAGGCTGTTGGTGAATTCTCTCGCCGTGACATTGACTGCGATGCGAAACGGCGCTATGCCGCTGTCTTGCCACTCTCTGGCTTGGGCGCAGGCGGTTTCCAGTACCCAGGCGTCGATTTGCAGGATCAGGCCGGTTTCTTCGGCGATGGGGATGAATTCTGCCGGTGAGATCAAGCCTTTTACTGGATGCTGCCAACGCAGCAAGGCTTCTGCACCGATGATCTTGCCACTTTGTATATCGACCTTGGGTTGGTACTGTAAATAGAATTCCTGGTTTTCCAGGGCCTTGCGCATGCTGGATTCTAAATACAGCCTTCCAGCGATGCTCTGATTCATGCTGTCGCTGTAAAAAACAAAGCTGCCGGACACATTGCCAGCGCTGCGTTTGGCCTTGTACATGGCGATATCGGCTTTTTGCAGCAAGGCATTGGCATCATTGCCGTCTTGCGGGAAAACGCTGATGCCTATGCTGGCACCAACACGCAATTCATGGCCGGAGACAATGAAGGCATCGTTCAATGCCTGCAAGAGTTTTTGCACCACCAGGCTGGCATGAAAATGCTGGTTGATGTCGAGTACTGCTATAGCGAATTCGTCGCTACCCAGGCGGGCAACGATGTCGTTTTCGCGCAGGGTCAGCAAGAACCTGGCTGCCACCTGACGCAGTAATTCATTACCTACGTCATGCCCCAAGGTGTCATTGATGAGTTTGAAGCGGTTCAGGTCAAGAAAGATGATGGCGGCGCTGGTGTTATTTCTTTGCGAATGCAACAGTGCATTATCGACGAGTTGGCGGAACAGGCTGCGGTTGGGCAGATTGGTCAGGCCATCGTAATAAGCAAGGTGATTGATTTTTTGTTCTGCTTCCTTACGGTCAGTAATGTCACTGAGGTAGCCGATGATGCCTATGGGCAGGCCATGGGCATCACACAGAGGTGACAGGCTGAGGCTGGCCCAGAAGACGTCACCGGATTTTTTTTTGCGGCGGACTTCCATCTCACGGCCGCCGTGTTCCAAAAAACTGTCATACAGATGTACGCCCGACTCATCTTCATCGTCATACAGAAACAGGATATTGGTGCCGATGACTTCTTGCGCTGTATAGCCAAAGAGTTTCTCTGCACCACGGTTCCAGCTAAGGATGAAACCAGCCAAGTCCATGGTAACAACTGATTCATGTATCTGGTCTATGATCTGGGTTTGTTGCCACTGCGCCTGGGCAGAGGCCTGCAACTCTTGATCAAGTTTTGCGCGTTTGGAAAACAGTTTGGCCGTGAGGCTGGCGAGGGTATTTAATTTGCTCAGATCGGCTTCGTTGATCTGCCCTTTTTTGCCGGATAAGATGTAATAAGTTTCAGGTGAAGCCATGCACAGCACATCGGTTTGCGTCTTTTGTTCGTCCAGCTTGCCGCGTTTGAATGCTGCATTGGCATCATGAAAAACTTCTTTGACGATGCGATTTAAAGCAGCATCCAGCTCCTCACCTTGCAGGCATAGTACTGCTTCACCAAGACTAGCACCGACTTCAAGTTCATCTATCGCATGCAAAGAAGTCATCTACATGTCCTGGCAAACCTGATTCACCCAAGCATAAGCAGTGATCATGCAGTCATAATAATCATCCGCGGTCAGACCAAGTTCTTCTATCAAGCCTGGATCGAAGTCCTTGAGAGGCCGGTCTGCTCTTTCGACCAGATCCAGGCTTTTACCCAGTGCGCCGGACTTGTGTAGCAAGGCATCCAGCACCTCTGTATTCAGATTGAGTGGCTGCAAGACTTCAACCAGAGGATTACCGAACAGTTTATCGAGTAATGAAAACATGCCGACCATGAAGGCGCAGTCAAGCTCATCCTTGTTGCCACCACGCTTGAGGTAAATTGCCTCCATCAGGCTGGCGCGGAAAGCGGCGCGTGGCATCAGTGGATTCAAACCACCATGATGATCTTGCTGGCGTGCATACAGCAATAATTGCAGCCATCTCTGCAACTGCCTGCGACCCAGCAGATTAATCGCTTGACCAAAGCTCGATACACGCACAGTTTGTGCAAAGGCAGCAGAACTGACAAGCTTGAACAGCATGAAAGACAGTGTCGCATCCTGTTTAAATAATTCTTCCAGCTCACGCGATTCGGCATCACGTGCAACCAGGCCCAGCAGCTTCAATAGCCGCGTTCTGGCTGTCGCATCGGCGGCCTTGTTACTGACGGGTGGGTGAAATGCATAATCGCCAGAGAACCATTTAAAACCGGCTTCATTGGCCTGCTCTTGCAAGGCTGCATGTGGCAGGTGTTGCGCCAGATGGTTGCCGCCATGCAGGCGCAGCAGCAAGGGTTTGACGTGTGCGGGAATATCCTTGCTGCAGTCAACGCTGATTTTTTTTGCGCCTTCCCAGATGGCATGGTCGTGCGTTTGCAAATCATCGACAACAATCCGGGCACCATGCGAACTGAAATATTTAAGCCTGGTTTGCACTTCTTTATCTTCGGCAGCTTTTACTGGCACACACAAAAGTATGCGTGCTAGTGGCAGGCGAGTATCAATGTCTGCCGGGATCAAGAGTGGGTCTGTGATTTTAACCAGAACAGAAATACCAGAAAGCCTGGAAAAGATTTCTTTTTCATGCAAAAACTGTAGCAAAGCAATGACATCACTGACTGGCAAAGCACCAAAATCAGTTTGCAAGGCAAGCAACTGCTGCTTGCTATTCATCACGGGCAAAAAAGTGCCAATTCCACGAGCAAGAGTCATAAAGAAAGACTTCAAATGTTACAAAAATTGGTAGAGATATTAGTTTGGGACTTAACCAATTGCAACACAATTTAAAGCGACAGGTGAGGTATTTTGATACTTGGTGAGCCTAATCTGACACAATTGCCAGAAAACAAGCACAAAATCGCCGAATTGTTGATTTTGCAGCAGCTGTTGTGAATACGGCTACGCAGCTATCAGGATAGGAGATATTTTAGATTTCACCAATAAAGCATGTGGTAAAAATACCATGCTTTATTGCGTGAACTATGCAGGTGAATTAGTCGCCGCCCAGAAAAATCTGCTGCAGATCATTCAAAAATTGTTTGCCCAGCGGCGTTGGGCAAATGATTTCATGGTCGCGGTAGAGCAGGCCCTTATTCTCAGCAATCAGCAATTCTTTTTCTATGGTGTTGAGCAACATGCCTGTGCGCTCCTGGAACAGGTTGACCTTGAAGCCCTGCTGCAAGCGCAATGCATTCAACATGAATTCAAAACCCATTTCATCCACAGGAATTTCATGCGACTCTTGTACGCAGTTGCCAGCAGCCATGGCATCCATATAGGCCTTTGGTTGCTTGTAGCGTGCCTGACGTATTACGCGGTGCGGGAAGGATATTTTTGAATGCGCACCGGCACCTATGCCGAGGTAATCACCAAAATTCCAATAGTTCAAATTGTGTTTGGATGCCCTGCCCGTTTGCGCATAAGCGGAGACTTCATAATTGCCATAGCCTGCTGCAGCCATGCGACCATGGATGATGTCTTGCATTTCTGCGCTAAGGTCATCATCAGGTATGGCCGGCGGGAACTTGGCGAAGTAAGTATTTGGCTCCAGCGTCAGGTGATATAGCGACAGATGCGGCGGTGCGAAAGAGATCGCTGTTTCCACATCCTCCCTTACTTCATCCAGAGTCTGGCCTGGCAGTGCAAACATCAGGTCGAGATTGAAGTTATCAAAATTCGCCTGTGCAATTTCTATGGCACGGCGTGCTTCATCACCATCATGGATACGACCCAAGGCTGCCAGATGCTTGGAATTGAAACTTTGTATGCCTATCGATAAGCGGTTGATGCCGCTTTGGCGATAAGAGCGGAATTTTTCTGCTTCAAAGGTGCCGGGATTAGCTTCCATGGTGATTTCTGCATTGCCATCCAGTGGCAATAGCGTACGCACGTCAGAAAGCAATCTGTCCAGGCCAGCCGCTGACATCAGGCTGGGCGTGCCCCCGCCGATGAAGATGGTGTAAATCTTGCGACCCCAGATCAGTGGCAATGCCGCCTCAAGATCGGCGCGCATGGCGTCCAAGTAGGCTGACTCGTCGAAACTGCCTTTGACTTCATGCGAATTGAAATCGCAATAAGGACATTTGCGCACACACCAGGGGAAATGGATGTACAGCGATAGCGGCGGCAATTGCGTCAGGTTGAGGTTGCCTGGCGCAAGATACTGGCTGGCCACGTCACCGGGTATATTCGATAAATCCGGTGATTTTTTTTGTACAGGCTGGCTTGCCGCTATGGGCTTGATGGGTATCATTTCAGTTTTTCAACAAGGGCGCGCAAGGCTTGCCCACGATGCGACAATTGATTCTTTTCTGCTGCTGCGAGTTCGGCGACAGTCTTGTTCAAACTAGGGATGAAAAAGTGTGGATCATAACCAAAGCCATTTTCACCACGGGCATCTGCAATAATTTCACCTGCCCAGACACCGTCAGCAATCACAGGCTGGGGATCAAATTCTGAGCGTACAAAGACCAGCACACAATAATAATAGGCTGACTTGTCTGCAACACCAGCCAAATCTGTAATCAGTTTTTGATTATTGCGCGCATCAGACTTGGGTTCACCAGCAAAGCGGGCTGACAGCACACCAGGCGCGCCTTGCAAAGCATTGACGCAAATGCCTGAATCATCAGCCAGTGCTGGCAAACCAGTCAGGCGCGATGCATGCCTGGCCTTGGTCAGGGCATTTTCTACAAAACTGGGATAAGGTTCCTCAGCCTCAGGCACCTCAAATTCAGATTGCGCCCTGAGGTCTATGCCCAGCGGTGACAGTATCTGGTAAAACTCTTTGAGTTTGCCCTGATTATTCGAGGCCAGGACTATTTTCTGGTTTTTGCTCATACTCATATACTTGTGATTCCAATCAGCTTACCTGCAAACCCAATACTTCTTTTTGCAAGGCGATCAAATCGGCGATGCCGTCATGCGCCAGGTTCAGCAGGGTGTTCATGGTCATACGGTCAAACGCTTCGCCCTCTGCAGTGCCCTGCACTTCAACGAAGTGACCATGTTCTGTCATGACGACATTCATGTCTGTGTCACATTGAGAATCTTCAGGATAATCAAGATCCAGCACAGGATGTGATTGGTAGACACCCACCGAGATCGCCGCAACAAAATGCCTGAGTGGTACGCGAGGAATGACTTCACGCTCTACCAGTTTGGAAAACGCATCATAGGCAGCAACCATGGCACCAGTGATGGATGCAGTACGGGTACCGCCGTCAGCCTGGATCACATCGCAATCGATATGCAGGGTACGTTCACCAAAGGCTTCCAGATCAAAGGCAGAACGCAAGGAGCGGCCTATCAGGCGCTGGATTTCTTGCGTACGTCCAGATTGTTTGCCCTTGGCTGCTTCCCTGTCCATGCGGCTATGCGTGGAACGTGGCAACATGCCGTATTCTGCTGTCATCCAGCCCTGCCCTTTGCCTTTTAAAAAGCCAGGGACTTTGTCTTCGATGCTGGCAGTACAGATAACGCGCGTATCACCAAATTCGATGAGGACAGAACCTTCTGCATGCTTGGTGAAATGGCGGCTGATAACCACCGGACGCAATGCATCCGGTGCGCGCCCGCTAGGGCGAAATGAATTTGACATGATGTTTAGTTCTTGGAGGTGATGCGTGATGATTTGTGGATCGCGTTGCGAATTTCTGCTATGGCTTTTTCAATTTCAGCGTCGTTGAATACATCACCATCGGTGGTTTCAATTTCTGCGTCGACTGGTGCCTGTATGGTAGTAGTGACCGAGCCTATTGGCAAAGTATTGGTAGAGATGATGGTTGAATTATCCATACGGTCATCACCTTCCCACATCATGGCCAGGGCTGTGACATTGTCACTTTGCTTGCCAGCGATATCGACCGCTGAGCGTATCAACTCAGGTACGGCACGTACGATGGTGTGGTCGTGCAGGCGCTGCGCCAGCATATGATCTGGCAAGACTGACCATAAACCGTCCGAACACAGCAACAGCAAATCGCCGGGCTGCAACACCGCACGACGTGATAATTCAACGATAGGTGCATTTGGCGCACCCAGACAGTTAAACAGTTTGTTACGGTCAGGATGGGTATGTCTTTCTGCCGGATCAACCTTACCCTGAGCGATCAGGGTTTCCAGACGGGAGTGATCTTTGGTACGCAATAAAATCTGCCCCTGACGCATCCAGTACAGACGGGAATCACCACAGTGTGCCCAATAGGCATAGCCATTTTGTATCAGGCAGGCAACGATGGTAGTGCGTGGTGTTTCTGGCAAATTATTAATGGCACGATAGCGATGTATCTCCTGATGCGCAGCCAGAAAGCTGTCTTCCATGAAACGTTCAGGCCGCCCTATCATGGGGTGGGCTTGCTGCTGGAACAAGTTACCTATGGTTTGCATGGCGATGGCAGCAGCCATTTCGCCCATGATGTGACCACCCATGCCGTCCGCCAGCAAAAGCAAAATCGAATCGCGGGTAAAGCTGTAGCCCATTCGATCCTGGTTGACCTTGCGGCCACCAATATGACTTTCTTGATAAACGGAAAAACGCATGAGATTTTTAAAACTTTATATTGATTATTTATAAAAACAGACCTGAGAATAAACTACTTTAGCTCCAGGCTGACCAGCGGCGAATACGCAACATATTCAATTCAGGGTACTTTCCTGTATGGTTGTATGATCGCTTTCGACTTTTTTTCTTTTTGCACTGCCTATCAGGGTCTTGAACTTCAGTGTCACTTTTTCCATAAAGGTCAATTCACGCTGCGGCTGTGCCTGGATAGCCAGGGCTTTTTGCAGGGCAAACACGCTTTGCGGACGCTCCAGCGGGTCTAGTTGCAGACACCAGCGGACCACCTCTATCAATTCTGTAGAGTATAAACCCTCCAGCTTACGGTAGTGCCCTTCCATCTTGTCGCTGGTCTTGCGTTGGTCTGACGGTTGTGGTGGCGCGCCTACCATGCAGGCAAAAATCGAAGCACCGATACTGTAAATGTCAGTCCATGGCCCCAGATTGCCATTCTTTAAATACAACTCTGGCGCAGCAAAACCCGGAGTATACATTGGGTAGAGCTTGGGTATGTCAGTTTTAAGGGTTTGGCGGGCAGCGCCAAAGTCCAGCAAAATGGGCGTACCATCCAGGCGCAGGTAGATGTTGGCCGGTTTTAAATCCAGATGCAGCAGCTTATTGGTATGCACTTCACGCAAGCCATTCATGACCTGATTGAACATGCGGCGGATAAAACGCTCTGACACCAGCGGTTTTTCACCTTTGTCGCGACGACGCAGGATGTGCTCTTGCAATGAGCGGCCTGATTCATAGGCCATGACCATGTACACAGTCTCATTGGCGCGGAAGAAATTGATAACGCTGACCACATTCGGATGTGAGATACGTGCCAGGGCACGACCCTCTTCAAAAAAACACTTTAATCCTATGCGGTAAATCGGCAAGTTCTCATTCGAGATTGCCGGCACCAGTTCGCCTTGCTGGCGTAAAGCCAGAGAGCTGGGCAAATACTCTTTAATTGCAACTGCGTTGCCATCTTCGTCAGAAGCCAGATATACAATACTAAAGCCACCGGACGCAATTTTCTTTACAATGCGGTATCCGGCAATTTCCAGTCCATCTGGCAGAGGTGCGTTATTTTGTGCGGCCATCAATCGTCCAATTCACTATACAAAACGGATTGTGTTGATTATTGCGGTATTTGTAAAGAATATCCTAGTGTCTAATGCGCAATTTTGCCAATCCAGTACACAGTTCACGCTTTTTTAAGGAATTACCTTGAGCATTTTCAGCATGACAGGTTATGCCACCAGCACCAACGAAACCGATGCTGGCACCATTACCATAGAGATCAAAAGCGTTAATTCTCGCTTTTTGGACCTGCAATTTCGTATTAATGATGAGTTTCGCTCGGTTGAATCGCAGTTTCGCGAAGCACTGACGCGCAAGCTGGCGCGCGGCAAAGTGGAATGCCGTTTCAGTTTTGGTAAAAAACTGACAGAAACGCATAATAAAAGCCTCAATACCAACTTACTTGAGCAGCTTGCGAGCTTCCAGGTCAATCTGAAGCAGCAGTTCCCTGATGCGACGCCTTTGAGCACCAATGAAATCCTACGCTGGCCCGGCGTCATAGAAGAAAGCGAAATCAATGCTGAATTCTTGCAGACTGCCATCAATGACACCATCAACAAGACGCTGGAAGCATTCGTCGTCAGCCGTGAACGCGAAGGCGCAGCGCTAGAACAGGTATTACTGAGCCGCATCGCGGCCATGGAAGAAATCGTTACCCGCATCACGCCCCTGATGCCGCAAATAGTCCAGCAATTCCAGCAAAAAGCCACTACCCGACTGGAAGAGGCTTTAGGACTGGCTTTACAGTCCAGCGGCAACAATGCCGGCCAGACCATCACTCGTGAAGAAGCACTGGACCGCATCCGTCAGGAAGTGACCATGTACGGCATACGTGTAGATGTGGCAGAAGAACTGGCGCGCCTGTCGGCCCACCTGACAGAAACCAGACATATACTGAAAAAAGGTGGCCAGGTTGGCAAGCGACTGGATTTCATGATGCAGGAATTGAACCGCGAAGCGAATACTTTGGGCTCCAAAGCAGCATCCAAGGAATTGTCAGATGCATCCATGGAATTGAAGTTATTCATAGAACAAATGCGCGAACAAGTGCAAAACCTTGAATAAACAGGCGCATTTGCTTATACTCCCGCACTCTTTTTCTCTGGGCATATGTCGAGATAAAGGACTGGCTGGAGTATGCAGCCCAATTTTGTCTTGTTGATGACCTGAATTAACCCTACCGGAGGAACACCATGAAAACCAATAATACGACTGCTGGCAGTCTTTTTGTGGTCGCCGCCCCCTCTGGTGCGGGTAAGTCTTCGTTGGTAAATGCTTTGCTGGCACAGGAACCGGCCATCAAACTGTCGATTTCTTACACTACCCGCACGCCGCGCCCGGGAGAGCAAGATGGCCGGGAATATCATTTCACCACACCGGAAGATTTTCTGGCGCGCAAGGCGCAAGGTGAATTTCTGGAGTCAGCAGAAGTATTTGGCAATTACTATGGCACTTCACGCATTATCATAGAAGACCAGATGCGCTCAGGCACCGATGTTTTGCTGGAAATAGACTGGCAAGGCGCGCAGCAAGTCAGAAAGCAGTTCCCTGGTGCTGTTGGCATTTTCATCTTGCCGCCATCCATTCCCGCACTTGAAGAGCGCCTGAAAAAACGCGGCCAGGATGAACCGCATGTCATTACCAAGCGGATTTTGGCTGCTGGTGGTGAAATGGCGCACTCCCCAGAGTTCGAATATGTTATTATTAATCAAGACTTTGCAACAGCCTTGTCAGAATTGAATGCAATCGTGAAAGCCACGCGCTGCCGATTTGCACAACAGGCAACACGCCACTACGAGCTGTTTACCCAACTTGGCATTCACGCCAACGCGAATTAATTCGCAAACCCAATTTAGTGAATTTTTAGTATTGAGGAAAAAATATGGCACGTATTACCATTGAAGATGCATTGAAACAAATCCCTAATCGCTTCCAGTTGACACTGTGCGCTACTTACCGCGCGCGCCAATTGCTGCAAGGTCACACACCTAAGGTTGACTCTAAAGACAAACCTACGGTCATCGCCCTGCGTGAAATCGCTGAAGGTAAAATCGGTATAGAAATGTTGAAAAAAGTGCCGGTGTAAACCGCCGCACCTGCATTCTTAGCCGCCCCTTCTTTAAGCCTTTATCCGGCCGGGAATCACAGAATGAACCTCAATGACAGTCATTCATCTCTGGAAAGCAAACCGGCCGATTCAGCTTCAGTCGCGCTGGCTGCCATGCGCAGCCCCGCCAGTAGCATCAATAAGCACAGCTCCCCTTTGGATGAGATAGATAGTATCCGTGCATCATCGACGAATACCGGTGTCGCTTCCATTACTGCATTAACCAACCGCATCAGTGAATACATGTCGGCCAGCGAATTGAAGCTGGTCAAGGAAGCCTATCGCTTCTCTGATGAAATGCATCTGGGCCAGGTACGCAAGTCTGGCGAACCCTATATCTCTCACCCCATTGCTGTGGCAGAAATTTGTGCCGAGTGGAAGCTGGATGTGCAAGCCATCATGGCTGCTCTGCTGCATGACGTCATGGAAGACCAGGACGTCAAGAAAGACGAGCTGATTGAGCGCTTTGGCGCGCCAGTCGCTACCCTGGTTGACGGCCTTTCCAAACTGGAAAAAATAGAATTCCAGAGCCAGATAGAGGCCCAGGCAGAAAACTTCCGCAAGATGCTGCTCGCCATGGCGAGAGACGTGCGCGTGATTCTGGTAAAACTGGCAGACCGTTTGCACAATATGCGCACCCTGGACTTCATGTCTGCGGAAAAGAAGCGCCGCATCTCACGCGAGACCATGGATGTGTATGTGCCTATTGCGCACAGACTGGGCCTGAATAATATTTACCGTGAGTTACAGGATCTGGCGTTTTCGCATCTCTACCCCATGCGCTATCGCACCCTGTCAAAAGCGGTCAAAGCTGCCCGTGGCAACCGTCGCGAAGTCGTCAACAAGATCATGGATGCGGTTAAAACAGCCCTTTTCGAAGCTGGCCTCAAGGCAGAAGTTTATGGTCGCGAAAAAACCCTGTATGGCATTTATCGCAAGATGCATGACAAGCACCTGAGTTTCTCCCAGGTTCTGGATGTGTATGGTTTCCGTATTGTCGTCAGCGATTTCCGTGACAGTTATTATGCGCTTGGCAGCTTGCACGCCTTGTACAAGCCCATGCCGGGCAAGTTCAAGGACTATATTGCCATCCCCAAGACCAATGGCTATCAATCCCTGCACACCACCTTGATTGGCCCTTACGGTACGCCAGTCGAATTCCAGATACGCACACGTGATATGCATCATGTGGCTGAATCTGGCGTGGCTGCGCACTGGTTGTACAAGAATGAAGAAGGCAGCCTGACTGACTTGCAGCAACGCACCCACGCGTGGCTACAATCTTTGCTGGACATACAAAAACAGACTGGCGATTCTGCCGAGTTTTTGGAACACGTCAAAATCGACTTGTTCCCTGACTCTGTCTATGTCTTCACACCAAAATCCAAAATTATTGCCCTGCCACGCGGAGCAACAGCTTTGGACTTTGCTTACACCATCCACACCGATATTGGTGACCAGGCGATAGCCACCCGCATCAATCACGAGCCGGTGCCGCTGCGTTCTGAATTGAAGAATGGCGATATCGTCGAGATCATCACTTCGCCCAATTCGCGCCCTACACCAAACTGGCTGACTTATGTACGCACAGGCAAGGCCAGGTCGGCGATACGCCACTATCTGCGCACGATCAACCTGAATGAGTCGACAGAACTAGGCAAGCAATTGCTGGCGCAGGCCCTGGTGTCAGTGAATTTGAATCCAGACTTGCCAACGTCCTTGGTAGATAAACTGCTCAATGAATCCAGTGCAAAATCGCTGGATGAAATTCATACCGACATAGGTATAGGCAAACGCATGGCAGCGCTGGTAGCGAGACACATACTGGATCTGGTGGAAGATGATTCACCGTCCATTCCCTTCCAGCAATTTGGTGACAAGATCAATAATAAACGTGACCCTGTCATTATTTATGGCAGCGAAGGTTTGTCGGTACAACTGGCAGCATGCTGCCTGCCGATACCTGGCGATGGCATCGTCGGCCAGCTCAAGCGCGACCAGGGTCTGGTGGTGCATACAGATGATTGCGAACACGCCAAGCGCCTGCATATCAAAGAGCCAGACCGCTGGATAGACGTGAACTGGGGTGAGGACCTGAACCGCCGCTTTGATTGTCGCATTGCGGTCACTGTGACGAATGAACGCGGTGCCCTTGCCCGCATCGCTGCAGAAATTGGTGAGTCAGATGCGAATATCAGCCATGTCAACATGGAAGATGGCGACGCCAATGACATGACCAATATTCACTTCACGATACAGATAGAAGACCGCACCCATCTCGCAAAGATCATGCGTAACATCAAACATCTGACTGGTGTAACGCGCATCATCAGGGAACACGGCTAACACTGATTGTCAGTGTATGGTCTTGTGCATTTTGCGCAACCCCCACCAGACTACACCAGCGATCACAGGTAGCGATAAGCCAGCCAGAATATCTGGATTGATGGGCAGACCCATTGCCTTGAGGCCCTTGCCCGCATAATAGACCAGGCCAGTCATGTAATAGCTGATCGCCACAACAGACAAGCCCTCTACAGCCTGCTGCAAACGTAATTGCTGACCGGCGCGGGCGTTCATACTTTGCAGTATCTTGCGGTTTTGCTGTTCCTGGACGATACCTACCCTGGTGCGCAGCAAATCATTGGTATTCGCAATACGCTCTGCGAGCGTTTCCTGGCGGCGAACAATTGCTTCACAGGTATTCATGGCAGGTGCCAGGCGCCTGTCCATGAATTCACCTATGGTGGGCACTCCTTCTATCCTGAACTCACGCAACTCGGCTATACGCGACTGCACCAGCTTGAAATACGCTTTGGACGCGGCGAAGCGGTAACTGTTTTCCAGTGCCAGTTTTTCAGTGCGGGCAGCCAGGTCTATAATTTGACGCAGCAAGCTTTGCTCGGCGTCAGTAGAACTTGCTTCACCGTGACCATTACTTGCCATGGTCATGGCTGCAGTCAGGGTAACCAGTTCACTTTCTATGTCATTCAACACAAAAGAAGCATTTTGCGCATGTGGCAAACCCAGCAAAGCCATCATTCTGTATGTTTCTATCTCCAGCAATCGCTGCACGGTACGACCTGCCTGCTGGTCCAGAAAGCCATTGTCCTTGACGACAAAGCGGCTGAAACCGTCAGCCTGGATCAGAAAATCTGTCCACACTTCGCCACGGCTCAAGACTTCACTACCAACCACCACTCCGCCCTCAAATATCTGCTTTACCGGTAAAGGGGGATGAAATTCCTGTGCGGCAGGAATAAGTGCCACATGGGTCGCCACCATGACTTTTTCTTGCAATTCAAACAACCACTGTTGTGGCAAATGGCGAATCGGTGCATTCGCAAATACCTGCGCCAACTCCGCCTCTGGCGGGGTTTCGTCTTGCTGCTCGGCCTGGTTTTCTACAAAGGTATAGGTGGCGAATTCTGTATGGCATTCCCATTTAAGGCGGAAACGACCAAAATCATGGAAGAAATACTTGGCGTCGCCTGATGGACTGGCGACTGCAAAGTGCCGGCAAAAATCACCCAGTATGACTTGCTGGGTCAGCAAGTTATCGCCACCGAGATGAGCGTCGTTCCTGGCAAAAATGGCCAGGTGTGTCAACGTCTCAGGTGCATGCAGACGCAACGAGGGGCGGGAATGAACTTCGGCGGCCAGTGGCACGCGCAAGGGATGGTTGAGTTTGGAATAAGCAATAGACATGTGGATTAATCAGGAAATTAGAAATCTTATGCCGGGTAATTGACCTCAAGTATGGTCAACTCCTCTATTCCTCCTGGCGTACGCAATGTCACTGTATCGTCAACCCTGGCCTTGATAAGTGCTCTGGCCACTGGGGAAATCCAGCTGATCTTGCCTTGCAGGGGGTCAAATTCATCAACACCGACAATGGTGACAGTATGTGCTTCACCATGTTGGTTTTCATAGGTGACCGTGGCCCCAAAATAAATTTGATCAGAACCATGATGAATTCGGGGATCAAATACTTCCGCAATATCGAGGCGCTTGGTCAAAAAGCGTATGCGCCTGTCGATTTCGCGCAAGCGCTTCTTGCCGTAGATATAATCGCCATTTTCTGAACGGTCGCCATTCGAGGCGGCCCAGTGCACGATATTGACAATCTCGGGGCGTTCCACGTCCATGAGATGTAAAAACTCATCCTTCATGCGCTGATGCCCTTGCGGCGTCATGTAATTTTTCACACCCGCAGGAATGGCTGGCGCGCCGAATTCTTCTTCGTCGTCCGGATCAGATTCTTTGATAAATGCTTTGCTCATCTGTACATTGTAATTGAGTTGATCAAAATAATTTTCTTTGTGGCACCGAAAGCCCACACTTAGCTTATAAAATAGACGAATACTTTGCTTGCCATTAGCATTCAATATCACTACCGATAACTTGCCAGCTAATGTCAGGTCGCCTGAACAAGAAAATGGATTTTGCATGACAGAAAAAGCAGCAATTAATGTACTCATCGTCGATGATCATGCCGTGGTCAGGGAAGGGATAAAAAGCATTATCTCGACCACAACAGATATCGCGGTTATTGCAGAGGCAGAAGCCGGGCTGGAGGCGATACGTCTGAGCCGCCAGCTGGATTTTGAAGTCATGCTGCTCGACATTGCCCTGCCGGACAAGAATGGTATTGAGGTTTTGAAGCAAATCAAGTCAGAAAAGCCCTCTATTGCCGTACTGATGTTCTCCATACATAGGGAGGACCAGTATGCCGTGCGTGCGCTGAAGGCTGGCGCTTCAGGCTTCCTGAACAAGCAATGCAGTAGTACTCAGATTCTGGAGGCTATACGCCAGGTGGCCCGTGGTTTGAAATACATCAGCACGCAACTGGCTCAGGAACTGGCCAATAATCTGAATCAGGAGCATGAAGATGCGCTGCACAAAACCTTGTCGGATCGTGAGTTTCAAACCATGACTTTGATCGCCTCCGGAAAGTCGGTCAGTGATATCGCGAAAGAATTGTCACTTTCTGTAAAAACCATTAGCGAATACCGGTCCAGAATTCTATTGAAGATGAAATTGCGGCACAATGCTGAATTAACGCACTATGCCATTAAAAATCAGCTTGTAGATTAAACGGCAATGTTGATGTCGTCAGCAATACTCCTGTTAGCAAGGTCATTGGCAAAGCAAAATGTCAAAAACTCCAAATAATTCGCAATTCAAAAGCCCTACTGATATTGCGCGCGAGACATTCAGGCAATTGGCGATACAGCGAATTGCGCCAACACCAGAAGCCTATCGCAAACTTTATAATGACATCGCAGGTATCCCCGATGTTCCGGTAGAGGTTACGCCTCCACCAGAAACAGCACCCCAAATTTCAGAAGCGGAAATTTTACTGGCCAATTTTGCCAACAACCTGCAGCTTTCGACTGGTGACATGTCCAGCTTTGGTCAGCGCTTCAGCCGTGCGATCAAGACTGGCAACTGGCAAGACTATGGCCGCGGCCTGACGCAACTGGCAGAGCGCATTACTGCGCCGCCTGCACCAGCTAACAATATCAGCCTGGTTGATGATCCGGTACCCGCGCCTGCTGTCAGCAAAAATATCTCTCTGGTCGATGATGGTCCGGTTGAAGACCCACGCCTGCGCATACTCAAGGATTTGCTATACCGGACCTTGACACTCGCCCTCACCTCACTGCTGAAACCCACGCCGCAACTGGCTGGCGAATCAGAAAGTCTGGGCATGTCGGTCAAAACAGCTGTCAATGAAGGGGAACTGAATCAAATTGCTGGCCGCTTGAAGCAGTTGTGCTTTCAAATTGAATTGCAAAGTGGGGATAGCGCAGAACAACAGGAATTGTTATTGCGCCTGTTTGATTTATTGCTGACCAATATCCATGATCTGCTGGATAACGACAACTGGTTGCGTGGTCAAATCGAAGTTGTACAAAATCTCATTGCCGGCCCTATCGATCACCGTGCATTGCAAGAAGCTACGCGCAGTCTCAAGGATGTCATCTACAAGCAAGGCGTACTGAAAAACAGTATTGCCGAGTCGAAAACCTCAGTCAAAAACATGATGACGGCGTTTATCGACAGATTGAATGCCATGGCTGACAGCACAGGTGCATATCAGCATAAGATGGGTGCATATTCGCAGCAACTGAGTTCAGCCAAGGATGTCGCCGAAGTCAGTGATCTGATACGCAATATCCTCAATGAAACCAAGGAAGTACAATCCGAAACCTTGCGCTCACGTGACATGATCGTCGCTGCACAAAAAGAAGTCAGCGAAGCTGAAGCACGTATCAAGGAACTGGAAAACAAGCTTGCTCACATGAGTGAACTGGTCAGGGAAGATCAGCTCACCGGCAGCTTGAACCGCCGTGGCATGGATGACGTATTTGAACGCGAGGCCGACAGAGCCGACCGCCGCAATACTCCCCTATGTGTAGCTTTGCTGGATCTCGATAATTTCAAGAAACTCAATGACACCCATGGCCACGCTGCAGGTGATGAAGCGCTGGTTCATCTGGTACGCATTGTCAAGCAAACCCTGCGATCAATTGACGTCGTGGCACGCTACGGTGGCGAGGAATTTGTCATCATTATGCCAGAGACGCAACTGGAAGAAGCGGCGCAGGCGATGATGCGAGTACAGAGGGAGTTAACCAAGCACTTCTTCACCGCCAACGATCAGCGCCTATTTATCACCTTTAGTGCCGGCGTTGCCTTGCGCAATTCACGCGAACCACAGGAAGAAACCATCAAGCGTGCTGACAAGGCGATGTATGAAGCAAAACAATCTGGAAAAAACCGGGTAATCAAGGCTAATTAGTACTGTGCGCTCTAAGCTACGTTCAGGACATCAAGCACGCCCGTCCGGAAACAACAGCAGCAAGAAAAACAAGGCCCTCAATGCAGATAACGTTGAGGGCCTTATTTAATTACCTGACCTATTTGATGCAAAATTGCATCGCAATAGAAGCAGACGCGCGATTCGATATATCAAGAAATACATTGCCTTTGCACCTTGTATGATAGTCAATTGGACTATCATCGTCACAAACGCAAGTTTACTTAATCACCATGCCTTGGCCTGTAGGTAATTCCAGCACTTGGTAGCCACGCTTTTCCAGCCATGGGTCCTCTGCCATTTTTTGGTTTCGGTAATAAGACCAGCCGTAATCATCAAAAATTAAGGCGCCGCCTGGTACTAGACGATCAAATAAGACTTCGAGCGCAGCAATTTCAGCGTCTGGATGATTCATATCCAGATGCAAGAATGAAATTTTTTCCGGCACTGCAATGGCGAAACTATCTGGTACTCTGCCCTTAACGACGTGAACATTAGGGAATTCGGTAAATCGAGACTTCACCTGCTCATACAAAACATTGCTGTGTGCAGGCAGGGCATGATGCGGCATAGAATCATCATGCTCAAACAAGTCATACAAGTAATAGTGCTTGGATGTTGGAGTCACAGAGTTCACATAATCCCAGATAATTCTGGCCGTGGTGCCTTTATAGCAAGCTGCCTCGACAAAATCCCCTTCCAACCGCAAGGCGTTCCTTGCAGCCCAGCACGTTACATAATTGCGCCAGATGATAGACTTCTCTGTTGAGTCTTGGGCGTGCCTATTAAATGCAGCCATGAATTTCTCATCACCTAAAAAACTCAAGTTGCGGTTATAAGTAAATAAATTATCGCCGGTAAAAATACCTACCTGATCATTGATCTGATTCACGGACTGCTGAATCCCTTTGATAAATGCCTCGTTATCCTTCAGTCCGTAAAAATTCACCATCGAATAATTGACTGCCATAATGACCTTTAATTTTTTAATTTGTGACTAGATTAAGAAAAATGTAATGTTAAGAAGGATAATAAATAACAATCTATGCTATGCGTTTTAAAAATCCGTCGGGCGCTACGGTTATCTGTAACTTATTTTGCATACCTTGGTCAATTTCGAATTCTGGATGCATTTTCAAAAAATCATGCACTGCAGTTTTGGGGCTATTACCTGGTTGCCATGGCCTGTTCTCAAACACATCTGCCGGGACATCTTCAACAAAGGTATCAAAAACAATACAATAACTGCTTTTACTGACTAATGGCGAGTATGCAGCCAATTCAGCAAGAACATGTTCATGCGTATGATTTGAATCCAGCATGACGAGAACGGATTTTCTCCCTTCCGCTGCAGTCTGCACTTGCTTTACTATTTCCGGGGCAACACTGGATCCTTCCAGCATACTGATTCTTCTGGACATAGGATGCGCCAAAATCGCTTCCCGATTGTGCTCACGGATATCAATATCTACCCCTAACACTTTAGCATCCTGATTACCGCCGCAAAGCGCGAGGAGTTCAAGCATCGATGCCGAGAAAATAATTGAGCCTCCATGCGCTATTCCCGTCTCAATGATCAGATCAGGTTGTACCCGCCAGATGATTTCTTGTACCGCGATTAGATCAATCGGATTTTGGATGACGGGTCTACCCAACCACGAAAAATTGTAGACATATTGCTTGCGCATACTCTGTTCCAACCAATCTCTGGATTGCGCCTGGAATTCAACATCTTTGCCAAGTTGCTCAATGCGGGCATCTCTCTCTATTTCGAATTGTTTTATTGGATTCATACAGCCTCACAGTAGCGGGTAAATAATGTAGATAAATCACTTGCAAAATCTTGTGTCCTGCTTCCAAAATTTTGCTGCAGCTTGCTTGTGTTGATTTTTGGGAAGCATATTTTTTGCGCAGATTCCTGAAACGAACAGTGCACCCCTGTCTTCTGAAGAATAGCTGCAATTGTCGAATTTGAGGTGTTCTTGCCAGCGGCAAGGTTATATATCTCGTTCCCTTCCGCGCAGGCAATCTCCGTCAGATAATAGGCGACATCCTGTATGGATACAAAATCTTTCTCTGAATCTGGAGAACTTCGGAATATCACTCTCTTTTTTGTCACTGCCTCTGCCAGTATCTCTCCGAGAAAATTTGTATCCGGCATAGCCTCACCATAAACATTAGAGAGTCTGACCACACGCACATTTCGCCCGCTATTCAAGCACAGACTCTCACCCATCAGTTTGGAAATATTGTACAAGTCTCCAGGTTCAAATGACCTGACCGACAAAGTTGCATTTTCAGCAGTTGAAGCTGCACCGGAATAAACCCTGGTACTGGACAAGTATGTCAACGAACTGAAATTACAACGCTCCAATACGCCTGCCAGTAATTGCACATGCGCCTCAACGGTCGCAAAAGGCCTTTGCCTGAAATCTGCCGTCAATCCAGCACAATAAAACACATAGCCCATATCCTCCTTACCCAGGAAGAATTCGTTTCTATCCGGGATATGGCACTGCCAACCTTGAGCCCGCAAATAGCTGGCAAGATAACTACCGACAAAGCCTTGCCCTCCTATGATGGTCGCTTTTTTTTCAATGACTGTCATGGGACTTAAAAACCATCGACAGGATGATGAAGTGCGGGATCTTTATGCACCAATAGTTTTGGGCTGACATTTTCAACGATACGATATAAGTCAGATTGCAAATAGCTTTCGTCCATGACTGCCAACATATTAAAGCCATGCGGCGGACCTTCAAGATAAACCTTGTTTACCGGGATAATTTCAATTCTTTTCCCGGCCATGCTGTAATGAGAATTGAGGTCGCGCAAAGCAAAAACCTTGTAGCCCAAGTCCGCCAGAAAACGGCAAATGTCAGTATTGTCCAGTCCTTTACTCCAGTCTACATAGGTGCGATGGACTTCAAAAACGATATTGGGCTGATCCTGCTTCAAGGTCGACATGGCCCCCTTCAGGGCAGACAATTCAGCCCCTTCAATATCTAGTTGTATCAAGCTGATTTGCAAAGAGTTTTGCTTCCTGTAATCGTCAATACTGATGGTTTTGAAACCATCTTCGTCTTCTTTTGCCTCAACTGAGTTGGCAAATGAATCGAAGCCATCAAGTTTTAGTTTGACACTACTCTCTGACCATAAGCCAAGGCGGTTTACTCTGACATTCGGCAAATCGTTGATCCTGGCATTTTCTTCAAACATGGCTGCTTGCTCAGTATTTGGTTCAAAGCCATGTATAACACCTCCTCTGTCGAGGATTTTTTTAGCTACCAGAATTGCCTGGTCACCAAAATAAGCACCGCCGACGATCACATCGCCTTTTTTTGATGCTGCCAGGTCCAATACAAGCTTGGTCGTCTGAGGCTCCCACACATGGTCAGGGTGAATCTGATCAGACAACATGAAATCGCGTGCAATCTTGGTTCGGAACAGAAAACGGAAACGTGTTCCATCCTCTAAGGTCTTCTCATATACATCGGTGTCATCGTGCAAGGCATCAATGATCGGACCAGTTATATCATTACGCACAGAGATATCAGGAAAATTCATTTCATTTTCCATTCTCTTTAACAGGGCAATGAGTTCTTCCCTGTGTTTAATATTGCGCCCTAATTTATGCAGGGCATTTTGCAAACGCTCACCGTTAACATCGCGCGGATCATTTGTCATGACATGTCTCTCTGTTGCTAAAAAATGGATAACGATGGTATGGCCGTGACGAACTTCCCTCCCCACGACCGGACATAGTCTAACTGGCTGACGATTTCCTGACGCAAATTCCATGGCAAAATCAAAACATAATCTGGCTTATCTGCAGTGAGTCTTGTTTCTGTCACGATAGAAATACGGCTGCCCGGCAAATATTTGCCTTGTTTATGCACATTGATATCAATCACATACGATAAAAGGTCCGGCCTGACACCTGAGAAATTAAGCAGAGTGCTACCCTTTGCAGCTGCGCCATAGGCAACTACCTGCTGCCCCTGTTTCTTGCAAGTCAGTAAGAATTCCAATAATTCAAACTTGGCCTTTTCAGCTTGTCGTTGAGCATTTTGATAAAAAGCCAGATCTGCAATACCCGCGGCCCTTTCCTTCAGCAACATGGCGGCGACACTATTCTCTAGCGAATATTTCATAGTATCGCTACGTTGTGCAAGTACGCGCAGGCTGCCCCCATGGGTAGGCCACTCCTGAACATCAAATACATGCAAACCGTTTTTTTCAAATATCACCTGTACCGCATGTAAAGACAAGTAGGAATAATGTTCATGATAGGCCGTATCAAATTGATTTTCCTGCACCATATTAAGCAAATGCGGAAACTCAAAACTTGCCACCCCCTCAGGCTTGAGCAAGCAGGCAAAACCGCTCACAAAATCATTAATATTAGGTACGTGCGCCAACACATTATTAGCGACCATCAGGTCTGCCGATTGCCTTTTCGCAACTAGTTCCTGCGCAAGTTCCATGCCAAAGAATTGCTCTAAAACAGGAATGCCTTTGGCCCGCGCAGCATTTGCCGTGCTGGTCGTAGGTTCAATTCCAAGGCAGGGGATACCAGCAGCTTGCACATATTGCAATAAATAACCATCATTCGCTGCGATCTCTACTACCAGACTATTGGCATCCAGATTCAATTGCTGACGCATCTTCGTCACAAATTGTTGCGCATGCTGCAACCAACTGGCAGAACAAGAACTGAAATAGGCATATTCAGCATCAAATAAGTTTTCGCGGCCTGTAAAATCCAGTGTCTGTGCCAACCAGCATACTTCGCAAATCATCAACTTCAAAGGCAACCAGGTTTCCGGGTTTTCCAGAGTATCCGGACGCAAATATGCATTTGAAGGTGGCGCACTTCCCAAGTCAAGGAAAGGTTTCGACAAGACATGTTCACAATGCCTGCATTTCATAAATTCACTCCGCTAAACTCATGACCCAACCAAGGTAATTGGCGATCTTTTTCCGATATTTCAGATATCGCCAAGGGTAGAGTTATTTTCAATTTTTCATCCATGATGTTCAGTCCCAGTTCATACGCAGGCATATAAGGCTGACTGTGACAATACATCATCTCTACATCATCAGAAAGGGTCTGAAATCCGTGGGCAAATCCTTCTGGTAACAGATAACTATACCTGTTCTCTTCTGTCAGAAAAATCGCATGCCACTGCAAGTAAGTTGCGGAATTTTTTCTGACATCAACAGCTACGTCCCAGACTTCCCCTTTTAAACAAGTAATCAACTTCATCTCGGCATAGGGAGGAAGCTGCAAGTGCAAACCACGCACAGTACCTCTCTTCATGGTAAAAGTATGATTGATCTGGCTGACTGGCTGCCGCCATCCAAATTGCGCCAGTTCACCAGAACAAAACATGCGTTGCAGATAACCACGACTATCGCCCAATGGTTTACGCCTCAAAACATGCAAGCCTTCTAAAGGTGTTGGTATTAACTCAAAGCGTTCAGGCGGCATGGCATTTCATCAAAAAACAATTTTGAACATACTACCAGCTAGTATGTAAGTTGCAAGTTATTCATACAGATCAACCCTATCAGTCTCCCGGGGGAAAATAGGCGTTGACATCACGCTGACACAAGTCTCGTGCTGGCATCCCCACAGAAAAATCGGCGTACCAACGCATAGTGTGCGAGACAGCAGCAGACAAATCCCAACGTGGCACGATGGCCAATTCATTTCGCGCCTTGCTGGCATCGAGCGCTAACAAGCCTGCTTCATGCACACCTTCAACTTCGCTGGCGAAATCAACCTCTCCGCGACCGAATTCCTGGCGGGCCAGTTGCACCACTTCACGTACACTAGCAGCTCCTTCAGGGCCAAAATTCCATGCTTGAGCCAAGCCAGCACTTTCATATCCAGCCTGAGCCAGGCATAAATAGGCAGACAGAGGCTCAAGCACATGCTGCCAGGGGCGCATGGACTGCGGTCTCCGTACCTTTAACACCTGCCCTGCTTCCCAGGCTCTGACAGCATCTGGCAGCAATCTGTCTTCAGACCAGTCGCCGCCGCCGATCACATTCCCTGCTCGCGCAACTGCCAGAGTCAGCCCTCGCTGCGCCAAAAATGCATCACGATAACTGGAGATAATTAATTCTGATGCTGCTTTGCTGGCGCTGTACGGATCATGCCCTCCCAGTTCAGCCGTTTCAGGGTAAGGGCGCATTTGCTCCAGATTACGGTAAACTTTATCGGTCGTCACCATTACTGCGACCCTGGCGCTGTTGCATTCCCTGAGCGCTTCCAGGATATGGGCTGTTCCCATAGTATTAGTGGCAAATGTTGCCAGCGGATCCCGATAACTTGGTCGGACCAGCGCCTGTGCTGCCAGGTGCAGTACTACTTCAGGCTGGCACGCGCGCACGACCTGCGCCACCAATTCAAAATCCCTGATATCACCAATGTGACTGCTCATGCACTGCCCCAACGCCAGTGCATCGAATAAATTAGGGGAAGTATTGGGTGGTAAAGCCAGTCCTGTCACCTCTGCCCCCATGCTTTGAAGCAGGAAAGCCAACCAGGCCCCTTTGAAGCCAGTGTGCCCTGTCAATAATACCTTGCGCCCTTTCCAGAATTCAGGGTCGGGTAGCATACGGTTTACCATTTCCGCCAAGGTGCACTCCCTGATTGCCACAACTCTTCGAGCAGATTCTTTTCACGCAAAGTGTCCATAGGCTGCCAAAAACCAGCATGTTCAAAAGCCATTAATTGTTGCGCGCGCGCCAGACCAGACAGGGGTTCAAGTTCCCAACTGACATTTTCATCCGCAATATAATCGAGCACGTTGGGAGACAAAACAAAAAACCCGCCGTTAATCCATCCTCCATCACCTCTTGGTTTTTCAATGAATCCCAAAACCTGGTCACCATTCCGCTCCAGCGCACCAAAACGCGCAGGAGGCAGCACGGCTGTTACAGTAGCCAGCTTGCCGTGTGACTTATGAAATTCAATTGAGGCACTGATATCCACATCCGACACGCCGTCACCATAGGTAAAACAGAAGGCTTCCTGATCCTGGATATAACGTGCGACCTTTTTGAGCCGCCCACCTGTCATGGTCTCTTCGCCAGTGTCCACCAATGTTACCTTCCATGGCTCCGCATGGCGCTCATGGACTTCCATGTGATTTTTTTGCATGTCTATAGTGACGTCCGACATATGCAAGAAATAATTAGCAAAATATTCCTTGATCAAGTAGCCCTTATAACCGCAACAAATCACAAAATCGTTGACCCCGTGGGCCGAGTACGATTTCATGATATGCCAAAGTATGGGGTGCCCGCCAATTTCTATCATGGGCTTAGGTTTGAGATGAGTCTCTTCAGAAATTCTCGTTCCCAGTCCTCCGGCTAAAATCACCGCTTTCATGCATTCTGCTCCTTACAATAAATTTCCCACATTTGGCGATAGGCTTTTTCTACGGAGCGGGCAAAAGCTGGTTCATCCATCAGCAATGATTGCTCCATCTCCTGACGCAAACTGCCGCGCAGCCTGCGCAATTCATCAGGATTATGCGCCAGGATAATGGCTTTTTGCGCATATTCTTCCTCAGTTTGGGCCAGCCATTCCTGATGTCCTATCGTTGTCAACAGACTGGCACCAATGCGCCCTACAGGAGGTCTGTCCATCAAGGATATAAACGGAATGCCCATATACAAGGATTCCAGCAAGGTCGTACCAGAATTATGCGGAAAACAATCCAGGCCTATATCCACATGCTTTAACACTTCCCAGGAGGGGGAACTGTAACCTATATGCAAACGAGACCTGTCTATGCCATAACGCATAAAACGGGACGCCATTTCTTCTTGTACTTGCGGATCCTTGAAATCACCACTATTGATCATCAACTGAGAATTGGGCATCGCATCCAGTATTGTTGACCATACACGCACTACTCTGTGATTTATCCTGGTCGAACGAGACAGGCTGCCAAAAGTGATGACGCCAGTCTGCTCAAACGGCGGCGACACCAACTCCGCCCTTCTGGTATCTGGCCTGTACACAAACGCAGGCCCATCCAGACACCAAATTTTTTCAGAAAACAAATGGGCGCAATTGTCGTCAACACTGGGCTTGTCAGTCAAGTAATAATCTATGGCACTGAGACCTGTGGTGTAGCCATACTCCAGCCAATGCAGGGAAACCGGCGCAGGTTTGCGGGCAAAAACGGGTAGGCGATTACCGTTCGTATGACCAGCCACATCGATCAGAACATCAATACCATCTGCACGTATACGCTCTGCCAGGACATCATCTGTCATATCCCGGGTTGGCACCCAATGATCTATCTGCTTCTTATAATAGGCTGTTACTTCATCATCAAAAGGTGGATTGGCGTAGGCATACACCTCAACCTGACTTTTGTCGTGTCCTTCTATTAATGGCAAAAGAAAATATTTACACACATGGTTATAGAAAGCCTGGGTGACGTAACCTACTTTCAAGCGCTTACCTGGGGCAAGTGTATTTTTGAATTTTTTCCAGTTAGATTTGAGTGGCACCCCAAAACGTAAATCAAACTCGTGATAGGCGTTGTATATGACCTCGGGCGTCAAATCAGGATGGTAATTCAGGCAAAACAGCAAGTTTGTGTATATCTTGCGATTAAAGGATGACTGATTATCAGTTTTAAAAGATAGTGCTTTGATATAAGCTTCAATCGCCGCATCAAGATGATTTGCCTCACGTAATGTATCGCCGTAAGCACCCCAGATTTCAGGTAAATCCTCGGTCAAGCTCAGCGCATGCTGACCACATTGTATGGAATCCTGCACCTGGCCATTCTGACGCAAGGCATCTATCAGGTTAGGGTACACCTGAACCAGGTCTGGCTGCAGTCGCAAAGCATGGCGATATTGCTCTATTGCCATGCTGTACATACTGTTTTCTCGATAGGCAAGGCCAAGATTATTGTATAAATAAGGCAAATCAGGACTAAGCTTGATCGCACTGGATATTTTTTCAATGGCATCTTCAGTCCTGCCTATATAACGTAAGGCATTCCCAAGATTATTCAGCGCAACAACCAGATCAGGTTGAATTGCCAGGGATTTCTCGAGATAGACAATTGCTTCGGCGCAGCGCTCAAGAGAAATGAGGGCGCTGCCGATATTCACAAGGATATGTGGATTGCCCGGCAATAAGGCAATGGCCTTACTCAGTGCTTCGTAAGCCTCAGGAAATTTACCCTGCTCTATGCGCGCTACACCTAGATAATCCCAGACGATGCCATCATTCGGCAAGTAGTTTGATAACCAAAGACTGGACTCTTCTAATCGGGGAAAATCCTTGTTTGTCAGATACTTATTGAAAATACCAAAAGCAATGCTCCTGCCACCAAAGAAATTTGAAGTAACAGCGAATGCCTGCTTCAAGTATTCAATAGCCTCATCGTACCGGTTTAGTTCGCCAGATACTTTTGCCAAGGTATACAAGGCTTCTGCATGATGGGGGAAATGCTTAATAACATTCAGGCAGGCTTGCCTGGCATCGGCCAGTGAGTGCGCGGCAAGAAGTTTATTTACCTCACGCATCGCCTTTTGTGTATCAAAACCGGTTTTTGCCATGATTAACGCCTTGGTAAGGTTTAATTTCTTATTTGTATATTTGTCACTCAATTTAACAGGCTGTCGGTCAAAGTGAATAAAACTGCATGCTTAAATCGGAAAATACCAGAAACCATCATGCTCAGGCTTATTTTATAACTAATGATTTTGTTTCCATGTGTTAAATAAAGCCTGAAAACTAAATCAAATTAGACCCTAAAGTATTTAAAAAAAGCGCCGACAAGCGGAAAGAGTAAAAAAACTTGAGCAGAAAAAATAAGATTTATTTTCAGAAACACGCTAAAACTTTTTTAGTCTCTACCGATACCCTTTACAACGGCGGTCCAATAGTCAGCACGAAAGACCAAAGTTTCAGGCTACTACGCCAAAATTGTATAACTTAGGTAAGGAGAATCACCATGGCTGTCATTAATACCAATATTGCTTCGCTGAATGCGCAACGCAATTTGAGCACATCTCAATCCGCTCTGAATACGTCCCTCCAACGTTTGTCTTCTGGCTTGCGTATCAATAGCGCAAAAGACGATGCTGCTGGCCTGGCGATTTCCGAACGTCTTTCCTCGCAAATCGGCGGCTTGAATCAAGCTGCTCGTAATGCAAACGACGGTATCTCTCTGGCGCAAACCGCTGAGGGCGCACTGCAACAAATCGGTGCCAACTTGCAACGTATCCGTGATCTGGCCGTACAATCTGCCAACGGCTCCAACAGCGTTTCTGATCGTGCAGCTCTGAACAACGAAGCAAGTCAGTTGATCTCTGAAATTAACCGCGTTGCCAGCAACACTAACTTCAACGGCGTGAACCTGCTTGACGGTAGCTTCACAGCACAAACTTTCCAAGTTGGTGCTAACGGTACAGCAAACGACCAAATCAGTATCGCTTCCATCTCCAGCGCAAAATCTAGCGCCCTGGGTGTTGGTGCATCTTCCAGCTACGCTACTACAGTAGCCGGTGCCGGTGCAGTTACTACAACAGCTCTGGCTGCTGGTGACCTGTCCATCAACGGCTTCCAGGTTGGCGCATCTGCTGCTGACGGCGTATCTTTCTCCAACTCCACAGGCAGCGGTATCGCAAAAGCAGCAGCAATCAATGCGATCAGCGGTAGCACAGGCGTTACAGCGACTGTAGGTTCCACAACAGTTGCAGGTACAGCCAGCACATCTGCAACAGCGATTGCTTCCGGCGACATCACTATTAACGGCGTGAATCTGGGTGCCTTGAGCGCTTCGACTTCCGGTGCTCAACGTGGTGCTCAAGTTGCTGCAGCGGTTAATGCAATCAGTACACAAACAGGTGTTACAGCTACATTCAATACAACAACTGGTGCAGTTGCACTGGCTGCTGCTGATGGCCGCAACGTTACTGTAACAGCCAGCACAAATGCTGCTGCTGCCGCCGCCAACACAGGTATTACTGTATCGGCAACTGGCGCAACTGATGTCAGCACATCGACACTGTCCCTGACTTCTACCAGCTCTGCAGGTATCACTCTGGCTAACGGTACTGGCACTGGTTTGACAGCAGCCAATCTGACAGGTGGCTTCACTTCTGCCACAGTAACAGTCGGTGCTGGTGTATCCTCACTGAATCTGGGCACTGCTGCCGGGGCCACCGCCGCGTTGACGACCATTGATGCGGCCTTGCAATCGATCAACAGCTCCCGCGCTTCTTTGGGTGCGTATCAAAATCGCTTCTCTTCTGCGATCGAAAGCCTGAACACTAACTCTGAAAACTTGACAGCATCCCGCAGCCGTATCCGTGATGCAGACTTCGCTCAGGAAACTGCTACACTGACACGTGGTCAGGTTCTGCAACAAGCCGGTACTGCGATTCTGGCTCAAGCAAATGCCTTGCCTAACGGTGTTCTGGCCCTGTTGCGTGGTTAATAACAGTAGGCTTATGTAAATTAGGTCTATACTTAAGCTTAAAGCATGTCCCCCTGACCAAATTTTTGGTCAGGGGTATTTTTCTTGAAGGAAAAGATCATGGACATCCGATCGATAGGGAGTGCTTCTCAATCAGGACAACTGATCAATGACCGCATACCTGCTTCAGATGCTGGCGCTACGGTACACAAGTCATCTGCTGCTGTAACCCAAACCATTGATGCTGTCAAAGCGACTTCGTCCGCTACTTCCCCACCCGAAGTAGAGAAAGTGACGAAAGCAGTCAACGATATCAACAAAACGATCCAAGCACTGTCCCAGAACCTGGAATTTAGTGTTGAAGAGCACAGCAATCGTGTCGTGGTCAAAGTTGTTGACCAGCAAACCAAAGAAGTATTGCGTCAGATTCCCTCAGAAGAAGCTCTTGAAATTTCTCGCTCACTCGATAAATTGCAGGGACTATTAATTAAACAGCAAGCATAATTCACAAATATGGCCTTTTTGGGCTAAATTTTAAATTGGCAGGTAAATTCCCCTCTAAAGTCTAGTTTGCCTTAGCCGATAATTTAGTACAGTACGGTCTGACAAGGGGGAATAACGTGGGCATACAATCAACAGGCATAGGCGCAAATCTTGACGTTAATGGCCTGATTACAAAGTTAATGCAGGTTGAAAGCCAACCCCTGACTACATTAGCCAAAAAAGAAGCCAGCTTTCAAGCAAAGCTGTCCGCTTACGGCTCACTCAATAGTGCGCTTGGCATTTTTCAATCGAATGTGACCGGCCTGAGCAATCTCGGGACTTTCCAGACACTGACTGCCAGTTCTGGAGATAGTTCGATAGTCTCGGCAACTACGACCAGTGTTAGCACACAGGGCAGCTACAATATCAACGTCAGCAAGCTTGCCCAGGCGCAAACTATTTCAAGTGCAGGTCAACTCAGTACCACAGCCAGCATCGGTAGCGGAACCAGCACGACCATCAGCTTCCAGTTTGGCACCATTACCGGCGGTAGCGCCACCAATGGCGTCTATAGTGGCTCTACATTTACCCAGGACGCTGGTCAGGCAACCGGCACGGTAACTATTGATGGCGCCAATAATTCACTGCAAGGTATACGTGATGCGATCAATGCCGCCAATGTGGGTGTCAATGCGACTATCGTTGGCGATGGCAGCGCAACACCTTACCATCTGGTGCTTAATTCCAGTAAAACAGGGGCTGCATCCAGCCTGAAAATCAGTGCTACCGGTGATGCAGCGATTCAAAACCTGCTAAATTACGACCCTGCCGGTACACAAAACCTGACGGAAACAACGACTGCGCAAAATGCCGCACTGACCGTCAATGGCATTTCCATTTCCAGTGCCTCCAATGCAGTCACTGGTGCGATTCAGGGCACCACCCTCAATGTTGGCAAGGTTGGCACAACCTCACTGACACTTACCACCAATACCAGTGGCATCCAGTCCGCGATCAATGGCTTTGTCAAAGGCTATAACGATCTGCAGTCCACATTAAAGAACCTGACTGGCTATGATGCAAATACCAAAAAAGGCGGCATCCTGATTGGTGATTCGACTGCCCGCAATGTACAAAGCCAGATTCGCTCTACCCTGACCGCAGGTGTGAATGGCCTGGGTGGTAATATCACGACGCTTGCCAGCATAGGTATCAATTTTCAAAAAGACGGCACCCTGGCGATAGATTCAAGTAAATTACAGAGTGCGTTAAACACTAATTACAGTGAAATCAGCGGTTTGTTTGCCTCTGTTGGTAAAGCCACAGACAGCCTGATCAGCTACAGCAGCTCAACCAGCGCTTCGCAACAAGGTTCTTATGCTGTTGAAGTCTCCGCGATTGCCACACAAGGTGGTCTGCTGGGAAATCTTGACCTGACTACCGGCAATACAACGATTGCAGCCAGCACAACAGTCAATGTCACACTGGATGGTAAAACCGCATCGGTATCCCTGGCTGCCGGCTCATATACCTCATCCGCACTCGCCACTTTGATACAGACGTCGATCAATGGCAATTCAATATTCAAAGATAATGGTTCGACCGTAGTTGCAACCATCAATGGTAGTGGTTTTCTGCAATTGCAATCCACTCGCTACGGCAGTGCATCCAACGTCACACTGGCCGATGGTACAGGAACAGGTGCAGCTTCATTGACTGGCACTTCGCTGGCCGGAACGGCTGGCGTTGATGTTGCAGGTAAAATTAATGGCGTCACTGCATCTGGAGTTGGTCAATATTTGACAGGTGCGGCCAGTACGCCAACTGAAGGGCTGAAGATATTGGTTAGCGGCGGTGCCATTGGTGCTCGCGGGACATTGAATTTCTCCAAAGGCTATGCAACACAGATATCTTCCCTGCTCTCTACCGTTGTCGGTACTTCAGGCTCGATATCCAGCGCTAGTGATGGCATTAACAGAAGTATCAAAGATATCGGCAAACAACGCGATACTTTGAATAGTCGTTTATTCGATGTAGAAGCGCGTTATCGTGCGCAATTTACTGCTTTGGATAGAATTGTAAGCAACCTCAATAATACGAGTTCGTTTCTTACTCAGCAATTAGCAGCATTAACTGCAAGTACGAAATAAATTCAGTAAGCAATCAGAAAATACCAGAGAGGATAAATCGCTATGTTTGGCTCATCTCAAGTGCGCGGCGCAAATGCCTATGCAAAAGTTGGCATTGAGACTGGCGTTGTTGCTGCCAGTCCCCACAAATTAATAGTCATGCTGTTTGATGGAGCCATAGTTGCCATTTCAAATGCCGTGCATCATTTGAGTACAGGAGATGTCGCCTCCAAAGGTCAGGCTATTTCAAAAGCAATAGCGATTATTGAAAACGGCTTGCGTGCCAGCCTGGATAAAAAAGCCGGTGGTGAAATTGCTGTCAGTCTGGACTCATTGTACGAGTACATGACGGCCAGGCTATTGCAAGCCAATCTGGAAAATAACGACCATATGCTCACTGAAGTTCAGAATTTATTGCGTGACCTGAAAACTTCCTGGGAAGCCATTGCCCCCACTAAAGAGGTCATTACTGAAGCCCCGAAAATGAATGTTGACCCATTGTCACCTCGTCCTGCCAACTTTGTTGAGGCTTGAATCAAGATGAATAGTCTGGAACTGATCTCATTGTATGAAAATGTTGCTTCGATTACAGGCAACATGCTGGAAGCTGCACGCTCAGGAAATTGGGAATTGCTGGAACAACTGGAAAGTGACTGCTCCAGTCGCGTACAAACCATACGTGAAAGCGAGATTCCTTTTGATCTGCCTGCAGATATGCGTGACAAGAAAGTCCGCATCATCAAAAAAATTCTTGCTGACGACAAGGAAATCCGTGACATTACTGAACCATGGATGGCGCAGTTGTCAGATATGATGAAAAATTCCAGTACCAACAGAAAATTATCCAATGCTTATGGTGCAGGTAATACAGCCTGATTTTTATGGCTACCCGACTCGATATCCTGTCCAAACCAGTTGCCAATATCGAGGCACCAGCAGCTGCACTATCAATTAGCGAAACCAAGCAGGACATCACCCCGAAACTGGCACAGCTTGTTACCGGGCAATTGCTCAAGGGCGAGATCCTGTCAAAATTGATGGACGGCAGCTTTACCGTCAGAGTAGCTGGTATTACTGCCAAAATGATGTTACCCGAAGGTAGCAAGACGGGTGACCAAATTCCATTGCGCCTTATTGCGACCGAGCCTCGCCCCACATTCCTGCTGGAACATGACGGCGACGCTCACTTCCCGACCCCACTACCGCAAAATTACGCCACAGGTGCAGAGAAACGCCAGCAACTGCCTGCCAGTAATTATCTGGGCGTTGTTGCTGACGAAGTTGAGACACCCAGCTCTCAAACTACCGCCAGGACAGGTATTCCAGAGTCTGGCGTCAAAGCCGATACTTCCAGCATAGTCAATCTGTCCGTCAACGAAGCTGGCAAAAAAATCAGCAATGATGCCAGCATCAATTCACCTAAAGTCAGTACTCAGGAAGTTGCAACGACTAAATCGACTGAAGTCAGTAACAAGGCAAACCTCAACAATGCCGTTGCAATTGATACGACGCCGGATCGCCTGAGTAGCGCACCGACATCCCTGAGCAGTACAGGTAAATTTATTACCCAAATTTTGCAGACTGCCCCAAATCAGGGCGAAAAACTGAGTATTGCCAGTCAGACGCCTGTAGTGGCGACAGTTGCAGAATTAAAGGACACTAGTGCAACAGCAAACAAACTCCAGCATCAGATCAACACCAGCGGCTTGTTTTATGAATCGCATGTTGCAGAATGGGCACAGGGTAAACGTCCTATCAATGACATCAAGGCAGAGCCTCAATCCCAAATTAGCTCGTCTGACATGGCTGTCAGCAACTCTGCTACCGCTTTAAACCCGGTGAATAAAGAAATGGGACAAATAATTCACCAGCAATTAAATGTTCTTGAGCAAAATATTGTACGATGGCAAGGAGAGCTTTTCCCCGGGCAAAAAATTGAGTGGGAGATAAAAAAAGAAAGCCCGGGCAATCGCAATCCACAAGAAGTTGAGGATGCAAACTGGCAATCGGTGGTTCACTTTGATTTGCCCAACCTGGGGCCAGTCACGGCTATCATCAATCTGCAATCGAGTAATCTGGGCCTGTCCTTACGGGCTGAGCAAAGCACCACTGTCTCCGCTCTGAAGGATCATGCAAGTGAACTGGCAACTGCGATGCAGATGGCCGGCTCACCACTGATGTCTTTTGTGGTGAATAAAAATGAGCGCAGTTAATCCACCTGTCAAACCAATACAAAATGCCGTTGCGCTGGCTTACCAGAATGGCGATGCAGCGCCTAAAGTAGTTGCCAAAGGCAAGGGCTTGATCGCAGAAGAAATTATTGCCAGAGCCAAAGAGCATGGAGTACATGTACATCAGTCCAAGGAGTTGGTTTCCTTGCTGATGAAAGTCGATCTTGACCGGGATATTCCTCCCGCCTTGTATCGCGCAGTTGCAGAACTGCTCGCTTGGCTTTACCATATTGATACGGAAAAGTCTGAGACAATTTCGGAGACTTCAGGGCCACAAAAAATTAAACAGCCCCTTCTTTAAATGTTATTATAAAAATATGCCATCGACACCTCCGAGTCTGGGTACAGAAAATCAAAGCCCGTTTCAAGTTGATTCCCGCCGGGAAATCATCGGTCTTTTGCGCGGCTTGAAAGAAAGCAAGCAATTGATCAGCATGCTGATCAATAATGGTTCAGAAGTTTTCATCACTTCTATACTTGATGTTGATGACGACACCAACCTCGTGATTATCGACAGTGCACCCGGTCAATTGGCAAATCAGCGCATTATTGAAGCCTCCAGAGTGTCGTTTGAAGGTTTGCTGGACAGAATCAGCATACAATTTTCAGCTTCCAATCTTGAACGCATCGATTTCGAAGACCGCCCTGCACTGCAGTTTGAGATACCGACGAATATGATACGTCTGCAAAGGCGCGAATATTATCGTATCAATACCCCGCTCTCCAACCCTATCCGTGCGCTAATACCCGTGCAACTGGAAGACAGACAGGAAATACTGAAGCTTGCTTTGGTAGATATCAGCTGCGGCGGCATTGCCATACTGGATGAAAGAAAAGTTCTCGATAGCACAATCGGTGTGATCTATGAGCATTGCAAACTGGATTTACCAACCATAGGTCTGGTGGACGTGATACTGCAAATACGCAATTCACAGGATCTGGTTTTGCTCAATGGAAAATCAAACCGCCGGCTCGGCTGCCAGTTCATCAATATGTCCAATAGCGTGTTAGCCAGTATTCAGCGGTACATCATGAAACTGGAACGAGAACGCAATGCCAAACTGACTGGCATACGCTAAAAACAAAGCCCGGTTTCAAATAACCGGGCTTTGTTTTTTTTGCTGTCGCAAAATGCGAATTTCTGGCATTTACCAGCACACCAGGACTGCGCAACTTATATCTGCATATTCATGATGTCATGGTAAGCGGATACCAGCTTGTTCCTGACCTGTACCGTAGTCTGGAATGAAATATTGGCTTTTTGCATGGAAATCATCACATCAGACAAACTGACTTTGTCATCACCCATGGCAAATTTTTGCCCCAATTGTTGCGAACTCACCTGTGACTGATTCACACTTTCCAGTGAAGCCTTCAAGGCCTCAGCAAAGTCCAGTCTGCCAGGGGGCGCAGTATTTTCTGTCGGACTCACGCCCAGACCAGAGCTGGCCTCCATTCTGGCGGCAGTCGCTTTTAATTGCGCAACCATGGCCTCAATGCGGCTTGCGTCTATGCCACCCACTTTCATTTGATCACCTCTAATGTCGACTTTCACATTTGCTACATTAACAGTCAAAAATCAAATGGGAGCTTGGAAAAGAACAGGAAAGACATCGTTTTTCCCGCGTTTGATTTTAGTATTTAAGTGGACAATCGCTATCAAGGAAAAAACCATATCTGGAATAGCAAGCATGCAATCCACTGACACATTAATCGGACAAGGTGAACTATGGCAACCGCAGACAATATAGCAATTGCCCCGCCTGGACCTGCCCTGCCAGGCATATTTGGCTTGCCGCAAACCCCGGCCATACGCAACATCATGTTGGCAGTAGGTGCAGCAATTACCCTTGCCATCATGGTTGGCGTATGGCTATGGAGCCAGGCACCTGACTACAAAGTCCTGTTTTCCAATTTTAATGACAGGGATGGCGGCGCCATCGTTGCCTCATTGCAACAATTAAACATTCCTTACAAATATTCTGACGGTGGAAATGCCATTCTCGTACCGGCTAATCAGGTGCATGACGCACGCCTGAAACTGGCGTCCCAAGGCTTGCCTAAGGGTGGCAATGTGGGCTTTGAGCTGATGGAAAACCAAAAACTTGGCATCTCCCAGTTTTTGGAACAAGTGAATTTTCAGCGCGCACTGGAAGGTGAATTGGCACGTTCTATTCAGGCAGTGTCAGCAGTCCAGACTGCCCGTGTGCATCTGGCCATACCGAAATCGCAAGTCTTTATCCGAGACCAACAAAAACCAACTGCCTCAGTTTTATTGAATCTTTATCCTAGCCGCGTACTGGATCAGCAACAGGTCAGCGCCATCATCCATCTCGTGGCCAGCAGCGTACCCGAGTTGTCCGCCAAAAATGTCACCATCGTCGATCAGCAAGGTAATTTGCTGTCAGATCCTAGCAAGCAAATGGCGAATAACACGCTTGACCCTTCACAGCTTAAATATGTGCAGGAATATCAGCAAAACATCATCAAGCGCATAGAGTCGATTATTTCGCCTATCGTCGGGGCCAATAACGTCCGCGCTGAAGCTACTGCGGATATCGATTTTTCCCGCTCTGAACAGGCTGCAGAAACCTACAAACCAAATTCACCGCCAGAAGCATCTGCGATACGCAGCCAGCAAACCAGCGAGTCTTACAATAAAGGGGTTAATCCATCCGGAATACCAGGCGCACTGAGCAACCAGCCCCCTGTCCCGGCGACCGCGCCTATCGTCGCCAGCGGTGCAGCAAATACGCAAAGCGCAGCATCCAATGCCGGTCTGATGCAAAAAGATTCCACCATGAATTTTGAAGTGGACAAAACCATACGCTACACCCAGCAGCCTATGGGCGGCGTAAAACGTCTTTCTGTTGCGGTTGTCATCAACTACAAAACAGAAACAGACAAAAATGGCAAAACCACGACACGTCCTTTGACAGACATAGAAAAAACCCAGATCACCGACCTGACCAGAGAAGCCATGGGCTTCAACAAAGACCGGGGTGACACATTGAATGTCGTCAACAGCCCCTTTGCCAGCCCTGAAAAAGAGCCTATAGTGGACTTACCACTGTGGAAACAGCCCGATGTATTGCAAATGGCTAAGGAAATCGCCAAATACATAGGCGTTGCCATTGTGCTTGCCTACTTGTTTTTTGGCTTCCTGAAACCCATGTTACTTAAAATGATGGGTAAAGACAAAGAAACCCTCGAAGCAATCGAAGCTGAAAAACTAGCGCAGGAAGAGGCTGAAAAAGAGGAAGAAGAAGCTGCCATTGTGAACCTGTCGAAAGAAGCCGAGTTGCAAAATACAAGACATGGTTCCACCTACGAAATGAATCTGGAAATGGCAAAACAATTGGCAAAAGACGATCCGCGTATTGTCGCTAACGTAGTAAAGGCATGGGTCAGCAATGAGTGAAGACGGAGTGCAAAAAGCCGCCACCCTGATGTTGGCACTGGGTGAAGATGCGGCCGCAGAGGTCATGAAATATCTTGGACCACGCGAAGTGCAAAAGATAGGTGCAGCCATGGCTGCGATCGGCCCTATCCCGCATGAAGCCATTGCCAAGGTGCTGGATGACTTCAAGGCTGCGGCTGATCTGAGTTCGTCTGTTGGTCTGGATTCAGATGAGTACATACGCAATGTGCTGACCAAGGCCCTGGGGGATGACAAGGCTGCATCGCTATTGAACCGTATTCTGGGTGGCAAGGACGCCAGCGGTATCGAGAGCCTGAAATGGATGGATTCTCCCTCAGTCGCAGAACTGATCAAGAATGAGCATCCACAAATTATTGCCACCATTCTGGTCCATCTGGAAAGTGACCAGGCCTGCGAAATTCTGAATCAGTTTACCGAGCGCCTGCGCAACGATATCGTCCTCCGTATCGCCACACTGGACGGTATCCAGCCTACCGCATTGCGCGAATTGAATGATGTCTTGACCAAACTCCTGACCGGCAATGAAAGTCTGAAGAAAAAATCCATAGGTGGCGTGCGTGCTGCAGCAGAAATCCTGAATTTCATGAGTGGAGAGAATGAAGCTTCAGTCATGGATAACCTGCGCAAATATGATGGCGACATGGCCGAAAAAATCATGGATGAGATGTTTGTCTTCGATAACATCCTTGAAATTGATGACAAGGGCATACAGTTGCTGTTGCGCGAAGTACAGTCTGATTCACTGATTGTTGCCCTGAAAGGTGCGAATCAGGATATGCGCGAGAAAATTTTCAAGAATATGTCGCAACGTGCAGCAGAAATGATGCGCGAAGATCTGGAATCCAAAGGCCCGGTACGCCTTTCCGAAGTTGAAGCACAACAAAAACAAATACTGCTCATCGTCAGACGTCTCGCCGACGAAGGCCAGATCATGTTAGGTGCCAAAGGCGAAGATGCTTATGTCTAATAATGCCACACGCAGCGGCGACATGACTGCTTTCCAGCGCTGGGAAATGGCTTCGTTTGGTGATAACAGGCCTGCCCAGGTAGAAGAAGTCAGAGCAGCCAACGCCCAGGTCGCTGCCCAGCAGCGTGTGGAAACAGAAAATGCCCGTGAAGCTGCCAAACAGGAAGGATTTGCCGCTGGTTATAAGGAGGCCTATGAACGTGGTCTGAAAGATGGCCAGGAAACTGCCTATGCGGAAACCATGGAACAGGTACAAGTGGAAATCCACTCCCTGCAGCAAATGGCGCAGGCATTTTCCGAACAATTGCACACCGCGTCCCAGCAAATGGGTAATGAATTAATGCGTCTGGCAGTGGACATGGCACAGGCCATGCTGAAGTCCAAGCTCGATGCTGACCCTACCGTCATCCTGCCCATCGTTGAAGATGCGATTGCACAGTTAGCCAGCGTACAACAGCCAGCACAAATCTTGCTGAATCCTGAAGATGTGGCGATGGTGAAAAATCAATTGGGTGAGACCCTGGCTGCGGATGGCTGGCGTATCGTGCCCGATAGCCATATGGAACGCGGCGGCTGCAAGCTGGTGACCCAACACAATCTGGTCGATGCCAGCTACTCTACCCGCTGGAAAAAACTCTTGGACAGCATGCAAATCAGTGACTATAAAGCAGGTTGAGATTCATGCAGGATACCTTTATCAATGACTGGAAATCCAAGCTCAACTTAAGCCGGGAGCAGATTTCACATGTCCAGACCACGACCATGTCCGGCAGAGTCACCCGGGTCACCGGTCTGGTCATGGAAGCTGTAGGCCTGCAATTACCCGTAGGTAGTGCCTGTAGCATACATTTACAAAGTGGTGCAAAAATAGATGCCGAGGTCGTTGGCTTCGATGGTGACAGGTTGTTTTTGATGCCACACAGCGATCTTGATGGCGTCACGCCAGGGGCACCGGTGTTCCCGGCAGAGCCGGAAGCACATGAAGTCGTCAATCACCCACGCAGGCGTCCCAGCGACAGAAGCCGTCATCTGCCTGTCGGGTATGAATTATTGGGACGTGTGCTGGATGGCAATGGCCGCCCCCTTGATACACTGGGCCCTCTTGGCACCCATGAATCCGCCCCCCTGGGCGCACGCATATATAACCCGCTGGAGCGCGCCCCTATCGTTGAAACTCTGGATGTGGGTGTCCGTGCCATCAACAGCATGCTGAGCGTAGGCAAAGGCCAGCGTCTGGGTTTGTTTGCCGGTTCAGGCGTAGGTAAGAGTGTCTTGCTGGGCATGATGGCACGCTATACCGCTGCCGACATTATTGTGGTTGGCCTGATTGGTGAGCGGGGACGTGAGGTTAAAGAATTTATTGAGCAAATTCTTGGCACCGAGGGCCTGGCACGTTCTGTCGTGGTAGCAGCACCTGCCGATGCTCCACCTCTGATGCGCCTGCAAGGTGCCGCCTATGCGACCACCATTGCTGAATATTTCAGGGATCAGGGTCGTAGTGTATTGCTGATCATGGATTCTCTGACACGCTATGCCATGGCGCAAAGGGAAATCGCCCTTGCCATAGGCGAGCCGCCAGCAACCAAGGGCTACCCGCCATCTGTATTTGCCAAGTTGCCAGTACTGGTGGAGAGAGCCGGTAACGGCAAATCTGGTGGTGGTTCAATTACTGCCTTTTATACCGTCCTGACTGAGGGTGATGATCAACAGGATCCGATTGCGGATGCCGCCAGGGCTATTCTGGATGGCCATATCGTCTTGAACCGGACTTTGGCAGAAAGCGGTCATTATCCTGCCATTGATATAGAACAATCAATCAGCCGCGCCATGCATAGCATTACATCACCAGAGCATCAGGCTCTTTCCAGAAAACTGAAACAGCTGTATTCCCGCTATGAACGCAGCCGTGATTTGATCAGCGTAGGTGCCTATTCACCGGGATCAGACCCACTACTGGATGAGGCAATCCGGTTGCACGGAAAAATAGTTTCATTTTTGCAACAAGATATTACTGAAAAATGCAGCATTCCTGAAAGCTTGGGGCAACTTCAGGCTCTATTCAACGGATAGAAAATCCTGCCAGCGACTATACTTAAATCACCATGGCGTTGAAATCACCAATTAGCACACTGATAGAAATTACAGAAAAAGAAGTTGACGATGCCGCCAAACTTCTGGGTAAAGCCATACGTGCGCATGAAGATACTGAGAAAAAGCTGAATTTATTACAGCAATACCGCGATGATTACGCGCAAAGATTACAGGATGGTGCGGCAAAAGGTCTGACTGTGTCGCAATATACGAATTTTTTGTCTTTCCTGGCCAAGCTTGACTCTGCCATCGATGGGCAAAAGCAGGTCGTCATGGATGCAGAGCATCGTATCGTGATGGCAAAAACAGAATGGCAAGCCACTGAGAAAAAACGACTTTCTTATGACACTTTGCAAAACCGTGCACAAACGGTGTTGCAAAAAAAGGAAGCGAAACGAGATCAGAAGCAAACCGATGAAATGGCTGCTCGCGCCCTCTTCTATAAGCGCTAATTTATTTACAGGTACCGCAAATGCAAGCTAATCCCATACTGACAGCGATAGACAAACCAGGTGCGGCTACCAAGCCAGGCAAAAACAGCACATCTGGCAATTCTGAAATCAGCTTTAACCAAATGCTGAACAAAGAAATCTCCGGTACAAAAAAACCGGAAATGGATGTTGCACGCCCTGTCAATAGGCCTGCCCCGCCCGCCAAGAATAATAACAACGTCAACACAAACAACAATAACGCAGCCAATTCCGGCAACAAGCTGGCAAATAATGAAAATGCTGCGCCTGCACCATCAAATGCCACAAAAGCAGATGACTCGAATACTGATGGCACTGTAGCCAAAGAAGATGAAACTGATGTCAAAAAAGAAGATGATATCAGCGAACAAATTCTGGCTCTGGTAGGTAATCTCAATGCGGCAGCAGTTACTACAGAGATAGTAAGAAAACCTGTAGCAGACGACATTGATACGAGCAAGACTGATAATCTTGCTGCCATTTCCAGTACTGATACTGCCGCCACAGCCGACTTGGTCGATAACAATGCAGTCGCAGCACTGACAAAGTCAGCGGTAGAAAATCAGAATAAGATTGCAGCACAATTTGATAGTTCTACCGCGGGCAAGGAACAAATTAAACCTGAAGCCCCTGCGACTCAGGCAGATATAGCAGCAATTGCAGCGCAAATGATCGCCAGCAAGGCAGATGCCAAAACCACTGCTAAACTGGCTGAAAACAGCTCAAATGCAGCCACCTCATCTCTTGATAAAGATGTTGGAAAATTGACCGAGGCCGTTACCAGTGCCGCCGAACTTACAGCCCTTGCTCCAAAAGATGGTCTGGCAGTGAAGAGTACGGCTACGACTGGCACAGAGAAGCCTGCAGAAACCGCCGTTAGCGAAACTAAAGTTGATGATCTGAGTTTGAATAAAACGGCAAATGACAAGACTGGTGATACACGGCCTGCAGTAGCGGCAGAGACACCCCGATCGTTCGCCAGCGATATTGCGCAGGCAAAAGATGCCTTGGCAGAACGTATATCCGACATCAAATCCGGCTCAGCCGCGAAAGATAGTCAACAAGTGATTACTCCACCAGCAATTGCAGCAAATGCTGTCAGCAGCACGCAATTCAATGCCGCCGTTCTGGCAGCAGAGCAAATCGCACCACGCGTTGGCAGTAATGGCTGGGATAAGGCAGTGGGTCAAAAAGTCGTCTGGATGGTCGGCGAAGGCATGCAATCGGCTGAACTGACATTGAATCCGCCAGATCTGGGGCCCTTGCAGGTCGTGCTGAAGGTCAGCAATGAACAAGCCAGTGCCAGTTTTTCTTCAGCTCAGCCAGAAGTCAGGGAAGCGTTGGAAGCCGCCTTGCCACGTTTAAAACAAATGCTCAATGATGCTGGTGTCCAACTGACAGGGTTCTCTGTGAATTCACAGGCAGCCGGTCAGGGGCAAAATTTCACACAACAACAGCCACGCAGCATTAATTCATCAAGAATTGGCACAGATGTGCCAGACAATACTATTAGCACCGCAAACACGACACCCGCCAGAATACAGACAAATAACGGCCTGGTAGATACCTTTGCCTGAGATAAGCTTACTCAGGTCGGCTTGAAACAATTACGCCACTACGCAATGATCAGCAATGCCGCCTGCCTATACGCCAGGGGCGTTGCTGTAAGCGCTTATTTCACTTTCTGACACACAAGAATTGCTCATACGCATCGTGATCAAGCCCTACTCTCTGGAAAAAAGCCTGCACATGCATGTAGAATGGTCGTGAACAGGCTGATCCAGGTAACAAAGCGAACTCACATCGTTTTGCAAACAATAGAGATAAGCTGAAATACGCCCTCTTTTTCTTGGATATTAAATACCTGCTATCAAGCATAATACTTAAAAATCATGGCATTTAATGCCTACAGAGAGGAAAACCATGGCGAAAGCACCGGCCAAAGCAGCGGAAGCAAGTGATGCTCCAGCAGCAGGAAAATCAAAGAAAAAACTCCTGATCATCATCGCCGCCGTCGTATTTTTATTGGTCGCCGCAGGCGGTGGTGCCGCTATTTTTCTATCTAAAAAGGCTTCTTCCTCCAAAGAAAAAGAACATAAAACTGAACCGACAAAAGCACCTGTATTTCTGGCGCTGGAAGCATTTACAGTCAATCTGCAATCAGAAAACGGCGATAAATACCTGCAGATCAGCATGACCTTGCAAGTGCAGGATGAAGAGCAGGTAACGCTCATCAAGGCTAATATGCCGCAAGTGCGCAGCCGTTTATTGCTGCTGCTGTCGAGCAAAGATTCGACTGAAATTCTGTCGTCTGAAGGCAAGGAAAAACTGGTCAATGAAATCATAGAAAAAGTTGCTCAGCCTTTTACGCCCAAGGGCGAGCCCCAAAAAATCAGCGGCGTTTTCTTCACTTCTTTTGTAGTTCAATAAAACCATGTCAGATAATTTCCTCTCCCAGGAAGAAGTCGATGCCCTTTTAAAGGGCGTCACGGGAGATCAGGATGACTCTCAGTCGCTGGAAGACACCTCTGGTGTCAGGCCATACAATCTTGCCACGCAAGAGCGTATCGTCCGCGGTCGCATGCCGACATTGGAAATTATCAATGAGCGTTTTGCCCGTCTGTTGCGCATAGGTTTGTTCAATTTCCTGCGTCGCAGTGCCGAAGTCTCGGTAGGTACGGTCAGGGTATCGAAGTACAGTGAATTCATCCGCAACCTGGTGGTGCCGACCAATCTGAACCTGGTCCACATGAAGCCTTTGCGCGGCACCTCTCTGATTGTGCTTGATCCGGGACTGGTGTTCTTGTTGGTGGACAATCTGTTTGGTGGTGATGGACGCTTTCATACCCGTGTTGAAGGTCGTGATTTTACCCAGACCGAGCAGCGTATTATTCATCGCATACTGGAAATCATTTTTGAAACCTATTCCAAATCCTGGGAACCCGTTTACCCAATCGAATTTGAATACATACGGTCAGAAATGAACACCCAGTTTGCCAATATTGCGACACCGAATGAAGTCGTCGTGTCTACCACCTTCACGATAGAACTGGGACCTGTCAGCGGAGAAATGCATTTATGCATGCCCTATTCCACGATAGAGCCTATACGTGACATCCTGACCAGTAGCCTGCAGGGTGAGACTCTGGAAGTGGATAAGCGCTGGGTGCGCCTGATGACGCAACAGATACAGATAGCAGAAGTCGAAATAGTTGCCGATTTAGGGACCACGCGTGTCACCCTGGGCGATATACTGAATATGAAGGAAGGCGATATCATCCCTCTTTCAATACCAGAAATTATTTCAGCAAAAGTTGATGGCACTCCGGTGATGGAGTGCAAATATGGTGTATTTAACGGACAGTATGCCTTGCGTGTGGAGAAGCTGATCAGCTCCAGCGTACAGGAAGTAGCACAAGGAGAAAATCATGGATGACAACGGCGAATCCCCCATCAGCGAAGATGATTGGGGTGCTGCGATTGCAGAGCAGGAAAGAGCCGAAGCCGCGGCAGCCGAAAAGGCTGAAGCGCCGCCTGCAACCGCTGCGATTTTCAAGGAATTCAGTGGCAAGAGCAGTTCTGCGCCTGAAACCCATAATGACATTGACTTCATTCTGGATATTCCAGTTCAACTGACAGTGGAACTGGGCCGTACCAAGATTGCCATCAAAAACTTGCTGCAACTGGCTCAGGGCTCTGTTGTCGAGCTAGACGGTCTGGCTGGTGAACCTATGGATGTATTGGTCAATGGCTGCCTGATTGCCCAGGGTGAGGTAGTGGTGGTCAACGATAAGTTTGGTATACGCCTGACTGATATCGTCACACCTGCAGAACGCATACGTAAGCTTAACAAATGAGGACGAAATTGCCTTATTTTGTATTGGCAGTAGTAGCCATCTTGAGTACATCTGCATTTGCGGCTGAGAATACCCCAATTTCACCCAGTGGCGGTTTATTACAAATTGCCACTGCACTACTCCTGGTACTGGGTCTGGTTCTCATGGCTGCCTGGCTCATGCGTCGCCTTGGCCCTATGAATGCGGGGAATAAAATCCCCGTCAAAATCATCGGCGGCATCAGTGTAGGTAATCGCGAGCGGGTGATGGTGGTTGAAGTTGGTGACCAATGGCTGATTCTTGGCGTAACAGCCAGTAATATCAACAATCTGGGTAGTATGCCCAAACAGGAAGAGTTACTGAATCAGTCAGCACACCCAGTTGCAAATGATCCTTTTTCTGCCTGGCTCAAGCGGACACTGGAGAAGCGAACTACTGACCGGTCTACCGAGCGATCTGACAACAGCTAATACATTGCATGAAAATTTTGCGCTCTCATCTGCCATTCACCTGCATGGCAATTTTACTGTGTGGACTGGCCCTGCCTGAAGCAGCCATGGCACAGGCCAATGGTGGCTTGCAAGCCATCACCAGCACGCCGGCTCCCGGTGGCGGTCAAAACTATTCTCTCAGCATACAGACACTGCTGTTCCTGACAGCATTAAGTTTTTTGCCTGCAGCCCTGCTGATGATGACCAGCTTTACCCGCATCATTATCGTATTGTCTTTACTCAGGCAGGCCCTGGGCACCCAATCCGCTCCACCAAATCAGGTGATGATAGGTCTGTCACTGTTTTTGACTTTATTTGTCATGGGGCCGGTGTTTGACAAAATTTATGCTGAAGCCTACCAGCCTTTTACTGAAAACAAGATCACCATGCAGGTTGCCATGGATAAAGGGGCTACACCCCTGAAGCAATTCATGATGAAGCAAACCAGGCAGACTGATCTGGCACTGTATGTCAAATTATCCAATACCCCGGAGTTGCAAGGGCCAGAAGATGTGCCTTTGCGGATTTTGATACCGGCCTTTATTACCAGTGAACTGAAGACAGCTTTTCAAATCAGCTTTGCCATCTTTATCCCCTTTCTCATTATCGACATGGTAGTCGCCAGTGTGCTGATGTCCATGGGTATGATGATGGTTTCGCCTGCAATTGTGTCACTCCCCTTCAAGCTCATGCTATTCGTGTTGGTAGATGGCTGGCAATTATTGATAGGCTCACTTGCACAAAGTTTTTACTGAGGTTCACCATGACACCCGATAGCGTAATGACATTAGGCCGCCAGGCCATGGAAGTCACCTTAATGGTGTCTGCCCCCCTGTTGCTGGTGGCACTGGGTATAGGTCTCATCGTCAGTATTTTTCAGGCAGCAACACAGATTAATGAAACCACCCTGTCTTTTATTCCCAAGCTGATAGGCATCTTTGTGACCCTCATCATTGCCGGGCCGTGGATGCTTTCCATCTTGATGGACTATATGCGCCAGATGTTTTCCAGCATCGCCACCATGGCAGCCTGATGTGCGTACCATCGCAATCCCATGATTTCTTTTTCCAGCAATGAGCTGATTGCGCTGATCAATTCCTTTATCTGGCCTCTGACCAGAATACTGGGCTTGATCGCGGTGGCTCCGCCGTTTGGGAATAATACTGTTCCGGTACAAATCAAAATCGCTCTGGGTATAGTTTTGTCATTGATCGTCGCCCCTACCCTGCCCACCATCTCTGACCTGGACCCGGTTTCTCTGAACGGTATTCTGGTGCTTGCTCAACAGCTCATCATAGGATTGGGGATGGGTTTTGTGATGCGCGTGGTTTTTTCCGCCATAGAAATGGCCGGCGAGGTTTCTGGCCTGACTATGGGCCTGGGCTTTGCCACTTTCTTTGATCCACAAACTCAAGGGCGTTCTTCGGCTGTAGCGCAATTCCTGGTGCTGACTTCTACCTTGTTGATGCTGACGCTGAATGTGCATCTTTCCATGCTGGCGGCCTTAGTTGAGAGTTTTCATACCATCCCCATTGCGACCACCTATCAGTCTGGCCTGAATTATCAAAAATTGGCGATCTGGGGCGAGCAAATTTTCAGTGTAGGCATGCACCTTTCCTTACCCATCGTTGCTGCTCTGCTGGTCACCAACGTCGCACTGGGTATATTGACGCGTGCAGCTCCACAATTGAATTTGTTTGGTATCGGATTCCCGATTACCATAGGTGTAGGTTTTTTGATGCTGGCCCTGATCATGCCTTATCTGCTATTACCGCTACAAAATCTGTTCCAGAGTGGTATAGAAATGATGCAGTCACTAGGCCAGCCTGCGTCATTACCTATTCCAGTAAAAAAATAAATCATGTCGCATCAGGCATTTACTCATGAAGCCAGACTGTATAGCGTAGAGCAGATACGTGACATAGAGCGTCTCGCACTTGCCCATCAGGGTGAGACGACGCTCATGCAAAAAGCTGGGCTGGCCGCTGCGGAGTTGGCGATCAACATTGGTGCGAGCAAACAAACTCCTGCGCTGATCCTGGCGGGCCCGGGCAATAATGGCGGAGATGCTTACGAAGCTGGATATCAGCTAATCAGACAAGGATATAAAGCTGCTTGCGTCATGTGCGGGGAAATTGGGAAATATTCTCAAGATGCACAAGCAGCACTGCAAAGAGCGAAAGATGCAGGACTGGAGTTGATAGAACCGGGTGAGCTGATCAATACTCCGTCACGAGACTGGAGCCTGATCATCGACGGTTTGTTCGGTATAGGCTTGAAGCGCGCCCCCGAAGCTGACATTGCCAAGCTGATAGAACTCGTCAACCAACTCGCTGTTCAACAGTCAATCCCGGCCTTGGCAATTGATGTGCCCAGTGGCTTGAATGCCGATACCGGGCAGCCTATAAGCCACAACAGCGCGGTTATTCAAGCCAGTCACACCATCACTTATATAGCCAATAAAACTGGCTTGCATACAGGATCGGGCAAAGATTACGCTGGCAAGGTCACGGTTAATCAACTGGATATTCCTGAAGATTTTTTTCCTGAATGCCGCAGCCATCTGAATGAACGCACCTCCCTTCTGCAAATTCTAAAGCCACGCAAGCAAAACAGCCATAAAGGCAGTTTTGGCGATGTTGTAATACTTGGTGGCGCAAAGGGAATGGCGGGTGCAGCCATACTCGCAGCAAGGGCAGCACAATACTCTGGCGCTGGACGAGTTTATTGCAGCATGCTGGCAGAAGTACCTGCTTATGACAGCCTGCATCCGGAAATCATGTTTCGCAAGATTGACGAAGTAAGTTTAGCAGAGGCAACTGTCGTTATCGGCCCAGGCCTGGGAACATCGACCAGTGCCTATGCTTTACTCAGCAGCGCGATTCAAACTGCGCAGGCGCTCGTCATCGATGCCGATGCCCTGAATCTGATCGCTGCAGATACCAAATTGCAGACATCTTTACGTAATAGAAATAGTCCATGCATACTCACGCCACATCCACTGGAAGCGGCCAGATTGCTAAACAAGAGCGTGGCTGATGTACAAAATAATCGCCTGCAGGCATCACACACACTGGCGCAGCAATTCAATGCGGGGATCATACTCAAGGGTTCTGGCAGTATTATTTGTGATCCAGGTGGGAATTTGTTCATCAATACGACAGGCAACCCAGCACTGGCAAGCGGCGGCACTGGTGATGTGCTGGCGGGGGTTGCTGGTGCTTTGCTGGCACAGGCTTGCAGCAGCACGGATGCTGCAAGGATTGCTACCTGGGTACATGGTCATGCAGCTGACGAACTGGTTGCGAGAGGAACAGGGCCTATAGGTTTGACCGCCAGCGAGTTATTGCCAGAGATCAGATCCAATATTAATCAATTGGCCTATCAAGCCACCACTGGCAACTGATTCACTACCTTGATCAGATACTCAATCAACCAGGCTATTAATCTGCTCAGGAATCAGTTTTTCCACTTCAGACGAGGCATCACAAACAATGCCTGACTGCGCCAAAGCTGCTGACAGTTTTTCTATCTGCTCTTGCTGTGCAGCAGCGTGATCAATCAGCTTGTGCAAGACCTTGGAAATCGGGTCATCACTGTTTTGTGTCACGCCATATGCCGTGAACAAATGTGCCGTTTCTGAATCTGCCGAGGCCACTTCTTTTTTGATGACATGAGCAGGGTTACCAACTGCAGTACCACCAGCAGGCACAGGCTTGAGCACGACAGAGTTAGATCCTATCTTGGCACCCGCACCGATGGTAAAACCACCCAGTACCTTGGCACCGGCACCGACGATGACGCCTGCTTCCAGCGTAGGATGACGTTTTGCACCACGCGACAAGGACGTACCACCCAGGGTCACGCCCTGGTAAATCGTGCAGTCATCACCAATTTCTGCCGTCTCGCCAATGACCACACCGAAACCATGGTCAATAAACACTCTGCGGCCTATCGTTGCGCCTGGGTGAATTTCGATACCGGTCAGCACACGGGCAATATGGGAGATGAAGCGCCCCAGCCATTTCAAACCACGTTTCCAGCACCATTGCGCCCAACCATGCATGAGTATGGCCTGAAAACCAGGATAACAAGTGATCACCTCCCAGGCATTACGGGCGGCAGGATCTTTCTTGATAATGCTGGCGATATCTTCTCTCAGGCGGTCAAACATGGAATTTATATGGTTATGACAGAGGGGAATAAGATAGTAGCGTATTTCTGAAAACGCTGCGTCCGCTGCCCAAATCACCGGGCACCAGACGCTATAGGCTTACAGACGCTGACGGCGGGCTTCGTATAGACAAACACCAGAAGCCACAGAGACATTCAGGCTTTCAACAGAACCGAACATGGGGACGCTGACCAGCATATCGCAGGTTTCGCGGGTCAGGCGGCGCATGCCCTCACCTTCAGAACCCATGACGATGGCGCAACCAACTTTGAAATCGACATCGTAGATATTTTTTTCGACTTCATCTGTGGTGCCAACCAGCCAGATATCACGGTCTTTCAATTCGCGCAGGGTACGCGCCAGATTGGTGACGGTGATATATGGCACTGTTTCAGCAGCACCACTGGCAACCTTGGCGGCGGTAGCATTCAAGCCCACTGCCCTGTCTTTGGGAGCGATAACCGCATGCGCACCGGCACCGTCAGCCACACGCAGACAGGCGCCCAGGTTATGCGGATCGGTAATACCATCCAGCACCAGCAACAAAGGCGGGCCATCAATCGCATCCAGCAATTCATCGAGATTACGCGCCAGTGACAGTTCACTGGCCTTGGCTACTACACCCTGATGACGGCGCGTGCCGACGATATTGCTGAGGCGCTGATCATCTGCCGGGATGATGCGCACACCAGCGGCTTTCGCTGCTTGCAGCAGGTCTTTCATACGACCATCGACGCGGGAAGAATCTACATAGATTTCTTCGACGGAAGAGGCTTCATGACGGATCCGGGAGGTCACCGCATGGAAACCAAAAATCATTTTACTTTTCATTTCATTCTTTTCTTTGCATGCATTTCTTTAAGGTACTAACGTCTTTTCTTCGCTGACTTACCGGCGGCAGCTGGTGCTTTTTTCTTTGCACTAGCAGCAGCAGGCGAAGATTTCTGGCGACGTCCACCAGAAAAACTTTCTTCTTTTACTTTCTTGGCTGGGGCAACTTTGCCACCTCTGCCATAATTTGCCACAACTTTTTCTTCAGGAACAAGCAAGGCTTTCTTGGCACTGGCAGCACTCTTGCGATTTTTTTCATTCGCGGTTGCACCACGACTATCCACCAGCCCAGCTGAGCGTGGTGATACTGGCTGCACTATGGCCAAATCTATCTTGCGTGCATCAAGGTCAACCCGGCTGACTTGCACTGTGACTTTATCTGTCAGTTGATAGCGTTTGCCAGTACGTTCGCCGCGCAATTCATGGCGCGCCTCATCGTACTGGAAGTAATCAGCACCCAACTCCGTCACATGCACCAGGCCCTCGATGAAAATCTCATCAAGCTGGACGAAGATACCAAACTGTGTCACACCTGTGATCATGCCAGTGAATTCTTCACCCACCTTATTGCGTATGAAGTAGCATTTGAGCCAGGCTTCGACATCGCGTGATGCTTCATCAGCACGACGCTCATTGGCAGAACAATGAACACCAAGCGCATCCCAGATAGTCTGTTCTTTTTCTTCCTTCTTCTTGCCCGCTGCCTTGTCAGCAATCTGCTGCTTTCTGGTGGCATTCGACACGGAAGTATTCAAGAGCGTCAGGTCGATGCCCTTGGGCTCATATTTACGCCCCTGCAAAATTGCCTTGATGGCCCTGTGTGTCAGCAAATCAGGATAACGGCGTATCGGGCTGGTGAAATGGGCATAGGCATCATAAGACAAACCGAAATGGCCAATATTGTCCGGGCTGTAAACCGCCTGCTGCATGGAACGCAGCAACATGGTTTGCAAGAGTGTCGCATCCGGCCTGCCTTTGACCTTTTTCATCAGCTCGGCATAGTCCGATGCTGCTGGCTTGTCGCCTCCACCGAGGAACAGACCAACTTGCTTCAGGAAATTTCTGACCTGGGTCAGTTTCTCTTTGGTCGGGCCAGCATGGATACGGTATGTGCCTGGATGCTTGTAAGTTTCCAGCAAATTTGCAGCGCAGACATTGGCTGCCAGCATGCATTCTTCAATCAGCTTGTGCGCATCATTACGTGTACGTGGCAATATCTTTTCTATCTTGCCGGCTGGATTACAAACGATATAGGTTTCTGTCGTTTCAAAATCGATGGCACCACGCACCTGGCGCGCCTTCAATAAAGACTGGAACACTTCATACAAGTGCAAGAGATGCGGCACCAAAGTCATACGCTTGGCAGCTTCCGGCCCTTTGGTATTGCCAAGTATGGCCGCCACTTCTGTGTAGGTGAAACGCGCGGCGGAATGGATGACAGCCGGATAAAACTGGTAAGCCGTGACTTCACCGTCCTGCGTGATCACCATATCGCACACCAGCGTCAGGCGATCGACATCAGGATTCAGCGAGCACAGGCCATTTGACAGGCGCTCTGGCAGCATCGGTATCACCCTGCGTGGGAAATACACAGACGTGCTGCGCAACAGGGCCTCTTCATCCAGCACATCATTCGGGTTGACGTAATGACTGACATCGGCAATCGCAACGATCAGCCTGTGGCCTTTACTACGGCCTATCTTGACTGGCTCGCAGTAAACGGCATCATCAAAATCGCGCGCGTCTTCACCATCAATCGTCACCAACGGAATATCACGCAGATCTACACGGTCAGTCAGATCACTATCCCTGACTTCCGATGGCAATTTGGCAGCAGCTTTTTTAACCGCTTCAGAAAACTCATGCGGCACGCCAAATTTTCTGACGGCGATTTCGATTTCCATGCCGGGGTCATCGACATCACCCAGTATCTCAACGATCTTGCCAACAGGCTGTGCATAGCGGGTCGGCTGCTCAGTCAACTCGACGCTGACAACCTGGCCAGCCTTGGCTTTGCCTGGCGCACCGGTCAATAAAATATCCTGGCTAAAGCGCTTGTCTTCAGGCGCAACTATCCAGACGCCATTTTCATTTAGCAGGCGGCCAATGACATGCGTATTGGCTCTGTCGAGTATCTCAAGTATGCCACCTTCTAAACGACCACGTCTGTCGGTACCGACGACACGTGCCATGACGCGGTCGCCATGCAAGACTTTTTGCATTTCGCGCTCTGGTAGGAACAGGTCTTCAGTGCCGTCATCAGGGATCAGGAAACCATAACCTTCGCGATGACTACTGACTTTGCCGCTGATGAAATTATCGTGATTGGCGATGGAATAATTTCCACCTTTATCTACTTTGACTTGCCCATCTCTTTCCATCGCGCTTAAACGTCGTGTCATGCCATCTAACTCCTCAGGTTTCACTGACAGCGCTTCTGCAATTGCAGCAGCCGTCATCTTTGCCGTGTTAGTACGTAGAACACCCAGTATCTCTTCGCGACTGGGAATGGGGTATGAATGCTTGTTCAAATTTTGTATTTTTTCTTAAAAAAGTTAATTTGGCTTACGCCAAAATCTTATCAGGCCATAGTTTACTGTAGCAAACCTCTTTCGCCTAACAATTCTTGTATTGTTCAGGTAGCTCACCTTGACAAATGCTTCAATTAATTTATAATCTTGTTCTCCGTTGCCCACGTGGCGGAATTGGTAGACGCGCATGGTTCAGGTCCATGTGCCTTCGGGTGTGGGGGTTCGAGTCCCTCCGTGGGCACCACCAAATTTGAGAGCCCGCTGATGAAAATCAGCGGGCTTTTTCAATTCCAGATCCACCTTTGCAAACATATGCAAGAAGCCATTCCTTTCTGTGTTCACAATTGTTTGCTGCGATGACTCCGTAGCACATCCCCCCACCTCACTCCAATTTCCTGCAAAAATATTTCCCCAAAGCCAGTCAAATACTCTATAATTACGCCTTCCGTTGCCCACGTGGCGGAATTGGTAGACGCGCATGGTTCAGGTCCATGTGCCTTCGGGTGTGGGGGTTCGAGTCCC
>NZ_JBWKQH010000003.1:618887-724692 GCF_059418665.1 Undibacterium sp. GW821-FHT07F11
CCTCCGTGGGCACCACAATTTGAGAGCCCGCTGATGAAAATCAGCGGGCTTTTTCAATTCCACCTCAGATCTTCTCATTCATACTCGGTATCATATCTACATCATCACATTCCAGGCCAGCCTACGGGCCAGGGACAAGCAACAACCAGACACACAATAAAAAAACTGCCAGCAGCGCATACCAGCACTCCCCCAAAAAAAACGGAAGCAAATAGCTTCCGTTTTTAACCAGCAATTACGCTGCGCCCTTTTTCAACCAGGCATTCAACTGATGCGGCCTGATGCTGTCATATTCTTCGAAAGGCTGATGTATCCAGGGATTGTTCGCCAGATAGTCCAGATAGTAATCCGGAGCCACTGATGAACATGCCTTGTACCAGATCACAGCTGATTTTACTTCGGTCACAGCCGGGAAATTTTCGCGCAAATGCACGAGCACCTTTTCCAGGGTAACGCCAGAATCAACCAGATCGTCCACTACCAGCACTTTGCCCTGCAGTGCGCCCTTGGTCATGGAAATATACTTTCCTATGTCCAGAGTACCCTGCACTGTGCCCGACTCTTCGCGATATGAACTGGTCGACAAAATCGCCAGAGGCACATCAAAAATTCTGGAGAAAATATCACCAGGACGCAAGCCACCACGGGCGAGACACAGGACTTGATCAAACTTCCAGCCAGACTCATGCACTTTCAGTGCAAGCTGCTCGATGGAACGATGATAAGCCTCCCAGGAGACCCACAAGTCCTTGTCTGTAGATGCAGGCATATTCATATTTTTATTTTTCCTTCTTAGATAAACGGGTGCCTTAACACGATGGTTTCTTCGCGATCTGGCCCGGTGGAGACCATATCGACAGGAACACCAACCAGTTCCTGAATACGCATGATGTAATTGCGGGCGTTGACTGGCAGAGCATCCATGCTTTGCGCGCCAACTGTCGTCTCAGACCAGCCTGGCATTTCTTCATAAATAGCTTCGCAACGTGCCGCTTCTTCAGCGCCAACCGGGAAGATATCAACAACTTTGCCATCAACTTTATAACCCGTACACAACTTCAGCGTTTCCAGGCCATCCAGCACATCAAGCTTGGTCAGGCACATGCCTGATACGCCATTGATTTGCACAGAGCGCTTCAACAGGGCTGCATCAAACCAGCCACAACGACGGGCGCGGCCGGTGACTGTGCCAAATTCATGACCCACACTGGCCAGATGCTTGCCTACGCCTGCATCAGTTGGCAATTCAGACGGGAATGGCCCAGAGCCTACACGTGTCGTGTACGCCTTGGTAATACCCAGGATGTAATGCAACATGTTAGGACCAACACCAGAACCTGCCGCTGCATTGCCTGCCACACAATTACTGGAGGTAACGAAGGGATAAGTACCATGATCGACGTCCAGCAAACTGCCTTGCGCGCCTTCAAACAAGAGGCTGGCACCAGCTTTGTGCGCAGCATACAAGGCACTGGAAACGTCCGCCACCATAGGACGGATACGCGGTACATTGGCCAGCGTATCATCCAGAGTTTTCTGGAATTCGACTGCTGGAGCTTTCAGATATTTGGTCAACACAAAATTGTGGTAATCCAGATTTTCACGCAGCTTTTCAGCAAAACGCTCTTCATTGAGCAAATCAGCTACGCGGATTGCACGACGGGCAACTTTGTCTTCATATGCCGGGCCTATGCCTTTGCCAGTAGTACCTATCTTGGCGGCACCACGGGCAATTTCACGCGCCGCATCAAGTGCGGTGTGATAAGGCAAGATAACCGGGCAGGCTTCTGAAATCTTGAGGCGGGAAGCAACTTCCACCCCATTGGCTTGCAATTTGTCGATTTCACGCAAGAGATCAGGCACGGACAAGACCACGCCATTACCGATATAGCAAGCTGTACCCGCGCGCATGATGCCTGATGGTATCAGTTGCAAGGCAGTCTTCTGACCGCCAATAACCAGCGTATGGCCAGCATTGTGCCCGCCCTGAAAGCGCACGACGCCCTGAGCGTGGTCCGTCAACCAGTCAACGATTTTTCCTTTGCCTTCATCGCCCCACTGGGTACCGATTACGACTACGTTTTTTGCAATTTTAGTTTGTGTCATCACTCAACCTACATTTTGAAGAATCCATTTACCTGCATCGAAAATGAGTGCGCGATTGCAGTCAAATTCGTCTTGTTCGTTCTCGTGCCCCGGCAGGCTTTGAATTACGATCTCACCCTCGCCACGCAATGCAGCAATTTTTTCCCGCAACGCAGGATCACTACCCCAGGGAGCGCGAATTGCGTCTTTTCTCTCGGCGGAGGGCAACAGACGTGCCAGCTCACGCAAATCCAGAGAAAATCCGGTCGCCGGGCGTGAGCGGCCAAAAGCTTCACCCACATGATCATAGCGACCACCACGTGCAACCGCGTTTGGTAAACCAGGTACAAATACATTGAACATTACACCACTATGATAGTGGTAGCCGCGCAAATCAGCGAGGTCTATTGTGACATGGGCAGCACCCGTCAAACGCACCAGATGCTCAAGCTCGTCCAGCGCAGTCTGTATGCCTTCGAATGCCGGCAATACTGTACGTGCTTTTTGAATGATGGAGATGTCGCCATATAAACCTGGCAAAGCCATCAATGCAGCACGCACCTCTGGTGAAAAATTCTGACTGAGCTTGTCTATGCTAGGCAAATCCTTGGCCTCCAACAAGGCATACAGAGTATTTTCTTCAGCCTTGGCCAACGGGTCAGCGGCCAATAAGGCGCGCAAAACACCGACATGGCACATATCCAGTCTGACATCTTTGACATGCGCCAAAGCCAGACAAGCCAATACCAGCTCCTGGATTTCAGCGTCTGCTTCCAGTCCAGCATGACCGTAGATTTCTGCGCCGATTTGCAAAGGCTCACGCGTGGCATGCAAACCAGATGGCTTGGTATGCAAGACACTACCTGCATAGCACAGGCGGGTCACAGTACGGCGGTTTAACAGATGCGCATCGATACGGGCAACTTGCGTGGTCATGTCAGCACGCAGGCCCATGGTACGCCCAGAAAGCTGGTCTACCAGCTTGAAAGTACGCAAATCCATGTCCTGACCGGCACCGGTCAGCAAGGATTCTATGTATTCCAGCATGGGAGGCATGACTAGTTCATAGCCATACAATCTAAAATTGTCCAGCAATACACGGCGCAACTCTTCTATCTTGCGCGCTTCCGATGGCAAGATGTCAGCGATATTTTCAGGTAAAAGCCAATTCGGCATGAAGAACAATCAAAAAAAACAAGAAATTAATTTAGTCTATCCGACAAACAGCGATCTGCACAAAATTTGTGCAGATCGCTGTCGTCACTACAATCGTTACATATAGTATGGGTACTACTTACCCTTTACTGCTGGTACAGCACCACCTACTGAGGATGGGCCTTTAAAATATTTAAAGAACTCAGAATTTGGGTCTACTACCAAAATATCATTCTTGGTCTTGAATGAGGCAGTATACGCTTCCAGGCTACGATAAAACTTATAAAACTCAGGGCTTTGGCTATAGGCTTGCGCATAAATCTGCGATGCCTCTGCATCACCCGCACCGCGTATTTTTTGCGCGTCACGATTAGCTTCCGCCTTGATTACCAGCCTTTGCTTGTCGGCATCAGCCCGGATCTCTTCGGATTCTGCTGCACCGGTAGAACGCAAACCATTTGCCTCACGAGTGCGTTCTGCCTTCATACGATCGTAAACCGAGTTGTTGATCTGCTCTACATAATCTACACGCTTGAGACGCACATCAATAATTTCAACGCCTATGTGCCTGGTTTCATCAGAAACCTTCTTCTTGATGGCATCCATGACCTTGCCGCGCTGAGTAGATATCACCTCACCCACTTTGCGCTTGGTTATTTCATCATTCAAGGCTGCCTTGATGATTTGCGACATTCTATCCTGCGCCCTGCGCTCTTCACCATTAAAACTGACGTAATACAGACGCGGGTCTTTAATACTCCATTTGACATAAGAATCAACCAGAATATTTTTCTTTTCAGAAGTCACAAAACGATCTGCTGAATTGGTGTCAATGGTCAAAATACGCTTATCCAAAAACAACACATTTTGGAATGGTGGCGGCAACTTGAAATGCAAACCTGGCTCACTAATCACGGACTTGACTTCACCCAAAGCGAATACGATGGCATGTGAGCGCTGATCAACAACGAAAATAGTCGAATATGCAACTAAAATTGCTGCGCACAGTGCAATGATGAAGGTAGCTAACTTATTCATTATCTGCCCTCCCTGTCACGTGTGTCGCGATTATCTTTTGATCTTCCATCCTTGCCATAACGCATTTCCACAGTAGGAATCTGTTCGACAGCCGGAGCCACCTGTTGGGCTGGTGCAGCAGGCTTGGCTACAGATTGATCAGCTTGATTGATCATCTTATCCAAAGGCAAATAAATCATGTTATTGCCAGTCTTGGTGTCCACCATCACTTTACTGGTGCTGGAGAATATTTGCTGCATTGCCTCCATATACAACCTGTCCCTGGTAACTGCCGGTGCCTTTTGATATTCCGTCAGCACTTGCTGGAAACGTGATGCACTACCCTGAGCGTTGGCAACCACACTTGCTTTATAGCCTTCTGCCTCTTGTATCATACGAGAAGCTTCTCCGCGCGCCTTAGGAATCACATCATTGGCATAGGCTATACCTTCGTTTTTCAACCGCTCTTTATCTTGCTTGGCTTTTTGCGCATCTTCGAAAACGGCCTGAACTTGCTCAGGCGCCTGCACATTTTGCATAGTTACCTGAGCGACTTGCACGCCTGAACGATAAGCATCCAGAATTTTCTGCATGCCCGCATTCACATCCAAAGCGATTTTTTCACGGCCTTCGTACAACACAAAATCCATAGAGCTTTTGCCGACAATCTCACGTACAACGGCTTCAGCCACCTGGCGTATCATCTCTTCCTGATCGCGGTTGTTATACAACCAGTCAGCAGCATTATTCAATTTATATTGAACAGCAAATTGAATATCAACGATATTCTCGTCGTCAGTCAGCATCAAAGATTCGCGTTCCCTGGAGCCTTTTTTGTAGCCGATTTCCACTGTTCTGACTTGCGACAGATTGACTATCTCATGCCCCTGAACAGGATAAGGCCAACGCCAGTTAAAACCAGCAGCCGTCTGATGACTGAATTTGCCAAAAGTGGTAATGACAGCTGTCTGACCTTCTTGTACGATGAAAAAACCACTGGATAACCAGACCAGAGCAATCACAGCAACAATTAGAGAGGCACCGATTTTAGCGCCTGCTGAGTCTGGTGAAAAATTACCACCATTGCCGCCGTTATCACCGCCATTTTGCCCAAGCAAACGTCCTAGTTTTTGGGTAAAGTCCTTCCACAGCTGATCAAGATCAGGTGGGCCTTCAGGCGGTTTTTTATTGTCTGGTTTATTATTCTGGTTATTATTTTGCGAACCACGCCCCCATTGCGGATCATTTATGGACATGGTCAAACCAATTCTTTTGAGAAGTGAAACAAGCATTCTGTCGCTATCCAATGAATAGTGGGTTGGACTACTGAAAATCAAAGCGGGCATCAACTGCCTCTGGTGTTGCCGATTGCACAATACCAGACATTTTTGCCAATGCGAATTCGGCTATGGATTCGCGTAATAAACCTATACCTGCCCCAGTGCGAGCGCTCAAAAAAACCCTTTGGATTTTATCACACTCATCCGTCTCGACCGACGGTTCCAGACCGGCAAGGTCTATCTTATTCCACACCAGTACCTGTGGAATATGATCAGCACCAATTTCCTGCAGCACTTGATTAACTTGTTGAATCTGGTCAAAGCGCACAGGACTACTTGCGTCCACTACGTGCAATAGCAAGTCCGCGTGTATGGTTTCTTCCAACGTCGCCCGAAATGCGGCAACCAGTTGATGCGGCAATTCCCGAATGAAGCCTACCGTATCAGAGATCACGATATTACCTGCATCACCAAGATACAAGCGACGTGAGGTGGTATCCAGCGTTGCAAACAATTGATTGGCGGCATAAGCGCCCGCCTTGGTCATTGCATTGAACAAACTGGACTTACCAGCATTGGTGTAACCAACCAGCGAAACCGACAAGGTGTTGCTACGTCCACGTGAACGTCTCTGGGTTTCCCTCTGCTTATGTAACTTATCCAGCTTTTGCTTGAGCATCTTGACCCGATCTCCCAATAACCGGCGGTCAGTTTCAAGCTGAGTTTCACCTGGACCACGCAAACCTATACCGCCCTTTTGCCTTTCCAAATGCGTCCAGCCACGTATCAGACGTGTTGCCAAATGTTGCAATTGCGCCAACTCAACTTGCACTTTACCCTCATGGCTTTGGGCGCGCTGGGCAAAAATGTCCAGTATCAGACTGGTGCGGTCCACCACCCTGACCTTCAGGTGACGCTCCAGATTTCTTTGTTGCGCTGGAGAAAGTGCATGATTGAATATGACGATATCCAGCGCGCCATCGGCGACAGCATCAGCAATCTCATCGGCCTTGCCGCTACCGACAAAAAAAGCAGCATCAGGACTGGATCGTTTGCAAGTGATGGTTGTGACGGGCTCAGCCCCCGCAGATTGCGAGAGCAAAGATAGTTCTTCGAGACTGGCGGCGAAGTCGTCTTTACCGAAATCAACGCCGACTAAAGCGGCGCGCATAGACGACTTCTTTATTTCGGTACTCAAAAATTACTCTGCCTCTGGCTCAGTGTTGATGCTGACTGCGCGTGCAGGCACGACGGTGGAGATAGCATGCTTGTAAACCATTTGCGTCACAGTATTGCGCAGCAAAACCACATACTGATCGAAAGATTCGATATGGCCTTGTAACTTGATGCCATTGACCAGATAAATTGATACAGGAATATGTTCTTTACGCAAAGCGTTCAGAAATGGGTCTTGTAATAATTGCCCTTTATTGCTCATAACAGCTCCATTGTGTTGTTGTGATTAGGAGTTGGGGACTACTTATCAGAATACAAGTATTCCCAGAAGTTGATTACAAAGTAATGTAATCTATTTTTATCTTAATTGCATATCCCTTGCTTAAATTTCACTGCAAAAGGATATGAACCAAGCTTTTTTTACATTTTGATACTTGCCAGCAAATTTACTTGGACGACTTATCAAACGGATTCTTGCCGGAACGCATCTCAATTCTGAGTGGCGTTCCTGTCAGGGAGAACGTTTCACGGAAATGCTTTTCAAGATAACGCTTATACACATCACCCACAGCTTCAAGTGCATTGCCGTGAATGACAATGATAGGTGGATTTTGTCCACCCTGATGGGCATAACGCAACTTGGGACGGATGGATCCCTTGCGCTTGGGTTGTTGATGCTCTACCGCCTCAATCAAGGCACGCGTGAGTTTAGGTGTGGACAAGTTGACCATCGCAGCAGCATAAGCGGCGTCGATAGATTTCATCAACGGAGCTATGCCAGTCGATTTCAGTGCTGAAATGAAGTGGAATTTGGCAAATGTCAGGAAATTCAGCTTACGCTCAATGTCCAGCTTGATTTCATCACGCCTGTCGCTTTGCAAGCCATCCCATTTATTGACACCAACAACCAGGGCACGGCCAGACTCCAGGATAAACCCGGCGATATGCGCATCCTGCTCAGAAATATCTTGTTGCGCATCCAGAAGCAGAAGCACGACATTAGCTTCTGATACGGATTGCAGGGTTTTCACGACCGAAAACTTCTCTATCGCCTCAAACACCTTGCCGCGACGACGGATACCTGCGGTGTCTATCAGTGAATAATGCACGCCATCACGTTCGAACGGTATCTCTATGGAATCACGGGTAGTACCGGGCATATCAAAGGCAATCACCCTTTCTTCACCCAGCAAGGTATTGACCAAAGTCGATTTACCGACATTAGGGCGGCCAACGATGGCGATCTTGATACCTCTGACTTGAGATTCAGGTTCTTCCACTTCCGCCGGACGCTGGGCAAAAGCAATGTCGACCATTTCTTCGACCAGATCTGCCACACCATCACCATGAGCCGCAGAGATCACGTAAGGATCGCCCATGCCCAGCTCATAAAAGTCTGCAGTGACTGAGGTATATTTCATACCTTCAGCCTTATTCACGACCAGCATCACGGAACGACCTGATTTACGCAGAAAATCTGTGATGGTTTTATCATGTGGCGTCAGGCCTTGACGGCCATCGACAATAAACACAACGACATCTGCCTCAGCCACAGCCTGTTTAGTCTGTTTGGCCATTTCATGCATGATGCCTTCTTTGGCGACGGGCTCAAAACCGCCCGTATCGATCACCAGAAAAGGACGCTCACCAACACGACCTTCGCCGTAATGCCTGTCCCTGGTCAAACCAGGTAAATCTGCGACCAAAGCGTCGCGTGAACGGGTGAGCCGATTGAACAGCGTGGATTTGCCGACGTTAGGTCGGCCTATAAGTGCGATAACCGGCTTCATTATTATTACTCGGTTGCCAGAGCAACCACTGATCCTGATTTTGTTTGAACGATCAGTTTAGCATCGACCACTAACGGCGCTGCTAAAATCTGACTACCATCGGTAGTAACACGTCCGATGAAAGAACCATCTTCCCTGGAAAGGAAGTGGACATAACCTGCGAAATCACCAACCGCTACTGCGCGGTCATATGAAATTGGTGCGGAAAGACGACGATAGCTAAGTTTATCATTGCGCCAGGCACTCGCACCGCCATTACGCGCAAACGCGTTCACTGCACCTGCTACATCTGCCGCAAACACGAAGCGCTCGTCAACACTGACGCCCACTTCGCTGGACAATGCCTTACCCCAGCGCAAGGCACCAGTACCAACATCAAAACAGGCTACCCTGCCTTGATAAGAACTGGCGCAAATATCGCTGCCCATGATCACAGGAGCACCAGAAACGTCGGCAACACGCTCCAGTTCGGTAGCGCCCTTAGGCTCACCTACCGTTGCTTCCCAGCGCAAACCACCATTATTCAACGCCAATGCAGACATACGCCCACCAGGCATGGCAACAATTGCCTGCTGCTCATGTATCACAATGCCGGGAGCAAGACGCAAAGTCAACGGTGGCAATGGGCGCTCTATTGACCATTTGCGTTCACCCGTATTGAGGTCATAAGCGCTGACTTTGTTATCAATGCTGCGCACGACAACCAGACCCTGACCGACAGCCGGGGCAGACAAAATCTCATTCGTGCTTTGCACTTTCCAACGCAATTTACCATCAAGATCAAAGGCCAGCACCTGCCCTTTTTCACCTGCCACAGCAACTGTGCTGCCATCTACACCTACACCAGCAGTCAAACGCGTACCGGCATTGATACGCCAAACGGTGCGACCAGTCGCCACTTCTATACGCGCCAGTGTGCCATCAGCTGCTGCCACATAGACATTTTGCGCATATGCAGCAGGAGAGAAAACATAGTTACCTGCAGTACCAAGTGCAACAGTCCAGCTAGGCTTGATCGCCATCGTTGCCTTGATATCAGTCAAAACCGCTGGCTGATTTTTTGCATCAGATTTCGATGAAAACGGATTCAATGACGACAGCGTAGAACAGCCAGTCAAAGCCAGAAATGCAGATGATGCTACGAGCAGTTTGGCAGAAAATTGCATGTATGATTCCCCTTATTTACTGACAACTTTAGCATCTGCCACACCACCGATCACATCCAGCTTCATTTGCAAAGCCTGGCGACCTGGACTTTTATCCGACATTTTTTCAAGCGCTGACTTGTAAGCCGTACGCGCATCTTCGATCTTATTTTGCGCAACGTAAATATCACCTTTAGCATCGAGCACATCAGCATCGAATTGCTCAGGGAAAGTGCCTGACAATTGCTTCAAGGCTTCGTCATAAGCTTTTTCATCCAGAGAGATGCCTGCCAGACGTATTCTCGCCAGTGCCTTATATTCGTCAGCCTTGGAAGTATCAGCAACCCATTGCAACTGGCTCTTGGCTGCTTTCAAGTCACTTGCATCAAACGCACTTTTGGCAGCCACCAGTGCTGCCATAGGCGCATAAGAGGTAGAGGCAAATTTGGTTTTCAAATCCTCTGCCACTGCTTGTACTTTGACATTATTTTTGGCAACAACCGATTTCTGCATTTCCTCATATAACTGGGAAGCTTGCAATGCCTGGTTGTTTTGACGTGAGACCCATGCAGTCCAGCCCGCATAGGCTGCAAGGACGACAATCAGTCCCCAAGTTACCATATTGCCGTATTTCTTCCAGGTTGCCTTGAGATTATCTAACTGCTCTTGCTCTTCTAAATTGTATGCCATAGCGTCTTCGTTTATCTATGTTATTAATATGATCAATATGGATTAATGGTGCACATGGTGGTGATTCGGATCATCACAGCAATCCGCTTCGGCACTACCGGCGATTTGATCAACCAGATAATCCACTGCTGTATCAAAAGGGACGTTAACCTGGTTATTTTCAGCATCGCCAGCACGCAATTCCTTGATACTCACTGTATTATTGTTCGCCTCATCTTCACCAATGATGACAGCGTAAGCTGCCCCGCTGCCGTCAGCCTTCTTCATTTGTGACTTGAAGCTGCCTACACCATTAGCAGTTGCGCAATGTAACACAACATCCAGACCAGCATCACGCAAACGCTCACTTAATACCATCGCTTGCATTTGTGCTTCTGCCCCCTGATGCACGAGGTAGACGTCACACATTGCGGGTTGATGCACGTCGCCATTGGCTTTCATCAATTCCAGCAAACGCTCTATACCCATGGCAAAACCACAGGCTGGTGTTGGCTTACCACCAAAAATACCAAACAAGGCATCGTAACGGCCACCAGCGCACACCGTACCCTGAGACCCCAGATCGTCAGTAACCCATTCAAAGACCGTACGATTGTAATAATCAAGGCCGCGCACCAGACGGGGATTGATGGTGAATGGAATGCTGTTGTGACGCAAAATCTTTTGCACACCCTCAAAGTGTGCCAGGGATTCAGCGCCCAGATAGTCCAGCAATTTAGGTGCTGCGTTGACCATCTCTTGCATGGCCGGATTTTTTGTATCCAGAATACGCAAGGGGTTGGTCAACAAACGCCTTTTTGCTTCAGCATCGAGAATGTCCTGATGCTGTTCGAAATAAGCGATCAGCGCAGCCTTATGTTGATTCCTTTCCTCGGCATCACCAATGGAATTCAACTCCAGTCGCACATTCTGTAGCCCAAGGTCATCCCAGAAACGCTGACACATCATGATCAGTTCTGCATCGATATCAGGTCCGGTAAAACCCAGAGCCTCAGCACCTACCTGATGGAATTGACGATAACGGCCACGTTGTGGTTTTTCATGACGGAACATGGGACCGGTATACCACAAGCGCCTCGGGCCATCGTAAATGAGATTATGTTCAATCGCAGAACGCACTACACCAGCAGTGCCTTCAGGGCGCAAAGTCAGCTTGTCACCATTCATGGAATCTTCAAAGGAATACATCTCCTTTTCGACAACATCAGTTACCTCACCCAGACCACGCGCAAACAGGTTGGTAGGTTCAACAATAGGGGTACGGACTTGTTGAAAGCCATAACTCTTCAATACAGACTGCACAGTATTTTCAAACAATTCCCACAATGGGGCGTCATCCGGTAAAAGGTCATTCATCCCTTTCACACCAGCGATTTTTTCTGCTTTTTTTATTTCCGACATGCTTGCTACCTGATTTAATTATTTGTTACGCCATGCACAGGGGCATAGTGACTCTTGACATATTCCAGCACGATGTCCTGAAACTCTTCTGCGATACGGTCGCCACGCAAGGTAAGCGCCTTGGCACCATCAATAAAGACCGGGGCAGCGGGCGACTCACCGGTACCCGGCAAACTGATACCAATATTTGCGTGCTTGGATTCACCAGGACCATTGACGATGCAACCCATGACGGCGACGTTCATATTTTCAACGCCCGGATACTGGCTTTTCCAGACTGGCATCTGATTACGCAAGAAGCTCTGGATATCATCAGCCAGCTCCTGAAATACCGTCGAAGTGGTTCTGCCACAACCAGGGCAAGCGATGACCATGGGTGTGAATTTACGCAAGCCCATGGTTTGCAAAATTTCCTGGCCTACGATGACCTCTTTGCAGCGATCACCACCTGGCTCTGGCGTCAGGGATATGCGTATGGTGTCGCCTATGCCTTCCTGCATCAGCACCGACAGTGCCGCGGTCGAGGCAACAATACCTTTGCTACCCATGCCTGCCTCGGTCAGACCAAGATGCAAGGGGTAATCACAACGCGCAGCCAATTCACGGTAAACGGCGATCAAGTCCTGTACGCCAGATACCTTGCAAGACAAGACAATCTTGTCGCCAGCCAGACCCAGCTCCTCAGCCTTTTGCGCACTTTCAATGGCAGAGGTAATCAGGGCCTGATACATGACAGCCTGCACACTCCATGGCTCAGGACGTTTGGCATTGTCGTCCATGATACGGGCCAGCAAAGCCTGATCCAGGCTACCCCAGTTAACACCTATGCGTACTGGCTTATCGTAGCGGCAAGCCATTTCTATCATCTGGGCAAACTGGGTGTCGCGCTTGGCGCCTTTGCCCACATTGCCAGGATTGATCCTGTATTTGGATAAAGCTTTGGCACAATCAGGAAAATCGCTCAACAGCGTGTGACCATTGTAGTGAAAATCACCTACCAGTGGCACATCTATACCCATCCTGTCCAGCTGTTCACGTATCGCTGGCACTGCTGCAGCGGCTTCAGCATTATTGACTGTGATACGCACAAGCTCGGAACCGGCTCTTGCCAGTTCCTTGATCTGAATTGCCGTGCCGATTGCATCAGCCGTATCAGTATTTGTCATGGATTGCACGACGACAGGAGCACCGCCACCCACAAAAACTTCACGGGTGCCATATACCACCTTGGCAGAACGGGATGCGCGTCTAAGCTTGGGACCTGAACCGATTTCTGATAAAAAATCCGTCATCTTTACTTCACATTCAAATTAATGACATTACTATCCTTGCCCGGTGCAATTTCCATAGACTTGCCGCGCAACCAGCCATCCACACCAGCAGCATTACCTATCCTGAGTTGCAAAGCTTCTTTCATGTCAAACACTTCCTCAGTACCCGCTTTAGCCAGATGAGAAGTCAGAACGCTACCATTTTCACGTTTGACCTGTATCCAAGAATCCTGTCTGAATTTCAATTTCAGCTGATTATTAGCAGCATCCGTCACTGGCTGAGCAGTAACTGGAGTAACTGCAACTGGAGAAACTGCAACAGGAACAGGTGCTGGTGCAGAGACAGAGGCAGGAACTGCATTTTGCTGTACGGCCACTGGCACTGACACAACCTGCACTTCCTGATTCAATTTAGGCGGTGCAATAGCATCCTGAGTTTCAGGTTTTGCTTCATTAACCGTACCGAGTACGGTAGGAATAGTTGACGCAACCGGTTTTTCAGTTTCTGGCTTTACGGTCGCAGGCGAGGTATTTTCCAGTGGCTTCTCAAGTTCGGCATCTGTAGCTTTTTTTGCGGGCTGGGCAGATATCAAATTCTTGAAATAATCATTTTGCTCCAGCTTTTGCACGGCCAGGAAAATCAGAGCACAAACTGCCAGCACAACAGCGCCAATCACATACTTACGATTATTGTTGGAATCCTGGCGCCCCAAAAAAGGCGTACGCGACTCCATGAATGGCGTTGCCAGGGTAGGACGCAAATCCGCATCCAATCCGCCCAAACCTTTTTCTGCAGGCAGCGAATCGATAATTGGTGCCGGATCAAGCTTGAGAAGTTTTGCATAAGAGCGTACAAAACCACGCACTATCACCATCTTAGGTAAATCATCGAACTGATTATTTTCCAGCGCAAGTATTTGCCGCTGAGACAATTTGAGTTGATCTGCCACCTGCTGCAAACTCAAACCCAGTTGAACACGCGCGGCAGACAGTTGCGCACCGGCAGTCTGCACCACAGACAGGATAGCTTTGTTCTCAGATATCTCCGAGGTCAAAGGTTCTACAGGTAAATTCGCGCCCGCATCACTCATCAAACACTCCACGTTGATACAGAGAAAATTCTTTTGAATTTGGATGGCGGCGACGCAATTGCGTACCCAGACTATTCAGGGCCGCCTCATCACCCAGTTTTTTTTCAATTTTCATAGCCAGCCATAACACATCAGCGGCCAACACTTCAAACTTAAGTACACGGCCTATATAAAACCGTGCCTGCTTGTACTCACCACGCTTATACAACACGTCAGCAAGATTGGCATTGATCGCTGGATTGCCCGGATCTTCACGCAAACCTTGCATGAAATAGCGCTCAGCACCAATCGCATCTTTCATGCGCAAACTACACAAACCGGCATTATTCAATGCCTTGCCTGGTGCAGTATAAGCAGGATCCTTGATAGCGCTATCCAGATATACCAGCCCTTGCTTTTCGCGCCCATTCAGACACAAGAACCAACCGTAATTATTACCAATATCACTATTACCAGGTGCCAGCTTCAGCGCATGAAGAAAATTATCCTCAGACAGTTGCTTTTCACCCATATCCATGAAAATCAGTGCACGCAGGCTATAGGCATCCACCAGATCCGGGGCAATCACCAAGGCTTGACGTATTTCTTCCAGGGCGACTTTCAGTTGCCCCTGCTGATAATAGCCGACAGCCAATTGCATGCGTATGGACGCCCGTTTTTGCGCATCCTGTTTTTCCGCAGACATGTTTTGCTCCGGCCTGTCCCCCTCCAGGCGCTTGGATGCACATGCAGACAAGGAGAGCGCAATAACCAACAGCGCTCCAGTCAAAAAACATTGACGCATTTGAGAAATTTTCACTGAGTGATCTCCACGATCTTGCCAAAATTTTCGCCAAACTTCTTTTGATATTCCGCCATCTTTTGCATGCGCTCCTGCACACGCGTCCTGTCTTGCACTTCGCCAGCCAACTGACCACAAGCTGCATCAATATCATCGCCACGAGTTTTACGCGTCGTTGTTACCAAGCCTGCATCCAACAAAATCTGGGCAAAAGCTTTGATACGCGGATTGGCCGATCGCTTCAGACCAGATTCCGGAAAAGGATTAAAAGGAATCAGGTTAAACTTGCACGGCACATCACGTACCAACTCTATCAATTCTCTTGCATGCGCACCAGTGTCATTGACACCATCCAGCATGCAATACTCAAACGTCACAAAGTCGCGCGGCGCAAATTCCAGATAGCGCTTGCAAGCAGCCATCAACTCTTTTAAAGGATGCTTCTTGTTCAGTGGTATCAGGCTGTCACGCAAAGCATCATTCGATGCGTGCAGTGACACTGCCAGTGCCACCGGACATTCTTGTGACAGCTTATCTATCATGGGAACAACGCCACTGGTAGACAGCGTCACACGGCGACGAGACAAGCCATAAGCATTATCATCCAGCATGAGACGCAAAGCAGTCACAGTTGGTTCAAAATTCAGCAAAGGTTCGCCCATACCCATCATGACCACATTGGTGATCTGACGCTCACCCTTGGGCCCGGGAGCAATACCTTTGGTCTTGCGCAATTCAAATTCTGCCATCCAGAGCTGGCCGATAATTTCGCCCACAGTCAGGTTGCGGTTAAAACCCTGCTTGCCAGTAGAACAGAAACGGCAATTCACAGCACAGCCTGCCTGCGTAGAAATACACAGGGTGCCGCGATTTTCTTCAGGGATAAATACAGTTTCTACAGCATTACCCTGGCCGACATCAACCAGCCATTTTCTGGTGCCATCTGTAGAAGTATGGTCACTTATCACGGCGGGAGCGGCAATCATGGCTCGCGTAGCGAGCTTCTCGCGCAGGGATTTCGCGAGGTCGGTCATTTCATCAAACGAACTGGCACCAAACTGGTGTATCCAGCGCTGCAATTGCTTGGCACGAAACGGCTTCTCACCCAAGTCACCGCAATATGCGACGAGCTGTGCTGGATCCAGATCCAATAAATTTGTGAGTACCGTCATGATCTTCTCTTTCGCACCTCATACAGCACCAGACCGTATGAGGCGTATATCTTAATTCTTTATTCTGTTACATGCAGACAAAGTCTGAATTAACGGGAATAAACGTTCAACGCTGGGAAGTAGTAAGCGATTTCCACAGCAGCTGTTTCTGGAGCATCAGAACCGTGAACAGCATTTGCATCGATAGAATCAGCGAAATCAGCGCGGATTGTGCCTGCGTCTGCTTTCTTAGGATCTGTCGCGCCCATCAGGTCACGGTTTTTCAAAATTGCGCCTTCGCCTTCCAGAACCTGGATCATCACTGGACCGGAGATCATGAAATCAACCAGATCCTTGAAGAAAGGACGTGCGCTGTGAACAGCGTAGAAACCTTCAGCTTCAGCACGGGACAATTGCGCCATACGGGCAGCAACTACTTTCAGGCCAGCGCCTTCAAAGCGGCTGTAAATTTGACCGATGACGTTTTTTGCAACTGCATCAGGCTTAATAATAGACAATGTACGTTCGATAGCCATCTAAAAACTCCAATAAAAAGAAAGGGTTAAGAAAAATTTCGAGAATTCATCTAACCTTAGATTTTAACATGAAACCACCATCCCAGATATGTCTTTCAAGAAATACAATTGGTCGCAGACTGGATCAATTAGATTTTTATTATCTGAAATAAGGATTTCATTGCATCAAAGCAAATCCACCTTTCGTTGTTAGCTATAATTGCCAGCTATATTGATGGATTTGCCGCAACAAAAATCTAGATCAGATCAAAAACAGCCATGGATTCCACATGGGAAGTGTGCGGGAACATATTGACGACGCCCGCACTGCTAAGGCGATAACCAGCCTGATTGACCAGCATGCCTGCATCCCTGGCCAGAGTCGAAGGACTGCAAGAAACATAGACCAGGCGCTTAGGTTTTAATTCAGGAGCAATATCACCCAGATCAATCAGAGCCTGACAGACAGCCATGGCACCATCACGCGGCGGATCAATCAAAAAGCGGTCAAATTTACCCAATTTCACGAAATCTTGCGCCGTCACTTCGAACAGATTGCGGGTACTGAAGGATGTTTTATCAGCCAGACCATTGTGTCTGGCATTTTCCAAAGCGCGTTCAGTCAGGGTATCACTACCCTCAATACCAACCACCTCCCTCGCCAGGGTAGCGATAGGCAAAGTGAAATTGCCCAGTCCGCAGAACAGATCAGCTATGCGCTCATCTTTTTGCACATCCAGCATACGTAAAGCGCGCGCCACCAATACCCGGTTGATATGATGATTAACCTGAGTAAAGTCAGTGGGCTTGAAAGGCATTCTCACACCAAACTCTGGCAGCAAATAGTGCAAATCACTGGTCGCTGGATAATAAGGCTCAGCAGTATCGGGGCCTTTGGTCTGCAACCACCATTGCACTTGATACTGGTCTGCAAAAGCTTTCAGTTTGACTTCATCATCCTTGGTCAAAGGCGCCATGATGCGCAACACCATGGCAGTAACGCCCTCGCCTATTGCAAGTTCAATTTGTGGCAAAGCCTCAACAATAGACAAAGATGCGACCAAACCACGCAAGGGCATGAGCATCGCAGAGACATGCGCAGGCAATATCTCACAAGTCTCCATATTGGCGACATAACGCGATTTTTTCTCATGGAAACCAACCAGTACCGTGCCTTTCTTGATCACATGGCGCACCGACAGACGGGCACGGTAACGGTAACCCCATGTAGGGCCGATGATGGGGCGCAGCATGATTTCGGACCTGATCTTACTGATATGCCAGAGATTATCCTCCAGCACGCGCTGCTTCATGGCTACCTGGGCACTGGCATCCAGATGTTGCATGGAGCAGCCGCCACAAGTGCCAAAAAATTCACACTTAGGCACCACCCTTTGCGAAGATTCACGCACCAGGCTCATCATGGTCGCGGCTTCCCAACTGGCTTTCTTCTTGTAAGTACTGAACTCCACCAATTCGCCGGGCAGCGCGCCATCGACAAAAACTACCTTACCCGTGGTGCCATCTTCATTTAGCAAATTACCGACGCCACGCGCGTCCATATCTAAAGAGCGAATTTCTATTGTATTCATGGAAATTGGCGGCGCGAAACATATCACGCCAGCAGGAAGTGAGATTTAAAAGACGGAATTATAAGAGATGCGCGGATGCGCATCTCAAGAAATATTCGAATTGGCCAAGGAATGCGCTTTAAAGTACAGAATCACGCCCTACACCACGTGAAGCAAATGAGCGCTTGAGTTTGATGAGTGCCTCTTGCTGTATCTGACGCACGCGCTCGCGGGTAATCCCCATTTCATCAGCCAGTGTTTCCAAGGTTGCCGGATCATCATTATCCAGACCAAAGCGGCGGACTATGACGATACGTTGCTTATCAGGCAATTTCGACAACCAGTCCCTGACAAGGATGGTCATTTCATGTTGCTCTGCGCGTATGTCCGGTGCATCATCACTATCGCCAGGCAACATATCCATGAGACTGGATTGCGGATCATTGTCCAGCGGCGTATCAAGCGAAGTTGCGTGCTCAGACAAGGTCAGAATATCCTGCACCTCGTCTACAGGCCTGTCGACCAGTAGCGCAATATCTTCCAGCGCAGCATCTCTGCCATCACGTCTTTGCGATTCAAGATGATACTTTGCCCGCAAGATCTGGTTCAATTCACGCACCATGTGCACAGGCAAGCGTATGGTCCTGGCCTGATTCATGATGGCGCGTTCTATACTTTGGCGTATCCACCAGGTTGCATAAGTCGAGAAACGAAAACCACGTTCAGGCTCAAACTTGTCTATGGCATGCATCAGACCCAGATTGCCTTCTTCTATCATATCCAGCAAGGCAACACCACGATTGATATAGTGTTTGGCGATAGACACGACGAGGCGCAGGTTGTGCTCTATCATCTTTTGCCTGGCCTCAAAATTACCTTGCTTGGCCAGCGTTGCATAATGCAATTCTTCAGCAGAAGCAAACAAGGGCCGCGTACCTATCTGATTCAAATAGTATTGCGTGGTATCCGTAGAAAGTTCGGCAGCAAGAACATTTTTCAGCTCGTCTATAGGGGCAACAATCAGCGCAGCGGGGTCTTCACTTTGCTCGTCTTGCCCCTCTTGCGTCAGATCCACTGCATCATCCATATCCGCGGCATCAGAAGCAGGGTGCGCGTCTCCATCAGCAGCATCGGCAGACATGTCCGATTCATCGCTAGCGGCAGAATTTTCCAGCTTGTAGGTGCTTAAATTGTTATGCATGATCTGTGCGAGTTCGCGAGTCCGGTAAGTGAGTCTTGCTTGAACAAATTATTTCTAAAAATGCCAATATTAATTTACCAATACAGTTTTTTTGAAAATACCCTACACAAAAATTGTCAATTTACACAAAACATCTACACTTGCTGCATCTTCACAACAAACCAACGCAAAGACTTAGCACAATCAACTAGCGGGCTGGCAGATATCTAGCAGGATCAACCGGCTTGCCCTGCACCCGGATTTCAAAATGCAGCTTCACGGTATCACTGTCAGAATTTCCCATCTCAGCAATTTTTTGCCCTTTACCTATACTCTGCCCCTCTTTAACGAGTATGGACTTATTATGCGCATAAGCTGATAACAAGGTGCTGGTGTGTTTAATAATCACCAGATTACCATAACCACGAATACCACTACCTGCATATAAAACTTTGCCTGCGCCTGCCGACAGCACATCCTGTCCCATCTTGCCGGCAATATCGAAGCCCTTGTTCTTAACATCGTCAAATGTCGCCAGGACTTTACCGTCAGCTGGCCACATCCACTCAACATTTTCAGATTCAGCAGATACGGCCTCAGTTACCTTGGCGGGTGCACTGGTTTCTGGCTTGGTTTCAGATTTAATGACTGGCACTGCCGGCGTCACAGATGCTACTGTCGTTGCATCTGTTTTCTGCAATTCAGCAAGATTGGCTTCCGAAAACGGGCGTTTATCGCCGCGCGGACTTGTTTTATTATTGGCAGCATTCACCGGCAAAGGCTTGACCTCTATCCCAGTATTGGATGCCACTCCCGTCGTCTGCGCCCCCTGACTGCCGTCTGGCGGCGCTACCCGCAAAACCTGCCCCACCTTGATATCATTCGGGTTTTTTAAATCATTCCAGGCAACCAGATCGCTATAACTCTGACCATGATCAAGCGCGATTCTATACAGACCATCACCACGTTTGACCACATAAGTACCACGTGTATTATCAGGTGCCTTTACCATCGGTTTGACAACTTCAACAGGGGGAGGCTCAACAGGCCTAGGATCAAAGCCGCGCTCTACCACAGGCGCTTTATTCTGTATGCCGGTAGTACACGCAGCCATGGTCACAAGCACAGTTATTGCCAGACCAGTTTGTAATATTTGCTGTATTTTCTTCATTTCGTTTTTAATCTATCAAATTCATTGTCGCCGGGAGCAAAGCTAAATCACACCCGAATGCAAGGGTACAAAATGGCAAGATTCCAGCACAGAGCTAGTCCATTCGTAAGTGGATACACGCTCAATCAATTGCAATACCTGATTACGCCCACCCACCGGGGCAACCAGTCTGCCACCTACCCGTAACTGCTTTAGCAAGGTCTGCGGCACTTCCATTCCCGCTGCTGCCAATATGATACCGTCAAACGGTGCCTCACCCGGCAAACCCAGCATGCCGTCACCATATAAAAGTCTGATATTGGCGATGCGCATAGGGCGTAAATTGCTTTTTGCCAGCTCATGCAGAGCCTTGATGCGTTCTATTGAATACACCTCTTTGACCATGACAGACAAGACAGCTGCCTGGTAGCCACAACCAGTACCGATTTCGAGCACACGCTCAAGCTTGCCACCATTGCGCATTATTTCCAACATACGGGCAACAATATAGGGTTGCGAAATGGTTTGGTGATGACCTATAGGTAAAGAGGCATCAATATAGGCCTGACTGGCCATGCCAGTTTCTAAAAACAAATGTCTGGGCACCGCCTGCAAAGCCGCCAACACGGTCGCATCTTTGACGCCTTGTTGCGCAACGCGCGTAACCATGGCCCGCCTTACTCCCTCAGACACCAAGGGGCCGGACAACAGAGATGGTGACAAACCTGATGAAGACCCTGCAACGCCCTGCGGAACATGTAATTGCTGCGATTTTGCAGCTTTGGCTGCGGCAACGCCACTCAAATGATGTGCAGCATTACGCATGGCAGTTTGTGGCATCGCTGTATGCCGCACTGCTCCACCACTTGCTTTGTCTTTTTGGCTGACCACAGAAGACAAGGGTAAAGGGAAACGCTTATCCTTGGTCGTCATGCAAAATCCATATCCAGATCAGCCAGCTGACGGCTATTGGTTAAATCTATCTGCAAAGGGGTCACTGACACAAAATGCCTTGACGTCGTATCAAAGTCCGTTCCTGCACTGGCATCCCGAGCCGCACCTGGCGGACCTATCCAGTAAATATCCTTGCCATGCGGGTCTGTCATGTGGATGACAGGTTCAGATGTATGACGCTTACCCAGACGTGCCTTGCGCACGCCCTTGATTTCATCAAAGGGCAGATTCGGTATATTCACGTTCAGCAAGTATGGGCTAGCCAGTCCCGGAAAACCACGCTTCACTATGTCAAGCGCGATACGGGCAGCTGCATCCAGATGCGTCCAGGCTTTTTCAGTTTGTGAAAAAGCAATCGCAGGAATACCAAATAAAAACCCTTCTGTCGCTGCAGCAACAGTGCCTGAATACAAGGTATCGTCCCCCATATTCTGTCCCTGATTGATCCCGGAGACGATCAGGTCAGGTTTATCTTTCATGATGGCAGTCAGGGCAATGTGTACGCAATCAGAAGGAGTACCATTCACGAAGTAAAAACCATTACTGGCACGCTGCACACTCAATGGCCTGTCCAGGGTCAAGGCATTCGATGCCCCGGAACGATTGCTGTCGGGCGCTACTACGGTTACCTCGGCAATCGATGCCATGGCCTCAGCCAGCGCCACGATGCCTGGAGCCAGATAACCATCATCATTACTGATCAGAATTTTCATGCTTTGTATTCTACCTGATGCTGAAATATAAATTTCTACAGAGAACAGATTTTTACGGCATAATCACAAAATCAAACGGTCGTACTATTTTATGGAGACATTAAAATGAAAGCTGTTGTTTGCAAGGAATGGGGATTGCCAGACACTTTGGCGATAGTGGACTTACCAGATCTGGTACCAGCACCTGGCCAGGTTGCCATCAACGTGAAGGCGGCTGGTGTCAACTTCCCCGACGTGTTGATCATACAAAACAAGTACCAGTTCAAGCCTGAGCTGCCATTTACCCCAGGGAGTGAATTATCCGGCATCGTGTACGCCGTTGGTGAAGGTGTCAGCCATATCAAAGTTGGTGACAAGGTGATCGCCTTTATCGGCAATGGTGCGTTTGCACAACAGGTAGTTGCCCCTGCCAACGCCGTCATGCCGATGCCACCCGGCATGGATTTTGATATTGCTGCCGCGATTACCCTGACCTACGGTACTTCCCACCACGCAGTAGTTGATCGCGCCCAATTGAAAGCTGGAGAAACCATGCTGGTGCTTGGTGCTGCCGGTGGTGTCGGCCTGGCTGCCATAGAAATTGGCAAAGCCCTGGGCGCACGTGTCATTGCCGCTGCATCCACCGATGAAAAACTGGAAGTTTGCAAACAACATGGTGCCGATATCACCATCAATTACAGTAACCAGGATTTGCGCGAAGCCATTAAAGCAGCCACTGACGGCAAAGGCCCGGACGTCATTTATGACCCGGTTGGCGGGATTTATGCAGAGCCGGCTTTCCGTTCCATAGGCTGGCGCGGTCGCTATCTGGTGGTGGGTTTTGCCAACGGCGAAATACCAAAACTACCTTTAAATCTGACGTTGCTGAAAGGTGCTTCGCTGGTTGGGGTGTTCTGGGGTGAATTCGCCAAGCGCGAACCCAAAGCGAATCTGGCTGCCATGCGTGAATTGATGGGATGGCTGCATGAAGGAAAAATCAAGCCACATATTTCTGGCCGCTATGCACTAAAAGACACACCAGCAGCCTTGAATGACCTGGCAGCACGCAAGGTCACGGGCAAGATAGTCATACAGCCTGAAAAATGACGTAGTACAAAATAGCAAAAAATTTGCCAGACCTCACTTGACCGTGAGGTTTTTTTTACAAAAAACCTACTTATTAACGGGTATTGGCCGTATCACCCAACCAGTAGCGATTGATGTCCTTTATACCCCATTTGGCAGCATCTTCACGCGTAGCTATCTTGTCATTGCTTCCTAACCGGGACAAATCGATCAGCTCGGGCGTAATATAAGCCATGGATTTGGCAGAAAAAAAGACCCTTACTTTAGGTAGCAACAGCGACTTGCCCACTTGCTGCTCGACCACGACTGCCAAACGACCAGACTCCAGCTTTACCAGCGTACCTACGGGGAAAATACCTATGCTTTTGACGAAAGCCTGGAATATTTTTTCATCAAAATGCCCGCTACTCCATTCGGCCATTTTGCGCAAAGATTCTGCCGGACACCAGCCTTGCTTGTATGGACGATCGGAAGTAATCGCATCGTAGACATCGCAGACTGCCCCCATGCGGGCATACAAGCTTATTTCGTCACCCTTCAAGCGATTTGGGTAACCGGTGCCATCTATTTTTTCGTGATGATGCAGGCAAACATCAAGAGCGATAGCACTAACACCCTTGGCCTCTTTCAACATCTTGTAACCAGCCATGGGGTGCTCCCTGACTGAAACAAATTCAGCATCAGTCAACTTGCCAGGTTTATTCAAAATATCGGCAGCTACCATCATCTTGCCTATGTCATGTAGCAAACCTGCCAGGCCAGCTTCTCTGGTCGCTTCTTCAGACAAACCCAATTGCTTCGCCAACGCCACCATCAGAGCACATACAGCAATCGAATGCATATAAGTGTAATCGTCCTTGGTCTTCAATCTGGCCAAACCGATCAAAGCACCGGGATTGCGCATGACAGAATCAGCAATCTCTTCCACCATGGTTTGCGCATTGCCTACATCCACGGCCTTACCCATGCGGGCCTCATTGAACATGCTGAATACGGCTTGCTTGGATTTACTGACTATGGCTGAGGCACGTCCCAATTCATCATCCATTGAGACACTGCTAATTTGACGGGGAGGAGCTACTGAAACAGGCGGAGGTTCTGGAGTGGGTTCAGTTTGTGGTTTCGCTGGCGGTTTATCTGCTTCCGATAAAACATCCAGGCCCTTGCTGATATCGATCCAGGCATGACGAATCCTGGCTCCTTGAATTTTTTTTAATTCTTCTGCTTCTGCCAGGATAAAAGACTTTTGCCAGAATGGGGTGTCTATCCAGGAGCAGCATAGTTCCTGAACATACATGCCAACCCTCAGTTGAGCAATTTCAATTTTCTTCAACATAGGCAGGAAAAGTTATGAATTGGATAAACAAATAATACATCGAGATGTGCCTTCCAATTATTCGCCAAAGCTAGTTCACAAGCCAGTAGTTAAAGCAACATATTACAAAATTTTTCCTTCAGGCAATTTGCCCAACAAATTCATGGGCCGAAAAAAATCTTGCATAGTTTTATTGCTAATAAAACTCAGGTTATAGGGATGCTCCGCACAAATTTGCTCGTATAGCGCAGCCTCTGACATTGTCCGAAGTTGTTCTGCAATCTTCCCCCATAAGACTAGCACCGCTTGATTCATAATGCGTGCTTGCTGATGTTGATGTAGCTCAAATAAAACTGTTTGCAAAAATGGCTGCCATGCCTTCGCATCTTTTACAGGGGCAGTATCTTCACGAAACACCAGGCTGGCGTTCAATAACAAGAACCCCTGTGCGATGAGGTTTTGTTGTAAATCGTCCAGTGTCTGCACAAAACCACTCTCTGGCTTGCGCGCCAGGCTTGCGACAGCAGCCATGGCATCCCCTGTCGTTGCCTCTTGCTGCAAATGGGCAGAAGTCACCAACAACATCTTCATGAAATTGCGCAAGGACGTGGCACGATTAACTTTTTTAGATAAGCCACCACCCTCCTCATCTGACCACAGGCTTTTTACCGCACCATCCATAAAACAATAACCGGTTGCGCTATCAGCGCGTGGATACGGTCCTTCACCCATCAAGATATAACGCACATCATCCATGGGCATGGAAAAAGCGGCAAATAATCTGGCCTGATTGGGCAGATAAGCGGAAGTCGTCAAACCTGCGAAATAATTGGAATTTGCAATATGTACTTGCTGCAATCCCGCCTTTATCACAGGTTGCCAGGATGAGTGTGCCTGCCCAATAGCTAAACGCACATCTTCAGGACAGGCATCTTGCCAGGAACTCATTGCTGTCCACCCGGCATGGCAGATGGCAGAGAAGCAGTAGGCAGGCCTGGCGTCACCATCGGCGGTGGCGGGCTACTTATCGGACCACCCGGCACATCATTATGTCTGGCTGAAGGGAATGCTACTGGCGCCACTTGCGGCGGCACAGTATTTGCCTGATTCAACGGCGGTATCTGTACCGGCCCACGATTCATGTCTGGCATTTGCGGCATTTCAACCCGGCGCATGATTCCCGATTCAGAAACCATCACATATTGCTCATGCACTTCTTTCAAAATCACGCCAGGAGCGACTTCTTTATCCATGGCCACCGCGATTGCAGGTTTGCCATTGGCACTGATGATGGCAAGGCTCTTTTCAGCACGCTTCGCCAGAACAATACCTTTTAATTGATAGTTGGTAGCAGCAGCCTGCATTGCCTGGCTATTACCGAAAATGCCACCCCACTGCCCGGTTCCCGGCTCATAACTGTTTTGCTGGAATCCTGCGGCAACTGCCCTGGCCTGAGGCTTGAACAGACGCAGAGCCCAAAAGCTCAGGGACGCACAAAGTGCGATAAATATAATAAACGTCACAAGGACAGGTAAGCGTTTCATTTTTATCCTTTTAGCGTACCAATTGATTTATTTCTATGATCGGCATCAATACCGCGAGAACGATGAGCAAGACCACAATACCCATGGTCAAAATCAATACCGGTTCCAGCAAGCCTGCCATGGTCATCGCCCTGCGTTCCAGGTCTTGTTCCTGTGTATTTGAAGCCCGTTCCAGCATTGCCGGCAACTCGCCGGTCACTTCACCCGCGCGTATCATGTGTATCAGCATGGGTGGGAAATGCTTGTGCGCCGACAAGGCTCGCGCCAGGCTGACACCTTCCCTGACGCTGGCTGTCGCCTCCTCTACCTGGGCACGCATGGCTACATTTGATAGCGTTTCACGGCTGGTTTGCAAGGCTTGCAAGATAGGCACGCCGGACCCTGTCGTGATCGCCAGTGTACTGGCAAACCTGGCCGTGTTCAGGCTACGTTCAAATTTGCCGTACAAGGGCGCATTCAGTAACCAGCGGTGCCAGCGCATCTTGAAGTCGGGGTTACGCAGCGCGAGACGCCATAAAGAAAAAGCAGCTGCTGCGAGTATGGCTACTATCCAGCCATAAGCACGCACAAAGTCAGAAATCGCTAGCATCACCAACGTCAGGAAAGGCAGTTTCTGCTTGGTATTGGCAAATACGGAAACAATCTGCGGTACCACATAGGTAAGCAAGAAAATTACAATGGCAAAGGCCACCACGGTCACAATCGCCGGATAGGTAAACGCCAGCCTGACTTTTTGCACCAGTGCATTGCGTCTTTCTATGTAATCAGCCAGTCGTGACAATACACGCGACAAATGGCCAATGTGCTCACCCGAAGCCACCAACGCGCAATAGATGTCGGCAAAATCATTCGGGTGCTGCTTCAATGCATCCGACAATGAATTGCCAGCCATGACTTCAGATCGTATAGAACCTACCAGGTCCCGTACATAAGTGCGCTCCGATTGCTCCAACAAGGCTGACAATGACTGCTCCAATGGCAACCCAGCTTCCAGCAGGCTGGATAATTGCCTGGTAAACAAGGCATTTTCTACTGTTGAGAGGCGGTCAGCAAACAAGCTGGTCTTACGCTTGCCGCTGGCATCCATCTGGTTGGCGATAGATTCCACACTGACCGGCACCAGTCCCTGGGCACGCAAGTCACTGCGAGCCGATCTGGCACTATCGGCATTCAACACCCCTTTGCTGGTATGGCCTGCGGTATCAACAGCCTCATATCGAAATGCTGGCATGTACTTATTCCTTCGTCACGCGCAACAACTCTTCTGGTGTAGTCACACCAGTCTTCAGCCAGCGCTCACCGTCTTCGCGCATGGTTTTCATGCCGTCGGCCTGTGCTGCCTTGCGTACTTCTGCTTCCGCCGCTTCGTGATGTATCTGGGCGCGAATTGCATCTGTGGTTTGCAATAATTCATAAACGCCGACACGTCCCTGATAACCGGTATGGCCGCAATGCTCGCAACCGACTGCATGCCACGCACCTTCTTTTTCAACACGGCAATGCGTACACAGCTTACGCACCAGTCGCTGCGCAACGACACCAAGCAAGGATGAGGACAACAGGAAGGGTTCTATACCCATGTCCAGCAAACGTGTGACTGCCGCAGCAGAGTCGTTGGTATGCAGGGTTGCCAGCACCAGGTGACCTGTCAAGGATGCCTGCACTGCAATTTGCGCAGTTTCCAGATCACGTATCTCACCTATCATGATGACGTCTGGATCCTGCCGCAAAATTGCCCGCAATGCCTTGGCAAAAGTCATTTCGATTTTTGCATTGACCTGAGTCTGCCCTACACCAGCCAGCTCGTATTCAATAGGATCTTCCACCGTCAGAATATTGGTCGTACCAGCATTTACCCTGGACAGAGCGGCATACAAAGTGGTGGTTTTACCTGAGCCGGTTGGGCCCGTCACTAGCACAATGCCGTGCGGCTGAGCGATCAGTTTGTCGAATTGCGTCAACACATCGGCACTCATGCCCAGATGACTCAAATCCAGACGTCCTGCTTCTTTATCCAGCAAGCGAAGTACTGCGCGTTCACCATGGCCGGTTGGCAACGTGGATACCCGCACATCAACTGGCTTGCCACCTATGCGCAAGGTAATGCGGCCATCTTGTGGCAGGCGTTTTTCAGCAATGTCCAGTTGCGCCATGATCTTGATACGCGAAATCAGGGACGCGTGTATGGCTTTCTTGGGACGTACCACATCACGCAAGGCACCATCAACACGGAAACGGACCACAGAAATCTGCTCAAACGGCTCAATGTGTATATCCGATGCACCGTCACGCAACGCCTGTGTCAGCAAGGCATTGATCATGCGTATCACAGGCGCATCATCAGCTGATTCAAGCAAATCTTCGATGGCTGGCATATCCAGCATGAGCTTGGCCAGATCCAGATCAGACTCAACTTCACCCACCACATCGGCAGCATCCCCACCAGAACCGGCATAAGCCTTGGCTATCGCCTCAGACAACTCTGTATGAGGCAACATCACCAGTTTGACTTTGCCAAACTTGCGCCCGACTTCAGCTATTGCGGCAGAAGGTGTCATCTTGGAAATCTGTATCTCAACAACACCATTGACAACAGCATGGTCCCTGACGGCAAGCACAGAGAAATCCCTGGCAAAACCATAAGGCAATAAACGATGATCAAGCATGGCTTATTTGCCTTCCTGGCCTGCCGTTGATTTCTCAGGAGAGACTACCAGCGGCGTAGCCAATAACTTCCCTTTTTCTGGCGTAGGCAGCAAACCATCATTTGCTACGTCTTTGGATGGTGTGATCTGGGCACGCATATAATCGTAACGGTCTATGGACACGTTATTGCTTTGCTCGGCACTACGTATCACTGTAGGGCGCAAAAACACCATCAGGTTAGTCTTGGAGCGCTTGCTGGTCTGGTATTTGAACAGATTACCGATGAAGGGAAGATCACCCAGGCCAGGTACTTTTTCCCCACCATCCGTCGTACTATCTTCAATCAAGCCACCCAGCGCAATGATCTGGCCGTCATCGACCAGCACATTGGTGGTGATGGAGCGTTCCTTGGTAATGATACCTGCGGCGTTGGTTGTATCATCGACACTCGATACTTCCTGATAAATCGCCAGCTTGACTGTGCCACCTTCAGAAATTTGCGGCCTGATCTTCAGCTTTATACCCACTTGTTTGCGGTCTATGGTCTGGAAAGGATTAACGCCTGCCGTGCCACTGGACGCAGTCGTGAATTGGCCTGTAATCAATGGCACATTTTTACCAACGATAATGTTCGCCTCTTCATTATCCAGCGTGACGATATTTGGTATTGACAAAACATTGGCGTTGCCATCTGTCTGCAGCACACGCGCCAAAGCGCCCAGCCCCAACTGGCCATTGACTTGCTTGAATATACCCAGAGACAAGCCTGCACCAGGCAACACGGAGCCTACTGTGGCTGCATTGCCAGCAGCAAGATTAAGCAGGTTATTACCTTTGGTGGAGAATGAGGTGCCGCCGCCTACACGGTAATTACTAGTGCTGTCACCAGACAGCCCCATCCATTGCACACCCAGTTCATTCGACTTGTCGGCACTGATCTCGACTATCAGCGCTTCTACATACACCTGCGCACGACGGGCATCAAGTTGATCAATAACTGTACGCAGGTTGCGATAAACAGGTTCACTGGCAGTAATGATCAGGGTATTTGTAGCCGCATCAGCCTGGATATAACCAGCAGCGCCACCGCCACCACCAGAACTATTACTGGTGCTGCTATTGCTGAACGAAGGCATGCTGCTTTGCGTGCTACCCGCCGCATTTGCGGCCACAGGGGCATTCGTACCGCTGGCAGCGTTACCAGCATTGGAAATATTACTACTGGAACTGCGTGAAGAAGAGGTATCCCCCGTCACGATGGAGCGCAAGGTTTGCGCCAGCTTTTCAGCCTCCGCATTCTTTAAATAAACCACGTGTACATTGCCTGGCTGCGATGTAGGCTGATCAAGCTTGGCGATCAGGGACTTGATCTGGTTTGCCTTGGCAACTGAAGAGGCGCGCACAAGGATGGCATTGGAACGTGGGTCCGCCAGCAACACTGGTTTGGTAGGGTCAGCACCACTACCACCTGAGTCGACCACCTTGGAAACCATAGTAGCAATATCAGAAGCAATCGCATGCTTGATCAGGATAACATCCATATCTGTCGTCGCCGGCACATCCAGCGCGGCAATGATCTTGTTCAGGCGTTTGATGTTGTCTGCATAGTCGGTGATAACAACCGTATTATTGCTGGGGTTGCCGTTGATCGTGTTATTTGGTGAAATCAGCGGACGCAATATCGTCACGATATTGGCGGAAGATTCATAATTCAGCTTATAAATCTGAGTGACCACCTGATCGCCTTTGGCAGCTTCATTTCTTTCTGAACTGGTATTTTGGGTAGGGCCAGGCTGCAGCTTGGCATCTGATTCTGGCACCACCTTGGAATAACCATCCGCCGTCACTACTGAAAAACCCTGCAGGCGCAAAGTGGAAGTCAGTAATTTATAGGCCTGGTCCTTGGTCAAAGGCGTTTCAGAAACGAGGTTGATCTGCCCCTTGACCCGTGGATCAATGATGAAAGTCACACCAGTGTAATGGCCTATCGCCTTGATGGCTGACTCAATGTCCGCACCAACCAGATTGATGTCTACCGTATTTTTTGACGGGTCCTGGGCCATGGCCATGGGTGCCATTAAGAAACCAGCAGTCAATACTGCTGCACCAGTCAATGCAGACAATTGCTGGATAGGTTGGCGTAGCGAATTTCTTGTCATGGCGACCCTGTGCTTTAATGGAAATGTTTTCATTTGAACTCTAACGCAATTACATCTTTTTCACCGTCATTACGACGCTGCCCAAGCAAATTCAATAAATTTGCCAGCCTTGCTTCTTGCCCTGCCTCTGCCCATGCCTTGCCAGAAAACTGGAAACGACCATTCGTCATTTTTCCACTTCCTGCCAGCATCATAGGACCCTTCATCGTCAACAACTGCATGTCCGCCTCTGTGCCACGCAAATCAAAAGCCATCTGGTAACTTCCCAAAGGCTTGATAGGTGACAGACGCGAAGCCATTTCGGCCAATTCCAGTTGCATATGCCCTGTCATGCTCAGTTGCGCATTCTTGCGCGAAAACAGCAACTCATTCCAGGATAAATGCAATAAACCTGTAGGGCCTACGGTATTCAAAGGCGCACCCAGACCTTCAAGCCGTTCTGGCGGCAACAACAATACCGACGGACTGACTTGCCACTGACTAAAGTTGCCGGCAATCTTGACCGGCGCCGACAAAGCCGCAGAATTTTCCAGCTCCGCCTTGATTTGCCCCAGGATTAACAGAGGTGAAATACGCCACTGAAACCGCCCAGGGAACAAGGGTGTTACCGGCCCGCTTTTACCTGCAGCCACACCGATGAATGCTGACCCCTGCCAAAAACTACCCTGTACATCCCCCAGACTCAGTCTGCCCTGACTTTGCCTTTCGAGCACAAAGCCTAGCCAACTGGCAGGCAAAAACACCACTACGGTCAAGATGACACTGATAAGTGCAGCCATTATCCATGTCAAACGTCGGGTAATTAACATTGCTTTATTCCGGTCTCAGGAAGGGCTTCTTTGTTGTCGCAAAGTCAAAGTCGCACTTACCTGCCCGCTTTCCAGCAAAGAGACGAGTTTTGCTTCTTCCACCGTCAGTCTTGAGGCCTTTTGCATTTCCACCAGGCACTCCATCAAATTTGCATAAGAAGCACTGGGAATTTGCAAACGTACCAGATCATCACTGACAGCGATAGTTTGTACCTTGATGCCACGCCGTCCCAGTACAGCCTCTAATTGCTCACGAGTGACGGGCGCAACAAATTCAGACAAATTGGCGGTCAGACCGGCTTGTTGCTTACTCAGCTCGGTAATTTCTGCCAATTGCTGATTCAGGACTGGCAGTGCAATGTTTAACTGCTTGCGTCCATTCAAAGCAGGTGCCAGGAAAAAACCATAGGTAATTGCGGCAAGAATGAATGCCGCACAAATGAGCAGCATCTTGCGCTCACGCTCTACCCGGGCTTGCCAAAAGAAATTGAATTGCTCTCTAATTGCGCTGAACATCAGTCCTTACCTCCGGTGGAAACACGCAAAGCACCATCTGACGAGGTACTGATTTTCAGGGATTGTTCAGCCAGGGCCGAGCGCAATGCATCCATAGGCACCTGCACATTGGGTTTGATCCTGACGAACAGGGACCGGTCCTTATACTCTATCGACGCCACACCACCAGGTACCCCCACTCTGTCCCATATCTGGGAAAATTGTGCGGCAATCACAGCAAAATCATTAGCGGCAAATTGCCCGGCCGCACGCTTGGCTATATTGACCTTTTGCTGCATCTGTTTCAATGGGCTATCAGAAATAACTGTCTCTTTGGGATAAGCATTCCTGTACACCTGTAACAAGGCATTTTTCTGGTCTTTTTCTTCGCGCCTCAGGTTGAACCATTCAATATTCAGCGCCAGTAAATTGACAACCACCAAGGCAATCGCCAGGCGCACTGGCCAGCGCCATTTGCTCCAATCAAAACTGGCCATATGTTCTGCCGCTACACCTGTCATCAGGTCAGGCGTATCAGCATTGATACCGGCCACCCTGTTGACCCAGCTCACGGGCATGACTTCTATCTTGTCTTCCAGACCTTCTGTTTTCAATGCAAGCTGACAAGCTTCAACTGCGGTCGCAGGAACATAAGCAGCAATTTTGAGGCAGGCGCTTAATTGCGACAACATGGAAAGCGCATCGCTCATGCCAGCACTTTCCAGACTCAGGCCCAGGCCATGTTGAGCACCATCGCGCAGGCTCAGTTCGAGCCCATCATCTTTTTCTTCTATCAAGGCTGAGGCCGTTTGGCCCGCAGCATCAAAAGCCAGAGACAGTTGTGCCGGATAGGCAGAAAACTTTTTGCCCGGCCAGTCCTTTACCCGTTTGGCCAAACCTTCCAGCCAGGCTTTATCCGTGACAGCAACAATGATTTCGCCATCAACGACATCACCACTGACCAGCACCAGATCAGATGGATCGTTAATCAACTGGTCTTCCAGCAAATTGGGCAATGCCTGCTTCAACTTGGCGGCAGACATAGGTGGCACTTTGGTTTTAAGCAAACTGGTGTCGCTGGCTGCCAGGATAAAAGCAACCTGTTTTGCACCAATCGCCAGCGTTTTCAATTCAGCCAGGCTGGATTGCCCTTGCTGCTGCAAACGTCCCTCTGTCGATATCAAGGCGAAAGCCAGGGGTTGCGCTGACCAATCAGGCCTGTGTTGTGCCGCCACTCTGGAGGGCAAAGAGATATACAGTGTGCTTGCCATTTTTATTTAATTTTCCCGTACCCAAAGCACCGTTGTTGTCATCGCCGTTGATCCTATACTATCGGCACGTTCTATCAATGCGCTGACATCCAGCGCCGAGCGATTCATTTTGACCTTACCATTGACGATAAAATACTTGGTTGCCACGTCCACATCCTTGTCTGTCAATGTTTTCAACCGATCTTCAAAACGCGACTTGAATTCTCCCACCGTACGAAAGTAAGCGCGGTCGCGGCTGGCTATCATGGCTGCGGCATCTCCGACACTGAGGCCATCTATCCTGGCCGCCAGTACTTCGGCAAAGGTCGTATTCACATTAATACTGGTCTTGCCCGGCAACACCGTGACAAAAGCTTTTAGCCTCTCCATCATGTCCGGCGTAAATCCATTAATTGCCAGCAAATCATCTACTTGAGTAAAGCGCAAGAATTGTACTTCAGGTAGCGTGGAATCTGATGGGCTTTTTCCACCGCCGGTTTCAGCAGCCGAAGAACCTGGTGCAGCAATTGCCCGGGACTGTGTCCTGGCCACCATGTCTGCGACCGCTTCTGCCAGTTGCCCATCAAAACGCAAGTTCACCAGCAAGCGGCTGAATACAGCTACCTCACGCTGGTCCACATTGCCATCTGTTGCCAGATTATTCAGGTTATACATGGCTTGCGCGTCAATAACCTGACCTGACAACGTGGCATCGCTATCTTCATTATCTGTCTTGGCATTCTCCACATATTGATCCAGGCGGGTATCTGCCAGTTTGACTGCCCAAGGCTCACCAAGATGATCCACATTGGCAGACTGCTTGCCATCTTCCCGTAAAATCAGTCGCGCCCAATCTATCGCACCACGCAAAATCCATTTCTTTTGCAATTGCATACGCTGGTTTTCTATCGACCTGACCTGCACCTGCTGTTGCCAGAACAGGCTGGCAACAATCGTGATCGCCAGAGTCGTCAGTAGCAAGGCGGTAATGACAGCCACTCCGCGCTGCTGAGGAATATTGCCTGCCCTCATACCGCACCCAGCAAGAATACTTTGGTGACAGGCAACTCGCGGCCAGACAGCTGCACGGCAATTTCCAGACCTGTCAATTTACCGGCTCTGGTAGGAATACCAGGGGCTGCCGGTACAGGATTCGCCCCGGCAGCTTCACTACCGCCTGCACGCCAGCCGTTTTCACCCTCTTTCCAGGTGCGCATCTCAAAGCCTGTGACCTGGGTCTGCAGGGCAATCGCCGGGCTGGTTTCAGTATCCGATAAAGCGTCTTGCCAATCGTGTTCCAGTACAGCCAATTCTCGAGTGGGCAGCATTTCGCGCCGGCCAAGCACACCGCCGCGCACGCTATAGACGACGACCTGCAAACGTGAGGGCTGGTTTTCTTCAAACACACTACGCACCAACACCAGCCTGGGGCCTACCGCACTGAATACTTCCCGGCCTGGTAAATTGCTGGCGTCCACCATGTGGGCGCAGTCATTCTCCAACTGAGCAAAAGCCAGCTGTATACCACGCGTTTGCTCCATCTCTGCAGTGAGAGCCACACGAGCGCGGACTATGCTGTCAAGGCCACGCCAACCGAGCACGGCAATAATCGCCAGTATGGTGATCGCCACCAATAGTTCTATGAGAGTAAAACCGGATTGCGATGACTTGCCGGACCGGTTTTGGTGACCTGACTGAAGCTTAAAGTGCATTCGGCACCACCTGGGTCAGCTTGATGATGCGACGCTCAGGGCTATCTGCTTCATACACAAAAACTTCGACTCTTCTGAAAGAGGGGTTGGGAGTGGCAATGACATGCTCTTCACACATCAGGTGCAAATCCCCCTGCGGACAAGCAAAGGTACGTTCGCCGAAGGCTGGCCATTCATGCGCCAGCCGTATTTGCGCCAGACGATTTTCAGCAGACCAGGTCGCCATCATGGAAGCGCGCAAGCTGCTGCTGTTTTGCGTCAGGCTGCCAACCGCACGCAAACTGGCGCCCAGGGCAGTACCGACGATGACCAGCGCCACCAGCACTTCCAGCAAGGTAAACCCGGATTGTGAGCGTAACTGTCGCATCTTATTCCACTGAAAAGTGACCAATACCATCTGCCCGTACACTGACACGTTTGTCATTGGACTTAAGAGTGAGCACAAAGGGTTTATCGACGGGTTCGCGGCCAAACAGGATGCGTATGACCGAAGTATCAGCCGCCTGCGGTTGCAGGGATAACTCTACTGGCGCAGTCTGAAAAAAACGTTCGCGCAGCATGTCATCCTTGATAGGTGACCAGATTCTGTCTTCCCTGACCAGAAAACGATAACCGTTCTGGTCCACCTCAAAAGCCACGGGTAAATTGCGCACGATGGCTTCATCACGGGCAAGTTGCAAAAGCAGGGAAATGCGCTTGGCATCATTTTCCAGGCGCTGCTGCTCGCCCGGCATGGCGTTAATACTGATGGCACCCAGAATGAGACCAAAAATGACTAACACCACCAATAATTCCAGCAAGGTAAAACCCTGCTGCCCATGCTTCATCTTCATGTGCACTTCTTATAAATCCCAGGATCCTATATCTGCATCTTCACCGCTGCCACCAGGTTGACCATCGGCACCCAGCGAAAACACATCGACATCGCCCCTGATACCAGGCGAAAGATATTGATATGGTTTGCCCCAGGGGTCATTGCGCAATTTTTCTATGTAGCCACCAGTTGCCCAGGCATTTGCCGCCGGGCCTGATGTCGGCTTTTCTATCAGAGCTTGCAAACCTTGCTCTGTAGTCGGGTAACGCTGGTTATGCAAACGGTACATCTTCAGTGCACCCATGATGGTGGAAATATCCTGTTTGGCTGCTGTCACCCTGGCTTCATGGGTAAAACCTGTCAACCTGGGCACCATAAAGGCACCGAGAATGGCGATGATGGTCACAACGACCATGATCTCGATCAGGGTAAAGCCGCGCTCGGAATTCCGGGCCTTGCCTGCACACAATGGAACTGAAGGAACTGAAAAATTAAGCATGGCGTAATTCTAAAAAATGAAAACTCTAAAAATAAAAAAAATGCGTGGCGCGCATACTATCAGCACGCTGACGCAGTATAAATCCTGAGATTATCCCTGGGGCCACTTTCTGTATCGAATAGTAACAAAAAATGCCTTGAAGACAATATTTAAACACAAAATTGGAAATTAATATGTATGAATTCTGTTGAATTGCATCCCATACTACCACCAGTATGTGTCAACTCAATTTCAAGGGCAGGCTGCGCAAGCGCTTGCCGGTCAGGGTAAATATGGCATTGGCAACTGCCGGGGCGATGGGTGGCACGCCTGGCTCACCTATGCCCTGGGGCGGTTCTGCACTTTTGATAATGACAGTTTCAACCTCAGGTGCCTCGTTAATGCGCAAAACCTGATAGTCGTTAAAGTTGCTCTGCATGACCTTGCCATCCTTGATAGTAATCTCACCATACAAGGCAGCACTCAGGCCAAAGACCACCGCAGACTCCATTTGCTGGGCAATGATGTTGGGATTTACCGCGATACCGCAATCCACAGCGCAAGTTACCTTGTGCACCCGGATTTGCCCGTCCTGCACTGAGACTTCAGCTATTTGTGCCACGATACTGCCAAAAGATTCATGCAACGCCAGGCCATGCGCCCTGCCTTCTGCCGGCTTGCCTGCTTTTTGTACCGCTGCGTCCAGCACAGCAAGATGGCGTGGATGATCTTTCAGTAAACCACGGCGGAATGTCAAATTATCCTGATTTGCTGCATGGGCAATTTCATCGATAAAACTCTCTTTGAAAAAGGCATTATGCGAATGGCCGACTGAGCGCCAGAACCCAAGTGCCACCGGACTAGGTGCAATGACATGCCTGATACGCTGGTGCGGAATTTCATAAGGCATGTCAAACTCGCCTTCAGCCGTGGTCTTGTCCGGGCCAGCCCCGGCAAGGCCAAATGTGCGCTTCAAGACTTGATGTGTAATCGAACCTGAAACGGACTTATTGTCGTAAGCCAGCAATTTGCCAACGCTATCCAGCCCCGCCTTGAAGCGTGCCAAAGCCGCTGGCCGGTACATATCATGTGCAGTATCCTCTTCGCGACTCCAGATAAGTTTGACGGGTGCACCCTTGGTTTCCATGGCAATACGCGCCGCTTGTGCGACCATGTCCACCTCGAGCCTGCGACCAAAACCGCCACCCAGATAGGCCATGTGCAAAGTGACATCTTCAGATTTAATCTTGGCGACTTTGGCAGCGACATCTGCAGCAACGCCGGGTACCTGGGTAGAAACCCAGATTTGCAGCTTGCCACCCTTGAATTGTGCCGTGCAATTGATGGGCTCCATCGCGGCATGCGCCAGAAACGGTGCGCGGTACTCTGCCTCTAAGGTTTTGGCTACTTCCTTGCCAGTCAGTGCAGTCTCAACGTCCCCAGCCTTGTGATAAGCAAAACCAGATTCGCTATCGAGCTTGCTGGCAAAGTCCTTGAAAATGCCTTCAGTCGAAAGTTGCGCATGCTCACCCGCATCCCAGATGATGGGTAATTTATCCATGGCCTGCCTGGCTTGCCAATAAGACTGAGCGACCACAGCAACACCTGCCACAGCCTCTTCCATGGAAAAATCAATGACCTGCATGACACCCGGCATGGACTTGACTGCAGCAGCATCAAAAGACTTGATACGACCGCCTATCGTCGGGCTTTGTTTGAGGGCGGCATAGACCATGCCTTCTGGTCTGGCATCAATACCAAACTGCGCACTGCCATCCCCTTTTGGGGCGGCATCAGTACGTGGCTGCGGCTGGCCTATGATTTTGAAATCTTGCGGACGCTTGAGTTGTATCTCACCAGGTTTGCTATTGACCGCATCGGCAGCCAGCTCACCATAGCTGGCACGCTTGCCAGATGAATGGCTTACTACACCATCTTTGGTCCCACATTCTGTAGCGGCTACATTCCATTTTTTTGCTGCTGCGGCAATCAGCATGGCACGGGCCGTAGCACCTGCTTCACGCATGGGTTGCCAGGCATCTTTGACGCTGGATGAGCCACCCGTCATTTGCAAACCCAGTTCGCGGGCGAATTTCAGCGTCACCCATTGAGCGACGCGCTTCACGCTACCATGATCATCCGGATGAAACGGCAAGCCGTCAGCCAGTGCGGCCATGCTGCCATAAATTTTATCTGCGGGCACATACATGGGCTTGACCATGTTCATGGGCACATCCAGCTCTTCGGCCACCAGCATCTGCAAGGCAGTGTGTATGCCTTGCCCCATCTCACTCCTGTGCATGGCAACACTTACGGTGCCATCTTGCGCAATCTTGATCCAGCCATTCATGGCGACTTCGCCATTGAATACTGGCAAGGGCGTACTGGTATTCAAACGCTGACGTGGCGGCATGATGCCCCACCCCACCAATAATGCCCCCGTCAAGCCCAAGCCACCCAGGATGAAGCGGCGGCGTCCTGATTTTTTAAGCTGTGACATGTGCTGTCTCCCTTATTTTTGCCGCCTTTTTACATGGCGTGCTTATGTATTTCGTCTTGGATAACCTTCTGCCAATATCCTGGTCCAGACGATTTCCTTTTGTTCTGCCGTCATGAACACCCACTCTGCCACCTCAGCCACAGTGCGGCCACAGCCACGACAAACATCATCAAATGTTGTTGAGCAAACGGCAACACAAGGTGTATCCGGGCGTTCTTTGTTTTCCATTTTTATTACTGACATATATGTACTCTTGTTCTCAGGAAAATCTTGCCAGAGAGCTTGGCGCTCTTATAATGAAACGAGCGTTCGCATTTTCCCCGGCTAATAGTAAATGTTTTTTTGTTTACTGCGTTGGTGTCTGCACTCTATTTTTCCAGAAATAGAGGGACTTTGTTGACAGCCTACAGGCTTCAGCGGGAAAATTGGCTGCTTTCTGTCTATCCCTCACAAATATAAAGGTACATCATGAAAGTAGCCGTCGTTCTTTCCGGTTGTGGCGTCTTCGATGGCGCTGAAATTCACGAGAGTGTCCTGACCATGCTGGCACTCGTCAGAGCTGGCGCAGAACCAGAATTCCTGGCACCTGATATCCCTCAAGCCCATGTTGTCAATCATCTTAGCGGCCAGGTCGCTGAAGGTGAAAGCCGTAATGTATTGGTAGAGTCTGCCCGTATCGCTCGTGGCAAAATCAAGGACATCGCACTGGCCGATGCCGATGATTATGCCGCAGTATTTTTTCCTGGTGGTTTTGGTGCCGCCAAAAACCTGTCTGACTTTGCCAGCAAAGGGGCTGACTGCCAGATACAGCCTGATGTCTTGCGATTCGCCAAAGCCATCGCCGACGCAGGCAAACCAGCCTGCTATATCTGCATAGCCCCTGCCATGCTGCCACTGGTATATGGCAGCGGCATTGCTGTCACCATAGGCAATGACGAAGGCACAGCTGCTGCTGTCACTGCCATGGGTGGCCAGCACATCAATTGCCCGGTCAAAGAGTTTGTCGTCGACAAAGAGAGAAAAGTCGTCAGCACACCCGCATATATGCTGGCGGAAAATATTGCTGAAGCAGCGACAGGGATAGAAGCTGCCGTCAAAGCGACGCTGGCATTAATCTGAAACCCGCAAGCTCCAGGTATCATTTTTAAAACAAGGTCTTCATGACTCAAGATTTTTTTCAATCCCTGATGTTGCTGATACTGGTCACCGACCCGTTTGGCAACGTCCCCATCTTTGTCAGCGCCCTGTCCCATGTCGCACCTGAGCGGCGCTGGCGCGTCGTCGTACGCGAATGCGCGATAGCCTTTGGCCTGCTTTTGCTGTTCATGTTCTTTGGCAAGCACTTCCTGACCGCACTGCAATTGACTGAAGTATCCTTGCGCATAGGTGGCGGAGTGATTCTGTTCCTGATTGCCTTGCGCATGGTCTTCCCGCAGGAAGGTGGTATTTTTGGGGATGTGGAAGATGGTCATGAACCCTTTATCGTTCCACTGGCGATACCAGCGCTGGCTGGACCGTCTGCGCTGGCGACTGTGCTGCTGTTTTCATCTGATAGTCGTCAGGACATGGTGGTGCATCTGGCAGCATTGACTGCCGTTGCCGTGGTCTGGCTGGTAGTATTATTGAGTGCGGAACGCATGCAAAAAGTCCTGGGCATACGTGCCATGACCGCATTTGAGCGCCTGATGGGTCTGATACTTACAGCGATGTCGGTAGAAATGCTGCTGGCGGGGATCAGGGATTATCTGAAAACTTTGAACTGATCAAAGTATGGCTGACCAGGTATTGAGGGCTTGGTCAACCATTTCAAAGTTTTAGTGATTGAAGGTGAAATAGCCCAGCAGGAACAGCGCCAGAGCAATCAGGAATTGTTTAAGCATCTGACGATTCATAGCACCCTTAAATTATTCTAGTTAAATTATCTTGTCTGCGGTCATTTGCGCAATGTCGGCATCACTATAACCCAGTGCACTCAACACTTCCTGATTATGTTGCCCCAGGCGTGGACCCAGCCATTGGGTCTGACCGGGAGTTTCTGACATCTTCGGCGTAATGGCAGGCAGCTTGACTGGTGTGCCATCTTCAAAAGCATGCTGTTCAAACATCTGGCGCGCCAGGAATTGCGGATCGCTCATCATATCGCGTACAGAGTAAATTTTACCTACCGGCACATCGGCAGCCTTGAGTATTTGCAAGGCTGTTTCTATATCACGGCCTGAGCACCATGTTTGAATTGCCGTATCAATTTCTGCCGTGCGCGGGACACGGCCATCATTGCGCACCAGGCCTGGGTCTTGTGCAAGGTCATCCCGGTCTATAGCTTTCATGAGTCTGTGAAAAATCGCATCACCATTACCAGCAATGACAATATTTTCACCCTCTGCCGTAGTGTAAGTATTCGAGGGCACGATGCCCGGCAAGGCACCACCAGTACGTTCACGCACGACGCCGGCATGATCAAATTCTGGCACCAGCGATTCCATCAAGTTGAATACCGACTCATATAAAGCCACATCCACCATTTGCCCCTGACCAGCGACACATGCCTCGCCCTGCTTGCCATTCCAGCGTCCGCCCGTGACATCACGATGGCGCAGCGCCATCATTGCACCAATGACACCATGCAAGGCAGCGACAGAATCCCCTATCGATATGCCTACGCGCACAGGTGGGCGATCAGCATGACCAGAGACATAACGCAAACCACCCATGGATTCGCCTATGGCACCAAAACCGGGCAGATCTTTCAACGGCCCGGTCTGGCCGTAACCAGACAAACGAACCATGATGGTGGCAGGGTTGATCGCTTTTAAATCTTCAAATCCCAGCTCCCATTTTTCCAGTACACCGGGGCGATAATTTTCTATGATGATGTCGGCATCCAGCGCCAGACGCCTGGCAATCTCACGCGCGTGCTCCTGCTTCATATTCAGGGTGATGCTTTTCTTGTTGCGTGCCTGCACACTCCACCACAGGGAAGTACCATCTTTCAGCACACGCCACTGGCGCAGCGGGTCACCACCATCGGGAGACTCTACCTTGATTACTTCAGCACCAAACTCAGCCAGCATGCGCGAGCAAAATGGCCCCGCAATCAGCGTACCCAATTCCAGAACCTTGATGCCCGCCAAAGGGCCGTGTGCTTTAGCTTGTGACTGCATAAGAGTAAAAATCCGTCCAGATGAGGGTTACAGGATCAGCTCAGACAAAAGTGAGTTTCTTGATTTCCCATGCGATATTGGCGCGCGCCTGTGCATCAAATTGCGCAGCCATGATGGGATGAAAATATAAATGTTCGCGGTCAGCAAAGCGCTTCAGCACTTTTAAGCGCCCCGCTCTGTAAGCTGGCGCTTCCAGCCAGCGAAATTCATTGCGTATGGCCCGGCTATATTGCTGATAAACGTCCTTGGGTGCACCGAGGATAGTCAATGCAATATCTAGAAACAAGGGAATATCAGCCGCACGGTTTTTAAAATCAGCCACTTCATGCCTGGCCGTGGCAAGTATGCATTGCTGCACATGCATGATGACGGTGGGATTGATTTCCATACGCATCATCAATTCACCTGCCAGCTCAGCACTTTTCAGTTCATTATTATTGGCATGGGTGTCATACACCATGTCATGAAACCAGATGGCCAGTGACACGACAGAGAAATTTTGTATGTCCGCCCGCCGCTCTTCAGCATGCTTGAGCATGGACTGGATATGCGAGAGGTTATGAAAACTGCGCTGTGGCTCTGAGTAATGTTTGTCCAGCAAAGTCCAGACTTCCATTGCATGTCTGGAACTCCCGGCCAAGCCCCTAATCAGGTCTGACCATTGCAAGTGCAATTTGCTTTTTTGTTCGGCGGGGATCAGGAACATGATGGCAATATTTAAGTAGTCCGTCTATCCAGCATGGCGCGGGCGATGGTGCCTGCATCCACATATTCGAGTTCACCACCAACTGGCACACCACGGGCCAGGCGGCTGACCCGCAAGCCGCGCGCCTTCAATGTCTCACTGATGTAATGCGCGGTTGCCTCACCTTCATTAGTGAAATTGGTGGCCAGCACCACCTCCTGCACTTTACCGTCGGTGGCCCTGGCGACGAGTTTTTCCAGATGGATGTCTTTCGGGCCTATGCCATCAAGTGGTGAGAGCCGCCCCATGAGGACAAAGTACAGGCCCTTGTAAGTCATGGTCTGCTCTATCATCATCTGGTCTGAGGGCGTTTCCACCACGCATAGCAGACTGGTATCGCGCACTGCATCCAGACAGGTTTCGCAGACTTCGCTCTCGCTGAAGGTATTACAGGATGCGCAATGCTGTATGCGCTCAACCGCATGGGTCAAGGCCATGCCAAGGATGGCGGCACCTTCCCTGTCATGTTGTAGCAAGTGATAAGCCATGCGCTGAGCAGACTTTGGCCCGACGCCGGGCAAGCGGCGCAGCGCCTCAGACAAGGCTTCCAGACTACCGAGTTTTTTCACACTCAGAATGGCATCTTGAAGCCGGGTGGCAAAGGCATGCCAGCTGTCAGTGCAGACATTTTTTCTTGTGAAGTGGCTTCTGCCTTGCGTACTGCATCATTGAATGCGGCAGCAACCAGGTCTTCCAGCATGTCTTTGTCATCAGCCAGCAAAGACGGATCAATAGTAACGCGCTTGACATCGTTCTTGCAGGTCATGACAACCTTGACCAGACCGGCACCAGCCTGACCTTCTACTTCTACCAGACCCAATTGATCCTGGGCTTTTTTCATATTGTCCTGCATGGCCTGTGCTTGCTTCATCAGACCGGCTAGTTGATTCTTCATCATAAAAATTTCTCCGAAAATAAAAATGGAATATTGGTTAAAAAATGGTCACGTATATTTGCATGTTTGCACGTATTCTTACATACCACCGGTATCAGACCGGCCGTATGCTACCCGTGACGATAGTGGCACCAAATTCGCGCATTAAAGTCTGCACGAAATTGTCGCCTTGTATGGATTTTTCTGCCTGTTGCTGACGCACTTCGCGATCAGCCACAGCCTGTGCGTTGGCAGTATGCTCAACGGCACCGATCTCTGTTTCTACCCGTATGGTTTTTTCAAAACGCTCGGACAGTGCGGCACTGAGTTTCTCAACACTACCAGCAGACAGAAGCGTCGCCAAAGGCAGGCGCAGGCGGAATACATGAGCATTACCATCCTGCTTGCAACTGACCAGTTCACTTTGCTGCGTCATTTGCTGCGCTACGCCGCGTACTGGCAAGCTGGCTGCAAGCGCAGGCCAATGGCCATCCCAGTTCAACTCAGGGACTGGCGCATTCGCTATCAGGCGGTCAGCATTCAGGGTGATCGATTCTCTGGGCTTGATCACTTCTGCAGCAGCTTGCGGTTCCTGATCAGCAGTTGCTGCAGTGTCAGCAAGCACGGCCACTTCAACTGGCGCGACCTGCTCGTGCTGCACAATGGGTGCAGGAGCCATCACTCGTGGTGGCATCGCCGGTTTTGCAGGCTCTGCATCGAAGAACATTTCCTCATCCCAGGGCGGCGGCATATCGTCCATACCCATGGATTGCATGTCCTGTTCGGCAATCAAAGGTGCGGGTGCAGACACAGACTGGGCAGGCCTGACTACCGGCTGCGCCGATGGCGGCGCTACTTTGACTGACGGTGTTGCAACAGGAGCAACGGGCCTGACCGGAGCTACAGGTGAGACTGGGGCCACAGGGGTCACAGGTGCAATTGCAGCTTTGTCTACTGGTGTAACTTCGGCAGCAGGTTTTCCAGCTGGCGTGCCATTCTTGGTATTTGCGCGTGCCGCAGCCAGGGCTGCCAGTACCGGGCTGACACGTGTGCCAGCCGCAGGTGCGCTGGCGGGTGTCTCGGTATTATCCAGTACAGCCGGTTTCGGCACTTCTGCCGGAGCGCGTGCAGGCATCGCTACCTGCACTGTATTTACTACAGGTGCAGCACTAGCAGCACTGCTGGAAGCTGCGGGACTAGAAACAGGGCCTGAACGCGCAGGACTTTGTGCAGATGGCGCATTGTTCACAGTATTAACTGGCAATGCAGGTCGTCCACCAGCCGGTGGTGTACTGGCAGGCGGCTGCGCCCATTGTTCACCACTGACAGGCTTGAAGGCCAGCATACGCAACAGCGTCATGCTGAAGCCTGCATATTCATCAGGTGCCAGTGCGAGTTCGTTACGGCCATGCACGGCAATTTGATAAAACAGTTGCACTTCTTCTTTGGCAAAGCTTTGTGCCAGGCGCAATACCTGTTCACGCTCAGGAATATCCTCTGCCACTGCAGCAGGCACCATTTGCGCCACGGCGATCTGGTGCAGCAAACTGCCCAGGTCTTGCAGGGCAGCTTTGTAAGACAAGCTGCGCGCTGCCATTTCATCGGCAACATCGAGCAAGGCCTTGCCATCCTGGGCCAGCAAGGCATCCAGCAGGCGTATCAGATAAGACTGGTCCAGCGCACCCAACATGCCTTGCACGGCATCGAGGCTGACTTTGCCAGCAGCATAGGCAATTGCCTGGTCAGTCAGCGACAAGGCATCGCGCATGGAGCCATGGGCACCCTGTGCCAGCAAACGCAAGGCAGGCAATTCAAATTCGATTTGCTCTTGCCCCAGGATGTTTTCCAGATGACCAATGATATGGCCAGGTGGCATTTGCTTGAGATTGAATTGCAGGCAGCGTGACAAGACGGTGACCGGGATTTTTTGCGGATCTGTCGTTGCCAGAATGAATTTGACATGCTCAGGCGGCTCTTCCAGCGTTTTCAACATGGCGTTGAAAGCGTGGTTGGTCAACATGTGCACCTCGTCTATCATATAGACTTTAAAGCGCGCATTGGACGGGGCATAAATCGCCTGCTCCAGCAGCGAAGCCATTTCATCGACGCCACGGTTAGAGGCGGCATCCATTTCTATATAGTCAACAAAGCGTCCGGCATCAATCGCCGTACAGGCTTCGCAAACACCGCAAGGATGGGCAGTGATGCCGGTCTCGCAGTTAAAGGATTTGGCCAGTATGCGTGACAGCGTCGTCTTGCCGACACCGCGGGTACCGGTAAACAAATAGGCGTGATGCAGCCGCTGCTGCTCTAGCGCATGCGATAAGGCACGGACCACGTGCTCTTGCCCCACCAGAGTTTCAAAACTCTTGGGGCGATATTTTCGGGCGAGGACTTGATAGGACATCCCGCGATTTTACCTTATTCGGGCGCTCTGATCAGTGATTTGCAGATATCCCAACACCAAGTTTTTCATCTGAGCAAGAAATTCAGGCTCTTGCAAGCTTTGTGGGGATAACATCAGGGTCTGGTACAAGACACCGTAGACAGCCGCATGGACTATGGCCGGGCTGGCACTTGGGTAAGCTGCACGGTCTGAGCTTGCCGCAAAAGCAGACTCCCAGATATCAACAACCTGCCCGTACAGCGCACTGTAGGCTTCCATATTAGAAATCTGCCGCTCAAGGAAAATCAGGGCAGACCACTCCTCGGTCTTGTCGGCATGCAAAAGAATGATGCGCTCCAGCAGATCTGTCACGATGTCCTGCAAAGGCTGACCATGTTGCAACTCTACCCAGATGCGCATCTGCGCACCGATATTCTTCATGCGCTCATGGATGCAATGAGCCGCTATCGACTTCTTGCCAGGGAAGTATTCATACAAGGTACCCAGACCGACGCCTGCGACCAGGGCGATATCGCGCATGGTCAGATCGGCATAGCTTTTTTCGACCAAAAGCCGAACAAAGGCATCGAGGATTGCCAGTTGTGTCATTTTAGAGCGTTGCTGCACTGGCTTGCGGCGTAATTTCAAAGGGCTGGCAGTCTCGCTCATGGTGTTTCTTGTTTTATAAGTTCAGGTACTTGGGGGGACGCTAAAAGGCGAACATCTTGATTACTTCATCAGACTACACTATCCACTTAATTACTTCTTTAGAGGCTGTTGCAAAATTAAGCTGGCCAGGCGTTGCCGACGCAGACAGTACTTTAGTACCGGGTCTTAGATCCGGGAGGCACAACAACGCCAGGTTAATTTTTCAACGACCTCGTCGCTTACCCATATCAATGAGGCACATATGCAGTGGCAAACCCATGAAATAAGCAATCAGGTCGCAGACCTGCAAGATTACAATATTTTCACTAGTGATGCCGTTCTAATGACCAGTCTGGCGCAGTATCAGGCTGACTGGTATCAAAACACGCTGACAGAATCCGGACAAGAGTTGGGCAGCAGCGCTGTGCTGGAAGCTGCTGCGCTGGCCAATACGCATTTGCCCCAGCTGCATACTCATGACAGACAAGGCAAGCGCATAGACAGGGTAGATTTCCATCCAAGCTGGCATCAGTTATTGGGAATATTGCGCAAGCAAGGCTTGCATGCCAGCCCCTGGAGTCAGCCGCGCATGGGTGCACATGTTGCCCGTGCAGCCGGTTATTTCATGCAGTCACAGGTGGAGTCTGGTTCCTTATGTCCCAGCACCATGACTTTTGCCTCCATCCCCGTGCTGCAAAATGAAGTTACCCTGTTTGCTGAGCTCAAAGACAAGTTGTATTCGCTGGAACACGATCCGCGCGACTTGCCGATAGCTCAGAAAAAATCCATCCTGATAGGCATGGGTATGACGGAAAAACAGGGCGGCTCGGATGTACGCACCAATACTACCAAGGCCGTGGCGCTGGGTGTTGAGGGACGAGGCCAGGCCTACGCACTGACCGGCCACAAATGGTTTTTCTCGGCCCCCATGTGCGATGCCCATCTGGTCCTGGCCAAAACCGAAACCGGCTTGTCATGCTTTTTCGTGCCACGCTGGCGTCCTGATGGCAGCAAGAATGCGATCCTGGTACAAAGGCTGAAAGACAAGCTGGGTAATAAATCCAACTCCAGCAGCGAAGTTGAATTCCAGAATGCCTATGGTGTCATGGTAGGCAATGAAGGCCGGGGCATACCAACCATCATAGAAATGGCCAACCTGACCCGGCTTGATTGCGTCATCGGTAGCGCTGGCCTGATGCGACAGGCGCTGGTGCAAGCCATCCATCATGCACGCCACCGCACGGCTTTCGGCAAAAAGCTGGCAGATCAGCCTCTGATGCGCAATGTACTGGCTGACCTGGCACTGGAAAGTGAAGCAGCAACCCGCCTCATGCTGCACCTGGCAGCGGCACTGGATGCACCAGATGACGCCTTGCAACGCGCCTGGAAACGCATCATGACGCCTGCTGCGAAATTCTGGATATGCAAGCGTGCACTGGAATTTACCGGTGAATGCATGGAAGTCTGGGGTGGTAATGGCTATGTTGAGACGGGCCCCATGGCGAGGTTATACCGCGAAGCACCCGTCAACTCCATCTGGGAGGGCTCAGGCAATGTCATGTGCCTGGACGTCTTGCGCGCCATGGAAAGAGACCCGGAAGGCTTGCAATTGCTGTTGCAATTATGGAGCAATTCAGCATCTGACCAAGTCAGGCAAATGGTGCAGGAATTACAGCCAGACCTGGCATCAACAGAATTCAGGGAAATGAATGCCCGCCGCATTACCCAGAAATTGGTACTGACGGCACAGGCTTTTCTGATGGCTGAATATGCTGAAGGAGATATCGCTCTCGCCTTTATACAAAGCCGCACAGATGCTGAATGTGGTCGTGTATATGGAAGCTTGCATGGACAGGCAACGAACACTTTGCTGGAGCGTATTATCACCCGCTCATTCATTTACTAAAAAAATCAATTCACCTGCAGGCCGCCAGACATTACTCAGTTTGTGCGGTCTGCTTCGGCTCCCTTGTTTTTTCCCTCTCCAGGAAAAGACGATCCCGGCTACGCAACTCTTCCCTGAGCGCGGCCACTTCTCTACTCAAGTGGCGTATATCAGCATGCAATTGTTTTTCCAAATTTGCCTCTTCTTCCTCCACAAACAAGGCGGCAATATTGGCCGTTACGATGGAAAACATGGCATAACCAAGCAAAACGATGAAGACGGCAAATATCTTGGACGCGGGTGTAGATGGAACGATGTCCCCATAACCCACTGTGGCTATCGTCGTAAAAGCCAGCCAGACACCATTTGCATAGCTATGCACATTGGGTTCCAGCCAGTAAAACCCGGCACCTGCAGAACTTAGCATCAGCAAGGCCAGCACTATCATCTGCACCAGATGACTGGGTTTCATGTGCTGTAAAACCAGGGTGGCAAGACGCAGCAGAATGACTGCTACCAGCGCCAGGCGCAGCAGCCATTCCAGCGTACCCCACGCCTCTCCGGCAAAAATGACGCTCAGCAGGCAACCAGCGATAATCACGCCATCCAGTGCCAGCTTGCCACTACGCCTTTTTTGACTCCTGTTCTTTTGCCATTGCAGGCCAGTATCAACCAGCATTAACAATGCTGACGCCGCATACAGGCTGCGCCCTGCCAGCTCAGTCATGTCAGTAGTACCACCCAGCACCAGATAAAATGCCGGAATGGTCAACAGCAAACCCGCCAATAACAAGGGACGGGTAAGCCAGGTCCAGAAGCGTTGGGTCACTGGAAATTTCATTGTATTTTCACCAAAAATCTCATCAAGACGAACACGCGACAGCATCTGTGGAGCCTGAATCCTGCTTTATCGCTTTTTGGCAATCATCATTGGAAAAAATTGAGTGCATCTTGCGATGGCGCAAGTTTTATAGAAAATCGAAGAATAAGCGGAAGAAATTGCGGTAAAAAAATCAGGCAGGCAAGTAAAGCCATGCCATAAAATAAAAGCCGCTTGCCTTAAAGGCAAAGCGGCTTTTATGGTTTTACAAGCAGCTTGGAATGCTGCGATTTTAGAAAGCAGCGATTCCAGTCTGAGCACGGCCCAGTATCAGCGCGTGGATATCGTGCGTGCCTTCATAGGTATTGACGACTTCCAGGTTCACCAGATGACGGGCAATGCCAAACTCATCAGAAATACCATTACCACCCAGCATATCGCGCGCAGTGCGGGCGATATCCAGGGACTTGCCGCAAGAATTACGCTTCATGATGGACGTGATTTCAACTGCTGCCGTACCTTCATCCTTCATGCGGCCCAGACGCAAACAACCTTGCAACGCCAGCGTGATTTCTGTCTGCATGTCCGCCAGTTTTTTCTGTACCAGCTGATTTGCTGCCAGTGGGCGGCCAAATTGCAGGCGGTCCATGGTGTATTGGCGTGCCGTATGCCAGCAGAATTCTGCCGCACCCAAAGCACCCCAGGCGATACCGTAGCGGGCGGAGTTCAGGCAAGTGAACGGGCCTTTCAGGCCTTCTACATTCGGCATCAGGTTTTCTTCCGGCACGAATACTTCATCCATGACGATTTCACCAGTGATGGAAGCACGCAGGCCTACCTTGCCATGAATGGCCGGCGCAGTCAGTCCTTTCCAGCCTTTTTCCAGAATAAAGCCACGGATACGGCCATCATCTGTTTTTGCCCAAACCACAAAGACATCAGCAATAGGACTATTGGTGATCCACATCTTCGCGCCACTGAGGGAATAACCACCTGGCACAGTCTTGGCACGGGTAACCATGCTACCTGGGTCAGAACCATGGTTAGGTTCAGTCAGGCCAAAGCAGCCTATCCATTCACCCGTCGCAAGCTTGGGCAGGTATTTTTGTTTTTGTGCTTCACTGCCAAATTCATTGATAGGCACCATGACCAGTGAGCTTTGTACGCTCATCATGGAACGGTAACCAGAATCAACGCGCTCCACTTCACGCGCCACCAGGCCATAGCAGACATAGTTCAAACCAGCGCCGCCGTATTGCGTAGGAATCATGGAACCCAGCAAACCAAGCTCACCCATCTCACGGAAAATGGCTGGATCAGTTTTTTCATGACGGAAAGCTTCCAGTACCCGCGGTGTCAGCTTTTCTTCGCAATAGACACGTGCGGCATCCTGCACCATGCGTTCTTCATCGCTGAGTTGCGAGGACAATAACAAGGGATCTTCCCAACTAAATACAGCCTTGGCCATCTGTTTCTCCTGATTTGAATATGTACCGTTATATATTTATTTACATGCCACTTTTCTACATTAAGAAGTGACATGTCTGGTTTTATGCAACTTTATCCTGTTACCTGATGTGGCAAATGCAGCAAGGACAAACCCAGTTGCGCCCTGCGTACCAGCCAGGGGCTGGGGCGATAGCGCGGGTCACCAGTACTGGCATACAAGTTCCGCAAAACCAATAGTATACGCGAAGTGCCGAGTTTGTCGCCCCAAGCCAGAGGGCCTGCCGGATAAGCAAGGCCTAATACCACTGCCTTGTCGAGATCTTGCGGGCTGCAAATACCCTGCTGGGCTATGTCACTAGCGATATTGATGATGGTCGCCAAAATGCGCTGAACCACGAAACCGGCACTATCTTGTATCAGGCTGACACCCTGCCCGCTTTTTTGCAGCAGGGACTGGCATTGTGCTGCCAGGTTTGCATCTGTAGCGGGATTCATCATCAGGCTCAAATGCCCCTGGCAAGCAGTCAGTGCATCTATGCCAAGAGTACGGCGGGCATCCAGCCCCGTTCTTGCTACACAGGTGCTGACATCTTCGCCATAAGGGCTGACTATGCACAGTGCATCTGCAGATGGCTGCCCACCATTTTCAACCATAGCGCCGCAACGCTCAAACAAGGCAAGCAGTGCTGGCACCGCATCCGCGTTTTCCTGGCTGATCCATACTGCCCCAACCCAGGCAGGCAGTTGCTCAGGAACAGGTGGTACATCCTGGTTGCCACTATAAGTATAAAAACCGCGTCCAGTCTTGCGACCCAGCACACCTGCATGTACACGCTGCGCAGTGATGACACTAGGGCGATAGCGTGGCTCTTCATAATACTGATGATAAATCGCTTCCATGACCGGATGCGATACATCCAATCCAGTCAGGTCCAGCAATTCAAACGGCCCCAGCTTGAAACCTGCCGCTTCACGCATGATCTGGTCTATCTGGCGGAAGCTGGCGACATTCTCTTGCAATATCCGTAGTGCTTCCGTGCCATAACCGCGGCCTGCATGATTGACGATAAAGCCAGGTGTATCCTTGGCACGCACGGGCAAATGGCCGGTTTGTGTGGAAAATGCCATGAGCTGCTCTGCGACTGCAGCATCGGTCAGCAAACCATCGATGACCTCAACCACCTTCATCAAGGGGACAGGATTAAAGAAATGCAGCCCCGCGACACGCTCAGGTATTTTTGTACCAGCCGCAATGGCGGTCACTGACAAAGACGAAGTATTGGTCGCCAGTATGCAAGCGTCGCTGACGATGGCATCAAGTTGCTGGAACAAAGCACGTTTAACATCCAGCTTTTCAACAATTGCCTCTACCACCAGATCGCATTTGGCCAGTTCCTGCACGCTATTGACAACTCGCAGGTTTTCTACAGCGTGCTGATATTGTTCTGCGCCAAGTTTTTCCTTATTCAGCATTTTTTGCCATTGTTCGGCAATCAACTGGCTGGCTTTGCTGGCGGCATCTGCCTGCACATCAAACAAGAGCACACAAAAACCTGCCTGTGCCGCAATTTGGGCGATGCCGCGCCCCATGGCGCCAGCACCGACAATACCAACAACAGCAATACTGGTCTTCATATTTACTCCGGTACGATGGCGGTAACTTCTATCTCTACCCTGGCTCTGTCTTCTATCAAGCCAGCCACCTGCACGGCAGTCATGGTTGGGTAATGGCGGCCTATGATATCGCGATAGGCTTCGCCAACTTCTTTATAAGCGCCTACATATTCTTTTTTATCGATGACATACCAGGTCATGCGCACGATATGCTCGGGTTTCGCATTTGCCTCCGTCAACACTTCAACGATATTTTGCAAGGCTTGCCTTACCTGGCCTGCAAAATCGTCGGTCTGAAAGGTGCATTGAGCATCCCAGCCCACCATACCGCTGACGCACACAGTGCGACCAGTGGCAGAAATGCCATTCGAATAGCCACGTGGCCTGGCCCAGCCTGGGGGTTGCAAAATGTCCATCATCTATCCTTTCATTGATGACTTTTCACAGCCTTAAGCTTGAAAAGTCCATTATGTATATATCTTATATATCGCAATACTTCAGCATGGCGTTACGCAATTCATCGGGTATCACTACCGCCTTGCGCAATTTCAAATCCATCATGACCAGCACCAACTTCGCTTTCAGGCGCATATCCTGTTGCGGTCCGCTAAAGCAAATTTCCAGTTCGACTGAAGTCTTACCCAGTTTCGTTACAACTAATTCTGCCAGCAAGCTTTCACCCAGTTCTGCTGGTTTGATGAAATCGGTTTCCAGATGCACGGTCGGCAAACCTATGCCACGCGCAATATGCATTTCATGGAAACTACAAGCCAGGCCCTGCGTGCACCAGTCTTCGACGACGCCATTTATCATTTCAAAATAGCGCGGATAAAACACGATGCCCGCCGGGTCGCAATGGGCAAAGCGTATAGCTAATTCAGCGGTAAAAATCATAATTAAAGCTCATGATGCGGCAAACTCTTTCAGCAATTCACGACCTATGATCAGTTGCTGCACTTCTGTCGCCCCTTCATAAATACGCAGGGAACGGATTTCACGGTACAGGCGCTCTACCGGCACTTCGCTGACGACACCCAGGCCGCCAAACATCTGTACCGCTGCATCTATCACTTGCTGCGCACCTTCTGTCGCAGTCAGTTTGGCCATGGCGGCTTCTTTGGTGACCTTCCGCCTCTGGTCTCTTTGCCAGGCAGCGCGGTAAATCAACAGGGCTGAGCTGTCTATGGTCGTAGCCATCTGCGCCAGCTTGGTCTGGGTCAGTTGAAAATCTGCCAGGGTCTGGCCAAACATTTTGCGTGTCGTCACTCTGTGCATGGCTTCATCCATGGCACGACGGGCAAAGCCCAAAGCTGCTCCTGCTACGGATGTACGGAAGATATCCAGCGTCGCCATCGCTACCTTGAAGCCCTGCCCTGCCTCGCCCAGACGCTTTGTTGCCGGGATGCGACAATTAGTGAACTTCAGGCGTGCCAGCGGATGTGGAGCAATCACATCGATACGGTTGGCAATTTCAAAGCCTGGCAGACCAGCATCAACGATAAAGGCAGTGATGCCACGTGCACCCGGTGCTTCGCCAGTGCGGGCAAACAATACATAAAAGTCAGCGATACCACCATTGGAAATCCAGGTTTTTTCGCCATTCAAGACATAGTGACCGCCATCTGCATCAGCGACAAATTCCGCAGCACATTGCATGGCCGCCACATCAGAACCGGCTTCAGGCTCGGACAGGGCAAAAGCAGCTATCGCCTCGCCTTTGGCGACCTTGCTCAGATAATTTTGCTTTTGCACTTCCGTACCATGCAAGCTGATAGCACCAGAACCGAGCCCTTGCATGGCAAAGGCAAAATCTGCCAGGCCAGAATGACGGGCCAGGGTTTCGCGTATCAGGCAAATGGCGCGGGTATCGATGACATCAGCATTGCCGCCATAAGCACTGCCACCTATGGCATTCCTGAGCCAGCCAGCCGCGCCCAGTTGTTTGACAAGATCGCGACAAGCCTGATCTACATCCGCAGAATGATGATCGGGCAGGCTTTCCGCAGACCAGGCATCCAGCGTGCGTTGCAACTCTCGGTGCTTGTCTTCAAAGAAGGGCCAGTCCAGGTAGCTGGTGTCAGACATCATATGCGTCATGCTCAATCCCCTTCAAAGACAGGTTTTTGCTTGGCAACGAAAGCATGATAGGCACGATGAAAATCGTTAGTCATCATGCATATGGCCTGGGCCTGTGCTTCGGCTTCTATGGCTTCATCAACACCCATATTCCATTCTTGCTGTAGCATTTTCTTGGTCATGCCGTGCGCAAAATTCGGACCTTCGGCCAGATTTTTTGCATAGGTCTGCGCTTCTGCCAGCACGTCTTCTGGTGTCGCCAGGCGATTGAAGAAGCCCCAGCGTTCTGCTTCTTCGCCAGACATTGAGCGTCCGGTATACAGCAAATCCGAAGCCCGCCCCTGCCCTATGATGCGTGGCAAAATAGAACAGGCACCCATGTCACAGCCAGCCAGACCTACGCGGGTGAACAGGAAAGCAGTCTTGCTACGTGCCGTGCCTATGCGTATATCAGAAGCCAGCGCCAGGATAGCACCTGCGCCAGCGCAGACGCCATCAATCGCCGCGATAATCGGTTGTGGACAAGCGCGCATGGCTTTGACCAAGTCACCCGTCATGCGGGTAAAGCTCAGCAAGCCCGGCATGTCAAGTTTGGTCAACGGGCCGATGATTTCATGCACATCACCACCAGAACAAAAATTCTCGCCTGCACCAGTAATGACAATGGCCTTGACATCGTCGCCATACGCCAAAGTGCGGAACAGGTCACGCAACTCAGCATAAGAATCAAAGGTCAGCGGGTTTTTGCGTTCTGGGCGGTTCAGGGTGATGGTGGCAACGCCAGCATCTACGGCATAGGTAAAATGCTGTGCTGCATAGTTTGCCAGTTGCTGGCGATTGCCAGGTAAATCCTGCGGATGTCCGGGTAGGTATTTCATATAGCTTGTTCCTGCTCAGGGTTATTGTCCACGTTGTTGTCCAGACTGTTATCGACGCCAGGTTCGTGCAAATGCGTTTTCACTTGAGACAACAATTCAAATAATTTGCTTTTCTGTTCTGCCTGCAAGCCAGAAAACATATCGGCTATCCATGCCTCATGGACAGCCGCCATACGTTTGAAGGCACGGCGGCCAGCGGGCGTCAGCTTGACGCTGTAAGCACGTCTGTCTTTGAGATCGGCGACACGGGTCACCAGTTTTTCCTGTTCCAGTTGATCAGTAATGCCGGTGATATTGCCGCCAGTGACCATCATACGCTTGGATAACTCACCCATGCGCAGACCTTCTGGATGCCGTTCAAGTTGCGCCATCAAATCAAAGCGTGGCAAGGTGATCCCGAATTCGCTGCGCAGACGGCTACGGATTTCACCTTCTATCATCACGGTGCAAGACAGCATGCGTAACCACAGACGCAAGGACTGATGGTCATCTTGCGTCAAGCGGGTTTCCATGTCGAACACGGGGTTACTGTCTTCTTTCATACCTGATCTTGTCTGCTCTTCAGATTTCATCACATCACTTCGCCACCAGCCACTGCAATGGATTGCCCATTCATTGCCGACGCACCGTCCATGCATAGCCACAACACCGCATCCGCGACCTCTTGCGGTTGCACCAGGCGCTTTTGCGGGTTACCTGCAGCGAGTTCAGCTTTCGCCTGTTCTTCAGTTCTACCGGTTTTGGCAACGATATTGGCAATGGCTTCCTTGACGATATCGGTTTCGGTATAACCAGGACAAACCGCATTCACCGTCACGCCTTTGGCTGCAACCTCCAACGCCACTGCCCGCGTCAGACCTATCACGCCATGTTTGGCAGCGCAATAGGCAGAAACATAGGCATAGCCCTTCAAGCCTGCCGTACTGACTACATTGACGATACGGCCCCAACCCGCTTCCAGCATGGCGGGTAAGGCTTGTTGCATGCAAATGAAGCTGCCATTCAGGTTCACGTCCAGCATGCTTTGCCACAATCTGGCATCGGTTTTCAGGAAAGAAGCTGAACTGGCTTGCCCTGCATTATTGATGAGGATGTCGATACGCCCATCTCTGGTCTGCGCTAGCTGGAAAGCTGCTTGTACCGATTCCACATCGCTGACATCCATGACTACATACTGCACTTTGGCATTGGCCAAAGACGCCACTGCTTCTTGCAAGGTCGTTTCACTGCGCCCTGCCAGTGTCACTATCGCCCCTTCGTTGAGCAAAGCTTGTGCTATGGTCAGGCCTATACCCTTGCCACCACCCGTGACCAGCGCATGCCTGCCTTGTAATTTCTCCTGATGCACAACCATGCTCATCCTTCCAGCAACTTGGCGGCAACTTGCTGCGGTGTCAGGCCAGCACTGGCTGCAGCGACTTGTCGGTCACGTTCAAGATTACGTTCCAGCTGCATTTTTCCGGCTACATATTGCTTGGGCCAGGGCATATCATTGAAGCCCAGTTTGGCTGCTTCATGCAAAGTCCAGGCTGGATCAGCCAAGTGTGGTCTGGCGATGGCGCACAGGTCAGCACGACCTGCGGCGATGATACTGTTTGCATGATCCGCTTCAAAAATCGCACCAACAGCGATGGTGGGTATTTGCGCTTCATTGCGTATTCGGTCAGCAAACGGCGTCTGGAACATGCGTCCATACACAGGCTTTTCCTGCTTGCTGACCTGGCCGGACGAGCAATCTATCATGTCGGCACCTGCTGCCTTGAACAGCCTGGCGATGGTGACTGCATCATCTGGCGTAATGCCGCCCTCCACCCAGTCATGCGCAGAGATACGTACGGAGATCGGTTTATCTGCAGGCCAGACAGCGCGTATAGCGGCGAACATTTCAAGCGGATAACGGCAACGGTTTTCCAGTGAACCACCGTATTCATCTTCACGCTGATTGGTCAGTGGCGAAATGAAACTTGATAAGAGGTAACCATGGGCGCAATGCAGTTCCAGCCAGTCAAAACCCGCTTCTGCTGCTGCCCTGGTCGCCTGGACAAAATCATTTTGTATGCGTTGCATGTCTGTTGTCGTGGCCGCACGCGCCATTTGCGAAATTCCGGGCAGGTATTGCTGCTCTGACGCTGACACCAGCGGCCAGTTAGCTTCTTTCAATGGCTGGTCTGTCCCTTCCCAGGCCACGCAGGTAGATCCTTTGGCCCCGGCATGGCCCAGCTGCACGGCAATCTTTGCATCGGTATTGGCATGGACAAAATCGACGATGCGCTTCCAGGCTTGCGTATGTTCAGGTGCATACAGGCCGGGGCAAGCTGGCGTGATGCGGGCATCAGCAGAGACACAAGTCATTTCGGCAAACACCAGGCCTGCACCGCCCATGGCCCGGCCACCCAGATGCACGAGATGATAATCACCAGCCACACCATCGACCGCTGAGTATTGCGCCATCGGTGAGACGACGATGCGATTTTTCAATACCACGTCGCGCAACTTATATGGCGTCAGCATAGGTGGGATCGCTGTTTTTGTTTTGGGTACTGGCAAGCGAGCCCTGGCATACGCCTGCTCCGCTATCCAGTGCTCAAAGCTACGCACGTAAGTCGCATCCCTTACCCGCAGGTTTTCATGCGACAGACGCTGGCTGCGTGTCAGCATGGAATAGGCAAACTGCGGTGCTTCCATGGCGGTATAGCGCTCAACGTTTTCAAACCATTCCATGGAATTGCGGGCAGCGCTTTGTATCTTCAAGACTTCTATGGAACGCAAGTCCTGATAGGCTTCCAGCACGGCATCCATGCCTTGCTCACCATGCTTTTCAAAACTGCGTGCCAGTTCTATGGCATCCTCCAGAGCCAGCTTGGTGCCAGAACCTATGGAAAAATGCGCAGTATGAGCAGCGTCGCCCATCAAGACCACAGGCACACGTTTGTCATTCAATTGATTCCAGTGCACCCAGTTCTTGCAGATGATACGCGGGAACTTGATCCAATTGGCAGAGCCGCGCAAGTGCGTTGCGTTTGACATCAGAGCATTGCCATCGAGATATTTGGCGAACAGGTTTTCACAAAAAGCGATGGCTTCTTCCTGGCTCATTTTATCTATGCCTGCCTTGAGCCAGGTTTCTTCCGGTGTCTCGACGATAAAGGTCGCGGTATCGCCATCATATTGATAGGCATGCGCCTGGAACCAGCCATGCTCGGTTTTTTCAAAGGCAAAGGTAAAAGCCGAGAACAGTTTTTTGGTGCCCAGCCAGACAAAACGGCATTTGCGGGTATCAATATCAGGTTGATAGCTTTGCTCGTAACGGGTACGCACGCGGCTGTTCAAACCATCGCAGGCAATGACAAGATCAGCATCATATTCCAGCGCCAGTGCCTGGTCGTCTGTCACATCAGTTTCAAACACCAGCTTGACATCCAGCTCTTCGCAACGTTCTTGCAGGATATTCAGAAAACGCTTGCGGCCTATGCCGCAAAAACCGTGGCCGCCAGAGGTAACAACCTGCCCTTTGAAATGGGTATCAATGTCATCCCAGTGATTAAAGGATTGCAAGATAGAACGTGCAGTCTGTTCATCGGCATTCACCAGATTACCCAGGGTCTGGTCAGAAAATACCACGCCCCAGCCAAAGGTATCGTAAGCGCGATTGCGTTCGACGATGGTGATCTGGTGCGCCGGGTTTTTCTTTTTCATCAGCAGGCTGAAGTACAGGCCAGCCGGACCACCGCCTATGCATAGGATGTTCATTAAATTACCTTGAAAATTAATTTTTTACTTGACCAATCACTGTCTTATTGCATTTTGCAAGAAGCGACATAAGCGTCAGGGTGATTGGTAAATACGGCACTCAGAGTTTTGTTAGTCACCCTGCCCTGACCATCCTTGCTGATGATGCGTGCATAGTAATTTTGCACAGGATAGTGATTGCTGTTGAACTTGAAGTCACCGCGTACAGATTTGAAGTTGGCAGCCTTAATGGCTTTGCCCAATGCATCCTTGTCTTCTATCTTGCCCTTGACACCGCGCACGGCACTATCCATCAGCATGGCAGCGTCATAGCCTTGCGATGCATATAGCGATGGCAGGCGGCCATATTCTTTCTGGAAATCGGTCACAAAGCGCTTGTTTTGTGGATTATCCATATCATGCCCCCACTGCGATGCATTGAACATGCCCAGCATGGGTGCGCCTACTGCCTTGATGATGTCTTCATCGGCAGAGAAGCCTGGGCCGAATAGCTGGGTATTCTTGGATAAACCGGCATCCACAAACTGCTTGATGAAATTGATGCCCATGCCACCCGGCAGAAAGATATACACGGCATCGGGCTTCAAGCCGCGTATCTGCGCCAGTTCAGTTGCATAATCAAGCTGTCCCAGTTTGGTATAAATTTCTTCCGCAACCTTGCCCTTGTAATAGCGCTTGAATCCCGTCAGCGCATCTTTGCCCGCCGGATAATTAGGCGCCACCAAAGCGACATTCTTAAAGCCTTTGTCATTGACTTGCTTGCCAACAGCTTCATGCAGGCTGTCGTTTTGCCAGGCAACATTAAAGAAATAAGGGTTACATTGCTCGCCCGCATACTGCGAAGGGCCTGCATTGGCGCTGATGTAATGTACCTTGGCACCAAAAATTGTTGGCCCGACCGCCAGCATCAGATTGGAAAACACGATGCCGGTCATCAAATCAACCTTGTCTTTTTTGATGAGTTTATCGACCAGTTGCTTGGTCGCATCAGGATTTTGCTGATCATCACCCGTGATGACTTCGACAGGCAAGTTACCGAATTTATTATCCAGATGTTTCATGGCCAGGGAAAAGCCATCGCGTATATCAACACCCAGACCAGCACCCGCACCAGACAAGGTGGTGACCATGCCTACTTTGACTTTGTCTGCGGCAAAAGCACTGGTCGCATTGGTCGCAGCAATACTGGACAATAATAAACACAGCAAGGTCTTTTTCACGAACGTCTCCTTCGGGTTAATGGGCATGAATGAATATTTTCAAACGTTATATTTAGCTGGCAGCAGGCGTACGTAATTTATAGCGCTGTAGTTTGCCAGTCTCAGTTCTCGGTAAACTCGTCATGAATTCTATGGCGCGCGGGTACTTGTAAGGGGCAATACTGTTCTTGACGAAATTCTGGATTTCCTTGCTCAGTTCTGCTGATGCCAGTGCATCAGCTTTCAATACTACAAATGCTTTGACGATCTGGCCACGCTCTTCATCCGCCAGGCCTATGACCGCGCACTCAGACACTGCAGGGTGTTTCAGCAAGGCTTCTTCCACCTCTGGTCCGGCAATATTGTAGCCAGCAGAAATAATCATGTCGTCAGTGCGGGCCCGATACCAGAAATAACCGTCGGCATCCATCTCATAAGCATCGCCAGTCAGATTCCAGCCTTGATGGACATAATTTTTTTGCCTGTCATCTGCCAGGTAACGGCAACCTGTCGGCCCCTTGACTGCCAGGCGGCCAACCACGCCAGGGCCAGCCATGTCGCCATGCTCATCAAATATACAAGTCTGATAGCCGGGTATGGGCTTGCCGGTTGCCCCCGCCCGCGCCTCGTCGCCTGCGGCAGAAATAAATATATGCAGCATCTCGGTCGCACCTATGCCGTCTATCATGACCAGACCAGTCGCCTGACGCCAGGCTTCACGGGTTGCGGCAGGCAGAGCTTCACCGGCAGAAACGGTTTTCTTGAGGCTGGACAAGTCAAAATTCTTTGCGAGCGTTGCCATCTGGCGATAGAAAGTAGGCGCAGTAAAACAGACGGTGGCCTTGAATTCGTCTATGGCTTTCAGCAGGGATTCTGGCGTCAGTTTTTCCAGCAATACCGCCGTTGCACCGACACGCAAAGGAAACAGCAGCAAGCCGCCAAGGCCAAAAGTAAACGCCAGTGGCGGCGTGCCTATGAAAATATCGCTTTGCGCGGACTGCAAGGTCGAACGCGGGAAGCAATCGCAGATCGCCAATACATCCCTGTGGAAATGCATGGTGCCCTTGGGCATGCCGGTCGTGCCAGAGGTAAAACTGATGAGGCAGACATCTTCGGCCAGCGTATCGACAGCGGTAAATTCAGGAGACTTGCCAACCATCGACGCCTCCAGGCCATCATCGCCCTGATGATTGAAGTACACCACTTGCGTCAATATGGGATTGGCTTGCATTGCCAACTCCATCTCTTCGCGCAGATTTTCTGAGCAGAGTGCGGCGGCAATTTCAGCCTTGTTCGCGATCACACCCAATTCTTTGGCGCGCAGCAATGGCATTGTGGGCACGGCTATACAACCTGCCTTGATCACAGCCAGTACACTGGCAGCCATCATGGGATTATTAGCACCGCGCAACAAGACCCTGTTACCGGGCTGCAAATGCATATCTTCGAGCAAGACGTGGGCAATACGATTGACAGTAGCCAGCAGATGGGAATAAGTCCAGCTTTCTGCCTGGCTGCGGATGGCGATGTTGTCTGCATGACCGCTTGCACACATCTTGTCGAGCAAGTCGGCGACACAATTCAGGCGTTCGGGGTATTGCAACTCAGGCAAAGAAAAAATCAGCTCAGGCCATTGCTCGCGTGGCGGCAGGTGATCAAAAGCAAAGGTATCCAGATGGGCAGACCCTGGTAGCACAGTTGAATTCATTTCTTCTCCGGCTTTGGTACACAATATAGATACAGCAACCCGAAAACACAAAACTACTTTAAACCTAAACTATTTTTAGGTAAAGTGTTTTTTTACATCAAAATCCAGTTTTTCTCAAAGAAAATATTTTCAATTGCGTCGCTTATAGTATATTTTAGGCCTAAAGTAATTTCACATCTGCACCACCATCAGCATTTAGGGATCAGGGGATGAATATCACGCTTTTGCTTGAACACGGCTTAAATGGCTTGCAATTTGGCCTCATGCTTTTCCTGCTGGCAGCGGGCCTGACGCTGATCTTTGGCATCATGGATTTCATCAACCTGGCCCACGGTTCCCTCTACATGGCAGGTGCTTATTTCGCCGCCAGCTTTACCGGCATGACAGGCTCTTTCTGGTTAGGCCTGCTGGCAGCGGTGATAGCGACTGCGCTGCTGGGTGTGGTACTGGAAGTAGTCGTCTTCAGGCATTTATACCAGCGCGATCATTTATCCCATGTGTTGGCGACTTTTGCACTGATACTGATATTCAACGAAGGTGCGCGCATGATTTGGGGTGCGCAGCCGTTGATGCTGAATATTCCGCCACAGTTGGCACAACCGGTGGAATTGTTGCCAGACTTCTTTTATTCATCTTTCCGCCTGTTCATCATTGCGACCGGGCTGGCTGTCGCTGGCCTGCTGTATTTTGTCGTTACCAAAACCCGCATAGGCATGCTGGTACGTGCCGGGGCATCGAACCGTGAAATGGCTATCACCATGGGTATCAATATCAAGCTGGTATTCACGCTGCTATTTGCCTTTGGCGCAGCTCTGTGCGCCATTGCGGGTGCCCTGCTGGGCTCCATACTCGCAGTACAGGTGGGCATGGGTGAAAGCATCCTGATACTGGCGTTTGTGGTCATCGTTATTGGCGGCATAGGCTCAATACGTGGGGCGCTGGTAGGCGCATTGCTGGTAGGGCTGGTTGATACCCTGAGCAAGACCTTGCTGCCAGGTGCATTGAAACTGCTGATGCCACTGGAGATGGCAGCCAATCTTGGCCCTGCCCTGGCATCAATACTGATTTATGTATTGATGGCAGCCGTGCTGTTTTACAAACCCCAGGGCCTGTTCCCTGCACGAGGCTGAGGGAGTGATCATGCAAAGCAGCCTACATCACACTGTCTCGCGCAAGTCCAGCATAGGCATCCTGCTCTTGCTGATTGCCTTCCCCCTGCTCGCTACTTACTTCGCCCAGGAATTTTATATAGGCTTGTTAAGCCGCTTGATGATTTTTGCACTGGTAGCCAGCAGCCTGAACCTGATACTCGGTTTTGGCGGCATGATCAGCCTCGGGCACGCTGCTTTCTTTGGCAGTGGCGCTTATGTGGTGGGTATATTGATGCAGCATGGGGTCACATCTGCCTGGATCAGCTGGCCGGTAGCGATGTTGGTTGGCTTTTTGTTGGCACTTGCAATAGGCAGTGTCTCACTCAGAACGCGAGGCGTGTACTTCATTATGATCACGCTGGCATTCGCACAGATGTTGTATTTCCTGTTTGTGTCACTGAAAAATTATGGCGGCGACGATGGCCTGAGTCTGGCGCAACGCTCAGTGACGGGGCTGGACATGAGCAATGACAGCAATTTTTATTATCTGGTGCTGGCCATTTGCACCATATTTCTCTTCATCCTGTACCGACTTATCAATTCCCGTTTTGGGAGAGTGATACAAGCCATCAAGGAAAATGAAACCCGTATGGAAGCCATAGGCTACCCGGTATTTCGCTATAAGCTGCTGTGCTTTGCGATTGCCGGCAGCATCGCCAGCCTGGCCGGTGCCCTGCTGGCAAACCAGAACATGCTGGTCAGCCCTAACCTGCTGCACTGGACGCAATCTGGTAGCCTGATGGTAATGGTGATACTTGGCGGCGTAGGTTATCTGTCTGGCGGCATGCTGGGTGCGGTAGTCATGCTGATGCTGGAAGAAATCCTGTCTGGCTACACCATACACTGGCAATTGTATCTAGGTATTATCCTGCTGCTGGTCGTCATGCTTTTGCCAAATGGCCTCGCCAGCTTGCCGCAAAAATTCATGTCGGCGAAAAAACCGCAAGAGGATCAGGCATGAGCGTTTTACAGTTAAAAGGCCTGGTCAAACGCTATGGTGGCCTTGTGGCTACCAATAACCTGAGCCTGGATATCTTGCCCGGCGAAATCCACGCCATCATAGGCCCGAATGGCGCAGGCAAGACTACGCTGATACACCAGATATCCGGTGCCATTGCGCCAAACCAGGGACAGATCATTTTCAATGGTGAGGATGTTACTGCCACCAGCATGCATGAGCGCGTCAAGCTAGGGTTGGCACGTTCTTACCAGATCACGAATATTTTCCAGTCATATACAGTCATCGATAATCTGAGCCTGGCAATACAGGCACGTTCAGGCAGCAGCATGCGCTTCTGGCGCAAGGCAATAGATGAGCAGGCACTTTTTGAGCAAGCCCGGCAACTCGCCAGCGACATAGGTTTGGCTGAGCACTGCAATAACAAAGCCTGTGAACTCGCACATGGCGAACAACGCCAACTGGAACTGGGACTGACCCTGGCGACGCAACCCAAACTGCTTTTGCTGGACGAACCGATGGCAGGCACAGGGCATGAAGAATCAGGCAAGATGCTGGAACTCATCGCCGCCCTGCGTGGCAGGGCCGCCGTGATCTTGATTGAACATGATATGGATGCCGTCTTTAAACTGGCTGACCGTATTTCTGTTTTGGTGGCAGGTTCCATCATCGCTACTGGTACTGCAGAACAGATACGCCAGAACCCGGAAGTCAAAAAAGCCTATCTAGGTGATGAAATGGATATCGCAATCAGGGAAGTCGCATGAAGACCATACTGGAAGTCGAGCATATCGCCACCTCTTATGGCCATAGCCAGGTCTTGTTTGGCATAGACCTGCAGATACGCCAGGGTGAAGTCGCCAGCCTGCTGGGGCGCAATGGCGCTGGCAAAACCACGACCTTGCGTTCGATACTGGGACTGACGCCGGCACACAAAGGCCATATCAACTTCATGGGCCAGCGCATAGAAAAAATGACGACGGACAAAATCGCCAGGATGGGCATAGCCCTGGTGCCGGAAGGCAGGCAGATATTTCCTAACCTGACCGTCAAAGAAAATCTGGTCGCCTTTGCCGCCAATCGCAATCAGAGCAAAATGCCATGGAGCCTGAAAGAGATTTACCAACTCTTCCCGCGTCTGGCCGAGCGTGCAGGCAATATGGGTAACCAGTTATCTGGTGGCGAACAGCAAATGCTAGCCATCTCGCGCGCCTTGATGACCAACCCGCATTTACTGATACTGGATGAAGCGACTGAAGGTTTGTCACCACTGGTGCGCGAAGAAATCTGGGCTTGTCTCAGAAAACTGCGTGACCAGGGGCAAACCACGCTGGTCATTGATAAATATGTAGAAAAACTCATACCCCTTGCCGACCAGCACAGCATCATGGAACGTGGCAAGATAGTCTGGCATGGCAATAGCGAAAGCCTGACGCAGTCACCCGAAACCTGGCAGAAATATGTGGGTGTTTAGAATTGGCATTTAAAATTGATAGCGTGCCTGCACACCCAAACCCAGCACTTTGGCACTACTCAAGTTCAGATTATCTGTCTGCAAATGCACACCCACGAACTGATTGCTCCAGCCTATACCCACTGATTTGTAGCGCGTATCAAAACTGGCATCAAAGCGGCCATAGGCAGAATGATTGGCGACGCTCAACACCGGTAGATTAACACCGTAAAAATGCCGGACTTGTGCGGCAAATTCCCATTGCTGGTTTTGGTAAGCGAGTCGCGCAGTGTGCGTTTGTGGCACAGAGATTGAGCGTGTCCTTTGACGGTTAACGCCTTGCAGCAAAGGCTGATAGTTCAAATACCCCTTGCTGTCATATTGCACAACGGCAGAGTTCAGGCTTTGCTGCAGCTCTGGCAAATTTTTCCAGGCAAAGCGGTTGTATGCATCTTCCAGTTGATATTGCATACGCCATGCCGGATTGATTTGCCAATCCATGGCAAGGCTGGAACTATAGCCTCTGGCCTCCGGCTCAAATTGCTGGAACAAATATTGGTAACGGCTGTTCACATCCAGCTCGCTCGCAGAAAAACTGTAATGCTGGTTATCGACATAACTGGCCGCACCCGTTGCCTGCGTAGCGCGGTACTGCGGGTTCATGTAATACACGGCACTGGCAAAGAAGCGTGGCTGATATTCACCGCCAAAAGCGAACCAGCGCCCTGCCCTCAGGCCAAAGCCTGACCAGCTTTCCAGCTGGGCATCCAGTTGATAATTGACAGCTTTCTGTGGCAAACCAGCTTGCTTGTATGCCTTGACAAATGCCAGTGTAGATAAACTGGCTTTGAGCATGCCCTCCTGGCGGGCTTCCAGATTTACTCGCCACTCTTTATAACCCACACCCAGCTCTGCCCGCAAACGACGCAGGCTGACATTCTGGCCATCTTTGGGAGAAAAATCTGTATTCCAGTCGCCCTCGATTTTGCGGGTGGGCATGAAGTCTGAAGCTTCCCACAAATCCAGCGTGGAAAATACCTGCCAGCCATCGTCACTCTTTTGCGGAACAAGCATGTCCAAAGCATATGCCTGCTGGGTCAGTGATGCGCAGAATAAGGAAAGTATCAGACGGGATGAAAACATGGTTTACTCAAAAAAAAAAATAAGCCCGCTGACATGCAGCGGGCCGTCAATCAATTTAAAAATTACCTGATGGTTTCAAAGCTGCCATCGACATAGCTGATACGGCCTGCCTTGATATCCAGCCAGCCCACCTTACTACCATCCTTGAGGATGTCGGCAACTTCGTTGCTGCCATAGACATCAAAAGAAACGCCAGATGAGCTGCTGACACGCACTACCCTGGACTTACTCGTGCTTTCACTCATTTGCGCATTGATGACACTGCTGCCATCAGTGTATTGCGCCAAAATGCTGTTGCTGCCGAAAGCATCGTTACTTGCCGTGACATTCAATTTCAATGGAGGGCGTTCTGGCACCTGTACCACACCTGATAATGCCACTGCTTTGCGCACGAAATTATTTACTGACTCAGGCTTGCTGCTATCAAAGCTGCCGTAGGTAAAGCGCTCTACCGTCAATTGCCCGTTAAAAATCTCCAGTGCATTTGTGAGGCCCGTAGCGTTGCTGATGCTGCCGACAAAATCAATACGGTTTGGCTGATAATTGAGGCCATTCTTGTCCGCAGATGCATTACCGATTTTAATTTCACCATGCACTTTGCTGTTACCAGCTTCAGCAGTAATCGCCAGGTTGAATTCTTTGATGCCATTTTTTTGCAAATTGCCTTTGTAATTCAAGGCAACAATTGCGTATGAGCCTTTATCCAGTGACAAACGAGAACTCACCTGATCTTTTACATAGGATTTAAGCTCACCACTGAAGTCATAGCGGGAATTGCCGTCGACGGTTTGATTGCGGTCAGCGCGAAGACTCCAGCGCTCAAAATCTGAAATCAACTGACCGGCACTATTGGTGCGCGGCGGCATCTTACCTTCAACCGTAAAGGCATATAGCTTGTTGCCTTCCATGGCAAAACTCATTTGGCCGGCGTAAACATCATTTGAGTTGCCGTTTGTTGCAACTACATCTGTGGGAGTAACTGGCCTTCTGAGAAAGTCGTTCTTTCCTTCATTCCAGACGAAAACGGCTCTTTGCTGCACAAGTTCGGATTTGTAGTTAAAACGAGTAACATCGTTTGCCACTGGCTCCAGCCAGATACGGTCTACCAACTCTACCCATTCAACCTGGTATTTGTAGCCGTACTTATAGGTACCAGGCAAAATGAAACGTGAAAAACGGCATTCTATGCCTGCTGCCTGTGAAGGCGTCGCTGCCACATTCATGGCATCGCGCATGACCGTGCAGTCGCCCAGATTGCCTATATTCTGATAACCACTCCATAAAGCAGTCTGTCCATAGAACAAACCATTCACCGCAGTTTGAGAGGTCTGGCCGTTTCTATATTTATTAAACTGATCTATACCTTCAGTAATAGTTTTAGACCAGATCAACAAGTCTTTATCCATTGGCTGCGTAGCTTTTTCAAAATCAGCCTTGACTGCATTGAGACGTATATCAAGGCCACCACTTTTTTGTGCGTTGGAAACCGCGTAGATGTTATTGCGCAGGCTGCCAAACAATTGTTTGGTTGCCGCTATCTTGTCTGTTTCCGGCGCAGGTGCAGGCAAGCTATTACTTGCAAAAGTACTGATGCCGGCTACCGAGTTTTTGCCTGACTTGTTAAGATTTTCATCTTGTGCAACTTTTTCCAGGCTGGCACGCAAGGCAGCACGCACATCTTCGCGCAACACAAAATCATTTCCATCCAACTTGCCAGCAGAGGCGATTTGCCTTACCACACAGGCAACGCGGCTACCCTGGGTCGCAGCATCACAGGAAAGTGCCTTGTCCAACGCAAGTTGCGAAATGGCAGTCAGGCTCAGACCCTGGATTTTTTCATCGACATAAGTATCCTGTGCTGTATCTACCGTTGTGTGGATGACGGGCACCCTTTGCGGATCAAAGCCCAGCAAAGCCTGCACACCCGCTCTCGCCCTGTCTATGTTTGATGATGTCAGGCCACCCGCTTTTTCAGCGACTTGAACGATCATCTCTGTCAGTGGCGTAACGCTACCCCAATATATGGCTTCAGGAGTGACACCTTGCTTGACGACACTGCGCAACTGCAAGTCTTCAGGAAAAGGCAGGTCTGCCTGGGTAGCTTCGTCATACATCATGGCACCAGATGCCGCACTTACCTCAATGAGGAAGCTGGCAACACCGCCGGGCACCAATATCGCATAGCTTCCGTCAGCACCAGTAATGGCGGTCGCAAAAGCATTTGCCGATTTACTACCGGACTGATCGAGACTAAAAGCCGATACACGCGCACCGATGATACGTCCCTTTGCTACTACACCGTTGAATTGCCGCCCACTGCTGCTAACGGCCACTGTAGCACCATTAGTATTAATACTGGCGGCACCACCTCCGCCACCACCACAAGCACTAAGCAACGAAGACAAAAGAAGAGGAATAAAAAACGGATACTTGTTATTTTTCATGTAGTAATGGGAAAGTTTGTGCGCAAAAGCGCACATGCATAAGAAGTACAAAATGCAGCATGCGCACAGTAAGGCGCAATACCCGCAATGTTGTTACAAAATGTAAATGCAAAAGACCGGGGATTCTAACACTAGAAATGTCTTAGGTCACACATAAGCCATACAAATCTGTGATTATTGCTTTTGGGAAGAGGATGCGAATGAGATGCTATGTAAGATACAGGTGTAAAGCCTGAGCCAGGAATCGGGTCAGAGTTTGAGTCAGGGACTCAGGGCTTCACTTGCGCAGGCAATATACGCTCTGTAGTCGTCGGTGCAGGTGAATTGGCATCCAGAATCTGCACAAAGATTTCGTTTTTTTTGATCATGCCCAATTCAAAACGCGCACGCTCTTCTACTGCGTCCGTGCCAATTTTCAAGTCCTGAACTTCGGATTCGAGCTTGCCATTGCGCTCTTTTAATTTTTCGTTATTCCCCTTTACCTGCGCTACCTGCCTGTCCAGCTCCCAGACACGCAACCAGCCCCCCTTACCCAACCACAGCGGGTATTGGATCAGCATCAACAGGGCAACAAAGGAAAGAGCTATCAAACGCACGGATAATTAAAGCAAAAAGAATAAAAACAAAACTAATCTGTTTCCAAAAGCAGACCAACAAGAAAAAGGGGAACCCCGTTCCCCTTTTTCTTTGCACGATACCAGATTACTTCAGATTATAGAAGGCGTCGCGACCAGGATAGCTGGCAATTTCGCCCAAATCTTCTTCAATACGCAGCAATTGGTTGTATTTTGCCATACGATCAGAACGGGACAAGGAACCGGTCTTGATTTGCAGGGCATTGGTACCAACGGCGATATCAGCAATGGTGCTGTCTTCTGTTTCTCCGGAACGATGGGAAATAACGGCCGTATAACCAGCACGTTTTGCCATTTCGATCGCAGCAAAAGTCTCAGTCAAAGTACCGATCTGGTTGATCTTGATCAGGATGGAGTTGGCGATACCTTTTTGTATGCCTTCTTTCAGGATCTTGGTATTGGTGACAAACAAGTCATCGCCAACGATCTGGACTTTCTTGCCCAGTTTTTCTGTCAGGATAGCCCAGCCATCCCAATCGCCTTCAGCCATGCCATCTTCGATGGAGATGATAGGATATTTGTCTACCCAGGTTGCCAGCAGATTAGTGAAGTCAGCAGAAGACAAAGTCAGGCCTTCACCTTCGAGGTGGTATTTGCCATCTTTGTAGAATTCACTGGCAGCGCAATCCAGACCCAGTGCGATTTGCGTACCTGGCTCGTAGCCTGCAGCTTCTATCGCCTGGATAATCAGTTTGATGGCAGATTCGTGGTTATCTACGGAAGGAGCGAAGCCACCTTCATCACCAACCGCCGTCGTCAAACCCTTGTCATGCAGGATTTTTTTCAATGCGTGGAATACTTCTGCACCATAGCGTACTGCTTCGCGGAAAGTTGGCGCGCCAACCGGGATGATCATGAATTCTTGAATATCCAGATTATTGTCAGCATGTGCGCCACCGTTGATGACGTTCATCATAGGCACAGGCAATTGCATCGCGCCTGAACCACCGAAATAACGGTACAGTGGCAAACCAGCTTCTTCAGCAGCTGCCTTGGCAACAGCCATGGATACGGCCAGCATGGCATTTGCACCCAGGCGGCTCTTGTTTTCAGTACCGTCCAGATCGATCAGGGTACGGTCCAGGAATGCCTGTTCATTCGCATCCAGGCCCATGATGGCTTCTGCGATTTCGGTATTGATGTGTTCGCAGGCTTTCAAGACGCCCTTGCCCAGATAGCGGGACTTGTCGCCATCACGCAGCTCTATCGCTTCACGGGAACCAGTGGATGCACCAGAAGGCACAGCAGCACGGCCCATGACACCGGATTCCAGCAGGACATCACATTCAACAGTTGGGTTACCGCGCGAATCCAGAACTTCACGACCGATAATATCAACGATGGCACTCATTCAATTCTCCTAAACAATCAAAATATCGAACAAAATATCTAACAAATAATACGAATCTGATTTGCAACTGCATCCACCGGCTTGATATGCCTGCGGATAAATAAAGCTGTAATGAATTTGCTACAGTCAAAATAATGGTGCAGATAATACTCCATTACTCTGGTTCGACGAACGGAACAAAACTTTATTCTTGTCGCTTTTTGCGCTGGTAAGCAAAAAAGCCTGTTTCACTACAGGACAAATCAAGCAAAAACGGGTTCACAGAATCCAAGCTTTCTTGCATAGTGCTTACCGCTGCTTGCCCTTAGTTACCATCTGCAAGGCAACTACATTCTTTCAAGCAACTCTGCGCCATTTTGCAAAAAAGGCGAACCGCAATCGTGGCTCGCCTTTTTCAATCAGGATTTAGCAGGATTTATTCACGACAGGTAAACCAGCAATCAACAAACCAGGCTGGTTCAGGCCTGCATCAAATCCATACAACTTCATGCCTTGTTACCTTGCGCCTTTTTATGCTCTATCGCCGCTTTTGCGAAAGAAATAAACAAAGGGTGGCCGTCACGTGGTGTTGATTTAAATTCTGGGTGGTACTGCACACCCAGATACCAAGGATGCACATCACGTGACAATTCCATAATTTCACACAAATCTTCTGTCGGTGTACGGGCAGAGACGATCAAGCCTGCTGCCTCAACACGACCCAGGTAATGATTATTGGCTTCATAGCGATGACGATGGCGCTCAGTCACGACATTGCCATAAATCTCTGACGCCAGCGTACCAGAACGAACTGCGCAAGTTTGCGCACCCAGGCGCATAGTGCCGCCAAGGTCAGAATTTTCATCGCGCGTTTCGACTTTACCATCGTGGTTCTGCCATTCATTGATCAGGGCAACCACTGGCTGTTCTGTCTCGGCATCAAACTCTGTCGAGTTTGCCATGGACAGGCCAGCCTTGTTACGTGCATATTCAATCAGGGCAACCTGCATACCCAGGCAAATACCCAGGTAAGGTATTTTGTTTTCACGTGCATAGCGGGCAGCCAGTATCTTGCCTTCTACACCGCGCTTGCCGAAACCACCTGGCACCAGGATGGCATCGTATTTTTCCAGTGACTTGGTACCGTGCGCTTCGATTTCTTCAGAATCAACATACTCAATATTCACACGGCTCTCAGTATGGATACCGGCATGACGCAAGGCTTCTGTCAAAGATTTATACGACTCTGTCAGGTCTACATACTTACCGACCATACCGATAGTGACTTCTTCTTTCGGATTTTCCAGCGCATAGATCAATTTGTCCCACATCGCCAGATCAGCTGGTTTTGGTGACAAGCCAAGCTTATCGCAGACGATTTTATCCAAGCCCTGGTCGTGCAACATCTGTGGAATCTTATAGATGGTATCGGCATCCCATACAGAGATCACTGCTTCTTCAGCCACATTGGCGAACAGGGAAATCTTGGCGCGTTCATCATCAGGGATGGGACGGTCAGCACGGCACAATAAAGCATCCGGGAAAATACCAATTTCACGCAGTTTTTGTACGCTGTGTTGGGTGGGCTTGGTTTTCAATTCGCCAGCAGCAGCAACATAAGGCACCAGCGTCAGATGGACGAATGCAGCAGCATTGCGGCCAGCGCGCAGGCTCAGTTGACGGGCAGCTTCGAGGAAAGGCAGGGATTCAATATCACCTACCGTACCACCAATTTCAACCAGTGCAACGTCAGCACCGGCAGCACCGCGATGGATGAATTCCTGGATTTCATTGGTGATGTGCGGGATAACTTGCACAGTCTTGCCCAGGTATTCACCACGGCGTTCTTTGCGAATTACTGATTCATAGATCTGACCAGTGGTGAAATTATTCACCTTTTTCATTTTGGCTGTGATGAAGCGCTCATAGTGACCCAGATCCAGATCAGTTTCAGCACCGTCATCGGTCACGAAAACTTCGCCATGCTGGAATGGGCTCATGGTACCTGGATCCACATTGATGTAGGGATCAAGTTTGAGCATAGTGACTTTGAGGCCGCGCGATTCAAGGATCGCAGCGAGAGAGGCAGCGGCAATACCCTTGCCTAAAGAGGAGACTACGCCCCCCGTAACGAATACAAACTTAGTCATTGCAGAAGGTGCCGAACGGCACAAGCGGGAAATTCGAATTATACATCACTAAGCTGTGATGTGCGAAAATTCCCGCCTGCAAATCCTGGTAAATTTCAGGAACTGGCTGGCTTACATTGCATAAATAATTTGTAATCTTGCAAAATTCTGTGCGCCCTGACCATTGCTCAACTCCTTGATTTCGTTGCTGCGACGGATGAAGGATGCTGATGCGCCATAGTTTTCACCACGCCAGAAATAGCCAATTTCAAACTCGCCAACCAGGCTTTTAGGCTTGACTGCCGTAGTTTGATTATTAAAATAGCCGCCTTGTATACTTGCATTGTAGGCAACGACCTTGACCTCGGTGCGCAAGAAACCATAGCTGGCTGGCTGCTCTGGCAATGTATTCAGACTACCGGCACGTATCGTCAACTCTGCACTTGCATCAGTAAAAATATTGCCGAAACGTCCTTTCAGGCGTGGAGTGATATCTACATTGGAACTAGTTACCATGCGGCCCGGTGAATATTCACCCGACAACACTGCGCCCCACTCATTACGCAACTGCGTGCTCCAGCCTTGTGGCAAGGGCTGCTTCAACAATCTGTGCAGATGCGTCTGTGTCCATTCGCCACCGGCGCAGGGCCCCAGACATCCTATATCCAGACCCAGGCGCTGGCTCTTGCCATTGGCTTCATTCTTTTCACGATACAGGCCTGCAAACAACCAGCCAGCATAAGGGTGGTCAATCTTGGCAATCTGCTGCGGAAGCAGCTTAATATCGGATGCGGTGTACAGCTCCTGCCCCAGACGCCAACCATAAGTCAGGGCCTGTATGGCATCACCTTTGGTAAAGCTCTGTCCTATTCTGTTACCGCTGGTATAAAAACCGTCGTCCCTCTTGAACAAGAGGCTGTCATTATCAATATCGACTTGCCAGCTTGTCTTGCCAGTCTGCCGCACCTGAGTGAATTCACTCCAGGACGGGAAAACCTCTTGTGCAAAGACGCTGGTCGTAAAGAACACTGCTGCCAGTGAGGTGGAAAATTTCAATACAGGCTTGATTTGATTCATGTATTTGTCGAGATAGGGTTTATATGAAGCTTAGACTGAGCTTATTGAATCGAGCTTAGTTTCATGCGTTCCAGCATAGTCAGCACAGCAGTGGCTGTATGGCCGGGCACTTCCATGGGGATCAAGTGTCCACCAGGAATAAGGACATAATTATCGCCCATTAATTTCTTTGTCGCATGAGGGCCAGCCTGGCGGCATTCTACGGATTCAGTCCCGCCTACAAAACCGACAGGCACATTGGGCGGGCGCTTATTCAAACGGCCCAGGCCATGTGGCAGAGTACGGTAAATTGCCGTTTCCACTTCACGGGTAAAGCGCAGGGTCACACCTTCAGCATGAGGTTTAAGACCTGCCGTCATATAGTCACGCAAGACTTCTGGCGGCCAGATGGCAAACATCTCCTTGGACGCAAAGTGCTGGTAGGCCTCTTCTTCGTTTTTCCACAGATGGCGACGCCTTTCTGAAAAGCGCGCAGGTGAAAACTTTTTATCCAACCCCAGGGATTTGAATATGCGCAACAACATTGCCCGCCAACCTGAGACTACTGGCGAATCCAGCACCACCACGCCACGCACCAGGTCTGGCCTGGCTCTAGCTGCCATCAGGGACAAAATCCCACCCAGCGAGTGCCCCAGCAAAATCACGGGTTGCTGATAGTTAGCCTGCAAGGTATCAATCAATTCCTGCACCAGGTTCCGCCAGCCGTCCGTTACAGGATAAGCCGGATCATGGCCCACCATGTCTGTCGCATGTACCTCATAATCTGAACGCAAATGATCAAGGAACATACGATAAGTCCCTGACGGGAAGCTATTGCCGTGGACAAAATGGATAATAGGTTTTACGGTAGTCTCGTTCATAGCTAGGGGTATAGCATTACCGGCCAAACCAATAACGCGCATTTTCCTGTCTGAATTGTGAAGTTTTCAATGATGCGCCAAATTGTATGCTGATTGCACCCGATTCATCTGTTCTTAGACGTTTTATTCCAAAATCAGCATAGCGCTGGAAGACTTCTGCCTTGGGGTGATGGTAGCGGTTCAGGTAGCCCACCTGGAAAATTGCCAACTCTGGCTGCACCACTTTCAGGAATGGTTCTGTGGACGATGTACCACTACCATGATGTGGTGCCAGCAACACATCTGCCTTCAGTTTTTGTGGGATGGTATTCACCAGCTCATCTTCCTGTATGGCCTCTATGTCGCCCGCCAGCAAAATGGAATGCAGTTTGGTAGAGACCTTTAATACACAACTGCGGGCATTCGGTTTCCACTTCGTGCTTTCATAACTGGCAGTGCCGGGTTGCAAGACTTCAAAATGCACGCCATCCCAATCCCAGGATTGCCCGCCCACGCAACGCCTGTGCTGCTTTGCAGTTTGAACGATGGAACTATCCAGACTCAGGGACGTAGTTAACAGGCCTACAGGCAAATGCCTGAGTATGCTTAAGGCTCCGCCAGAATGGTCATTATCGTTATGGGAAATCATCATCACATCAAGTTCATTAATGCCCCTTGCATGCAGATACGGCAAAATCACGCGGCTGCCGCTATCTGATTCTGGTCCCAAACTGGGGCCGCTATCATAGAGTAGCCTGTGGTGCCCAGTCTCCAGCAATAAAGCCATGCCCTGCCCTACATCCAGTGCCGTCACGGCCAACTCTCCATCTGCTGGCTTTTGTGAAGTCTGCAATAACAGTGGCAGGCAACAGACGAGCCCCAGCCAGCGCAAAGGCCAGGCTTTAGGAGCCAGCAGCCACAATACACCTGCCATGGCCAGTGCAAACAGCAAGAATGAGGGAATAGGCGCAGTCCACACTGCATAGGGCAAGGCACTGAAGTAAGTCAGGAAGCGCGCCAGGAAATCCACGAAGACGTGGGCAATTTGCAGCAGCCATCCTGACAAAGGCGCAGGCAAGATACTGCCGACCAAAGCCACAGGCGTGACAACAAAGCTGACCAGGGGAATAGCGATTGCATTGGCCAGCGGGCTGATCAGGGATATCTGGCCAAATAAAAACATGGTCAGCGGTATCATGCCCAGGGTTACTGCATATTGCATCAGTGATGCTGAACGCAAGGTAAGCATAAAGCCGGCAGCACGACTTACTTGCGTTTTGACGCGCTCTTGTCCGCCAGTCGCAAAAACGATGACTCCGACAGCCGCAAATGATAACCAAAAACCCGCGGACAAGACCGCCCAAGGGTCTGCCAATACGACAAGTCCCAGCGCCAGGCTTAACACTGCAGAGAAACTGCTGATGCGCCCTGTCCATATCGCCACCGCAACCACGCTGAGCATGATCAGCGTTCTTTGCGCAGGCAAACCAAATCCGGCCAGAGCTACATAGACCAGTGCCATCAGCGCACCTGCCAGTGCTGCTGCCTTTTGCGCAGGCAGGCGCAAGGGCAAAGAAAGATTGAGGAAGAAAGAGCGCCGCCAGAAGTAAAACACCAGGCCGGCGAACAAGCCCGCCACCATGGTGATATGCAAGCCAGAGATACTGATCAGATGACCTATGCCTACCCGGTTAAATATGGTCCAGTCAGACTGAGGGATTTCGCGTTGATCGCCAACCACCAGGGCGACCAGCACTCCAGCATAGGGCTGACCGGGCAAGGCAGCGTGGATGCGGTCGCGCAATCTGGCGCGGCTGTATTCAACGACATTGCCTATACTCCAGACAAAATCAGCCAGCTTGCGGTTATAGATAACGGCATCCGATTCATATTTATCAGGCCTCACCGCGCCAGTAGCACGTATACCCTGCTCCAATAACCATGCCTCATAATCAAAGCCAGCGAGTGGATTGGCGTTGCCATGTGGGCGCTTCAGCCGCACTTTGAATTGCCAGCGCTCTCCTGGCTGCACTGTCGTCACCTGCCGCATATCGCTACCACGGTCCGCGCCATACCAGGACAATGCAACTTTGGATGGCCAACGGGCAATGCCAGTCAAATCACCGACACCATCAGCGCGCACTTGTTCCACTGCGAAATTGAATCTTTGCCCTTGTTCAAACTGAAAAGGCAGGCCGTCTATGATGCCGGTTAATACCACATCCTGGTTTTCCCATTTTTTGGGCAACTCTTCGCGCATATAAAAATGCGCATAAGTTGTGGCCCAGACGAAGCCCAATAGAGCGACAACCGCAAAGCGCGCGGGCAGATGCAACCAAGGTGCTGGTTTGTATTTAACCAGAAGAAGAATGATGGCTAGTGATGAAACCACCATCAGCGCCAGCAAGTTGCTGTTTAATAGCTCTGCCTGCTGCTGCAAAATGGCGACGCCCAGTACAAAGCCCAACATCACCGCCCGCACAGACTAGCCCCTTTGCATGCGTGGCATGATGTGCACGGCATTGGCGGTAGTCGCTTGCGCCACTTCAGCCAGGCTCAGATTGCGCAATTCTGCCAGCACGGCACCTATCTTTGGTAACTGTGCTGGTGTATTGGCGCCTTCTGACAACCAGCTTGGCGGAATATCGGGCGCATCAGTTTCCAGCACGATGCTGGACAAGGGTAAGTCAGTTGCCAGCCTGCGTATTTGCAAGGCACGTGTGAAAGTCATGGCGCCGCCAAAGCCCAGCTTGAAACCCATATCGATGAAGGTCTGTGCCTGCTGCAAACTGCCGTTAAACGCGTGTGCAATACCGCCTCTGACTTTGATGCGCCGCAAATGTTTGAGAATGATGTCTTGTGAACGCCTTACATGGAGCAGCACCGGCAAGTCAAAATCCCTGGCCAGCTTCAGTTGTTCTGTATAGAAGTATTCCTGCTTTTCCTTCAAAGGGCTCTGCGTCAGCGCAGGCACAAAATAATCGAGGCCAATTTCGCCTATGGCTACCAGTTTTTTCTGTGCATCTGCACCAGCCATCAAGGCACTTACTTTTTCACGCAGGAGCAGCAAGTCTTCTTCTTTTGAAGTTGGCACATACATGGGATGTATCCCCAGGGCATAAAAACAATCATCCCGCTGCCTGCCCAATTCGATGACAGTATCAAAATTGCTTTTGTGAACGGCTGGTACAACGATGGCCGAAACACCCGCTTGCGCTGCGGCTTCGGCCACAGCCAGCGATGTACTGCCAAACTCACTTGCATCCAGATGACAGTGGCTATCTATCCACATAATGTCCACACATAGCTTCAAACCCAGGCTAATTTATTAATAGCCTGATTATGAAGCAGTTTGCCTGCAGACTACAATGTTTTGAGCGGGGGTTCTTGCTTGCACTTCCTTGTGAGCACGCCAGCGGCAGACTATCAGACCAGCAGCCAGTGCTGCCAGCAAGTGCTTGAGACTGTGTCCGCTCATGAACTGGAGTTGCTGCAAAATCTGTCCATCCAGCATTTCAGTGATTTTTGCCAACACATACAAGAACATTGCTGCTCCAAATGCCAGGCGGTCTGCACGTTCTGCTTTCCATATCCATTGCCATAAGGGGATCAATACCAGAGTCAAACCCTGTATCAGTAAATAGGGCCGCAAGTCACCTGTCTGCTGCCACCAGATCACGGACATCAAGGCCGCCACCAATAACAGCACCAGTTCCATGAAGGCTTTGCGTGCATCCATGCCTGGCAGGCTGTCTGCCCTGACTGCTGCCAACAAGCTGCAACAGGCGAATGCAATGGGTAGTCTGTCCCAGAAAAGGCGTGCATCGTCAGGTGCAAGATGGTAATAACTGGAACCCACGGTAGTGGCAGCGATACTAAGAGCAAAGACACAATAAGCGGGGAATGAGACACCAGCATCGCCCTTGCGATATTTCTTCAGCAAAAACCAGCCACCAACCATCGCCACTATCACAAAGCCAAGATTGGTCAGCACATCAATGGCATGAGGTATACCTGCCCAGTCTGACTGGTCTGCAAAGTCATGATAATGCGCTAGCTGGGCTATTGGCCCATGCAGTAATAATGCCAGGGCTGCCAGCGTCGAAATCAGCAAAGGCAATGTACGCAATCCAGTTTTCATTTTCCCCACCTATGTTTTAACAGATAGGCAATTGTGGAGACAGGCAGCAAATAATGTAACCAATACTGGTAAAGTAGCACCATACAATAATCGAAGTATTAAATCCCGCAACCTTACGCGTGCAAAACCATGACAGAAATCCGGCAATTATTGAACAGCATCAAGCAGCAATTGAAGCTGCAAGGCAAAACATACAGGGACGTGGCTGTAGCTCTGGATTTGTCCGAGGCCAGTATCAAGCGCCTCTTGAGTACCGATAATGGGGCCAATATGAGTATAGAAAGGCTGGCACAAATCAGCCAGTTTCTGGGCTTTAGCCTGATGGAGATCACGCAGGAGGCAAATGCAAGCAATACCCGCATCCATAGCTTGAGCCCTGCACAGGAAAAGGAGTTGGTCTCTGACACAAAACTGCTGCTGGTGGCAGTTTGTGCCTTGAATCACTGGAAATTTGAAGAAATCCTGCACGTCTATCAACTCAGTGAAACAGAATGCCTGAGTAAACTCTTGCGCCTGGATAAATTGTGCCTGATCAGCCTGATGCCAAATAATCGCATACGTTTGAATATCGCCAGGGACTTTGACTGGCTGCCACACGGCCCCATACGCCAATATTTCCACGACACAGGCATGGCAGATTTTCTGGATGCGCCGTTCAGTCATGAATATGAATCACAACATTTCATACACGGCATGCTGACAGATGCCGCCGCCGAAAAATTCCAGGCTGAGATACGCCAGCTCAGACAAAAACTGGCTGAGCTGCATACTGAGAGTTTGAGCAGCCCGCTCAAGAAAAGGCGGGGTACCGCAGTATTGCTGGCCATGCGTGAATGGGAGCCAGCCAGCTTCACTGCCCTGCGCAGAAAACCTTAGTGTAACTTGGCGTAAGTTTACTGCCCCTGTTTGGGCCTGGGCAAAGTGACGGCACCGGGGATAACGATATCGTCGCGCAAACGCAAGAATTTAAAACCAAGCAAGCGGCGTGGCTTGGCTTGCTTGCTGGTCCGGGTTCGTTCATTGGTACGGTTGATGAAGGTATCAAAGCCTTCTTCCCTGACTTGCGGCTCAGCAGAATTCAAGAAATTGCGTTTGCCATTCGCATCAATCACAACCAGGCCGACATGGGTGATAGACTGAAAACCATCCTTGTCCGATACTACGTTCACAAAATCACCATCGCGTAATTGATCCAGCATGGAATTGACCTTGTCGGCTTTGACGTAAGCTTCATGGCTGGTTTGTACCGGAATACTGGTTTCCTTGTGATGTTGTTCGCGCAGAAATTTGGCCCTGTCGACGACGATGTCATAGTTTGCGACCTTGTCCGCGCCAAAGCCGGCACTAACATCCTTGAGCAACCAGGCATTATTGGTATTCCAGTCCACCTCTGTGTAATGATTACGCGTCGTCACGCCTATCAGGCCGTCTTTATAGCGTATGCGTTGCAAAGTCCAGAAGAATTCTTCCCAGGAACTGCTCAAGGCCATGGCATAGGTATGTTCAGCAAACACCAGGCAATCGCTGTGCGTCAGGCTATACATGGGCAGGTTGTCATGCAATTCAAAAGGAAATTCTCCCAACAAGTTCAACTTGTAGGGCTGGCCTATATTTTTTCTGGCGATGAGGGTGATACGTTGACGCAGGTCGGGCACATTGGCATGCAAGTATGCCAGGTACTGATCCACCTCCTGCGGCGTCATCTGGAAGATCTTCTTATTTTGAAATGGCTCATTAGCGAGGCTGGCAGATGTTGCAGCCTGCTTATCCTGGCCTTGAACAGGCAAAGCGATCAATAAAGCGGAAGCCAGGGCGAAGGCAAGGATGCAAGGAGGCATGGGAAATAAAGTAAATGGACTAAAGTCAGACTTATACCATAGCCCGCGATTTACCTCATTGCTCAATAAAAAACGCATGCAGTTCATTTGATCTGCATGCGCTCAATGAGCTTAGCTTAAGCTAGCTTACACCAGCGCTGCTCTCGCCACCAGCACACCATCTGCATCTGCGTAAATCCAGTCACCCGGCTTGATCGCGACACCCGCGATATTAATGCGCGCATTACGCATCCCGCCACCGTGCTTGGCAGCACGCAAGGGCATGGGTGCCATTGCGCGCACACCAATATTACAAGCGTTGATTTCATCCACATCGCGGATGCAGCCATGCACGACAATACCTGCCCAGCCATTTTTTTCAGCCAGCGCAGCCAGATTGCCTCCGACCAGTGCGCAACGGAAACTGCCGCCACCGTCTATTACCAGGACATGGCCATTACCGGGGGTTTCCAGCGTTTCCCTGACGAGGACATTATCTTCGAAGACTTTCAGCGTCACTGCCTGACCACTGAACTTTGCTACCGTACCATAGCGCATGAAGATAGGCGGGATGACAGCCAGTTCATGCGTGGCGATTTTATCTTCGTTGGCGTCACAAATATCACAGGTAGCAAAGCTCATGATTTATCCTCGTTAGTTAGTTTGGAGCTTCATTCTAACCAGCTAAGCAATAATACTCAAACCGCCAATGCCCTGGTCCTGCTGCCGACATTGACAGCCGTCAAGATTGCCAACACCTGGAAGAAGCCAACGCAGATAAATACCCAGGAAGGATGATGTGCATCCATGATGGCACCAAAAATCAATGGTGCTACTGCCAGACCAGAATCCAGGCCCGAATACACAATGCCGTAGACACGGCCTGTGGCGTTTTTGGGCGCTGCAGCACGTATCATCAAATCGCGTGAAGGCCCGGCGACACCGGAACCAAAACCTATTGCCCCCATCAGCAAAACAGCGATGCCTGCATTGACAGCGCCGCTGGCCAGTATCAGCGAGAAAATCCCCGCGAAACTGAACGCCAGCGTAATGGTCCTGTCATGATGGGTGGTTTTAGCCGCCAGAAAACCACCCCACAACATGCCAGCTGCCGAAGCCAGCATGTACAAGGTATAGGCCGTCGTGGCTGAACCCAGCGACATGTCATACATCTGACGCAAACTGACTGACGAGAAGCTTTGTATACCGCCCAGTGCCATGGCAATCATGAAGAAAAAACCAAAGCACATCCACACCGCAGGTATACGCATGAAATCCATCGCGCCTTCGGCAGCTTTAGCTACATGCGCTGCACTTTGATGCTGCACCACCTCAGTACGCAATAAGTCACGGTAAAAAACCAGAATGGCCAAAACAGTAAAAGGTAGGAAAGCTGCGCAAAACAAGGCTGTGCGCCAGGTCGTCAAACCAGCGATGGTCACCAGAAACACGGGAGCCGCCGCCCAACCCAGATTACCAGTAATGCCATGAACGGAAAATGCATAGCCCAAGCGCTGGGTCGATACTTTTTTGTTGAGTAAAGTGTAATCAGAAGGATGAAATACGCTATTGCCCACCCCAGCCAGCATGGAACCCATCAACAGCATGCTGTAATTTTGCGACATCGACAGCACCAGGGCAGCCACGCCCAGGCAACTGATACCAAAAAACAAAACCGCCCTGGCCCCAACCTTATCGACGATAAAACCCGACAGGGCCTGGCCAATGCCAGAAATGACAAAAAATACTGTCATCAGCAAACCCAGTTCGGCAAAAGACAGGCTGAATGCATCTTTAATCCAGGGGAACAAAGGGGCCAGTATCATGTGAAAGAAATGGGAAATACCGTGTGCCAGGCCCACCAGGCTGATCACCATCACATCCTTTTTCACATCCTCCGGCGCTGTCTGGGCTGTCGCTGCTGTCGTCATTTAAAGTCCTCTCCTGTTTCCAAATACTCTTCGCGTGGCAAAGCACGTTTTTCAAGTAAGCAGTGTATGCAAATTCACCCAGTCTGATTTAAGATAGGTAGACAAACTTTATCGCATTTCCGCCAAATTAGGATTTATCATGGCAATTGACATCCTCACCGATACCCGCCCCCAGGCGCCAGACAAGCGACCATCGTCTGAGCGTCCGGTGCGTCTGGCCGCCAGGAATTTGCCCACAGAAGAAATCATCAGCATGCACAGCCACACTTGGGGGCAATTCACCTATACGCCCCAGGGCATGATGCAGATACTGGCAAACAATAACACCTGGTTTGTGCCGCCCCTAAGAGCAATCTGGATACCACCAAATGTGGCGCATGAGGTACGCATCATAGAACCCTCGCATCTACGACTGCTGAACATTCATGCCGATTTTGCACCTTTTCGCGGTACCGATTGCCTGGTACTTGAAGTTTCGCCATTACTCAGGGAATTGATTGCCTGTATGGAAGTGATAGAAGTCGCCAGCCCACGTGAATTTCATATTGCTGCGGTCATCATGGATGAATTACAAGCAGCAAAAGCACTGCCTATACGCCTGCCCATGCCCAAGGATAAGCGGCTTAAAAATCTGTGTGAAATTTTGCTGGCAGACCCGGCTTCAGGTCTGACAATGGAAGATTATGCGGTACAAGTGGGGGCATCTTCGCGCACTCTGTCACGCCTGTTTGAGCAAGAACTCGATATGTCATTCACTGCCTGGCGTCAGCAAATGCGTTTATCCAAGGCTTCGCCATTAATTACCAGCGGCATGCCTTTGTCGCAAGTGGCGTCTGAACTTGGTTATGCCAGTCAGTCGGCATTTTCTGCCATGTTCAAAAAAACCTTTGGTGAATCCCCTTCAAGTTTTTTCAAGCAAAAGTAAGCTGGCACTGCGATACATGTCTTGCATAATTCCAGATAAAAAAAGGGCAGCATTTACACGCTGCCCCAACTTGCTTTCCTACAAAGGTATAGACCGGTAATCTATCCTCAAGTTCAATCCGTTTTCAGGCGAGTTCCCCGCCTTTGCTAAATACCAGTTCATGGTCTTTGGCATCAATTGCAATAATATCCTTAGGCCCGAATTTGCCTTGCAATATCAGTTTGGACAAGACATTTTCTATCTCTTGCTGGATAGCTCGTTTCAAAGGTCTTGCGCCATACACAGGATCGAAACCGGCCTCGGCGATTTTTTGCAGTGCATCCTCGCTGACCTGCAAACCCATGTCCATCTGACGCAAACGCTGCTCCAGGGTCTTGAGCTGTATCTTGGCAATCGCTCCTATGTTTTTTGCATCGAGTGCATGGAAGACCACGATTTCATCAATACGGTTAATGAATTCAGGGCGGAAATGGGTTTTGACTTCACCCATGACAGCCATCTTGATGACTTCTGGATCACTGCCTTCCATGGCCTGTATTTGATGCGACCCCAGATTCGATGTCATGACGATCACAGTATTTTTAAAGTCCACCGTGCGGCCTTGTCCATCTGTCATGCGACCATCATCAAGTACCTGCAACAACACATTGAAGACATCATGATGCGCTTTTTCTACTTCGTCCAGCAAAATCACGCTATACGGTTTACGTCTTACCGCCTCGGTCAGGTAACCGCCCTCTTCATAGCCAACATAGCCCGGTGGCGCACCTATCAAACGGGCAACCGAGTGTTTTTCCATGAACTCACTCATGTCGATACGGATCAAGGACTCCTCCGTATCAAACATGAAATTCGCCAGCGCCTTGCACAACTCCGTCTTACCGACACCGGTAGGTCCGAGGAACAGGAAAGAACCATAAGGGCGGCCAGGATCACCCAGACCAGAACGCGAACGACGAATGGCGTCAGACACTGCGGTAATCGCTTCATGCTGGCCGACGACACGTTGATGCAAGGCGTCTTCCATATGCAATAATTTCTCACGTTCACCCTGCATCATGCGTGATACCGGTATGCCAGTTGCACGGGACACAATTTCTGCAATTTCTTCAGCACCTACCTGCGTGCGCAAGAGTTTCATCTTGCTGCCATCTTGCTGGTTTTTGTCAGCCTGGGTATCAGCCTGCTTAAGCTGTGCTTCCAGCTCAGGTAATTGACCGTACTGCAATTCAGACATGGTTTGCCAGTCGCCACGGCGTTTAGCCTCATCCATTTGCAGACGGATTTTTTCTATCTCTTCCTTGATATGGGTGCTGCCCTGTACCAGCGCTTTCTCTGCCTTCCAGACTTCTTCGAGGTCGGCATATTCACGTGACAGTTTACCTATCTCTTCTTCAATCAGGACCAGGCGTTTTTTGGAGCCTTCATCTTTTTCGCGCTTGACAGCCTCCTTCTCTATCTTCAGTTGTATCAAGCGACGGTCCAGCTTGTCCATGACCTCAGGCTTGGAATCTATCTCTATCTTGATTTTGGCTGCCGCCTCGTCGATCAGATCAATTGCCTTGTCTGGCAAGAAGCGGTCGGTAATGTAACGATGTGACAATTCTGCCGCTGCAACAATCGCCGGATCAGTAATATCGACACCATGATGGACTTCGTATTTCTCTTGCAAGCCACGCAGGATCGCTATGGTTGCTTCTACACTAGGTTCATCAACGATAATCTTCTGGAAACGACGTTCAAGAGCGGCATCTTTTTCTATGTACTTGCGGTATTCATCCAGCGTGGTTGCGCCTACGCAATGTAGCTCACCGCGTGCCAGCGCAGGCTTGAGCATATTGCCAGCATCCATCGCACCTTCGGCCTTGCCTGCGCCTACCATGGTGTGCAGCTCATCGATGAAAACGATGGTCTGGCCTTCATCCATGGCAATTTCCTTGAGCACGGCTTTCAGGCGTTCTTCAAATTCACCACGGTATTTGGCACCGGCCAGCAAGGCCGCCATATCCAGCGACAAAACGCGCTTGGATTTCAGACTATCCGGCACTTCACCATTGACGATACGCTGGGCCAGTCCCTCAACGATGGCGGTTTTACCGACACCAGGCTCACCGATCAACACAGGATTATTCTTGCTGCGGCGCTGCAAAACCTGGATGGCGCGGCGAATTTCATCATCACGGCCAATGACAGGATCAAGCTTACCCAGACGGGCACGCTCAGTCAGGTCCAATGTATACTTTTTCAAGGCTTCGCGTTGCCCTTCGGCATCCTGGCTATCAACATTATTGCTGCCACGCACTGCGGCAATGGCAGCTTCCAGTGCTTTACGTGTCAGACCACTTTCGCGTGCCAGTTTACCTGCTTCTGACTTGTCTTCTGTCAATGCCAGCAAAATCATCTCACTGGCAAGGAACTGGTCACCGCGTTTTTGTGATTCTTTGTCGGCCAGGTTCAGCAAACCCACGAGTTCGCGCCCGGCTTGCACCTGCCCATCTGTACCACTGACCTTGGGTAGTCTTTCCAAGGCCGCTTTCAAGGCATTACTCAATGCGGTCACATTCACCCCTGCCCTTTGCAAAAGGGAATGACTGCTACCATCGTCCTGGTTGATTAATGCCAACAAGACGTGCACAGGTTCTATGTATTGGTTATCATTGCCGACTGCCTGACTTTGCGCATCGGCGAGCGCTTCTTGTAACTTGGTGGTTAATTTATCGAGCCGCATGACTCTCTCCTGAAGAATTAGTTAGCATACAATTTGGGGCAGGCCAGCTAATTTCAAGAATAGGCAAAGCTAAACTCGCAGTGCATTTCACGATGTTTGTTTTATATCAAAGACCACATGGATTTACATCAGATACAAATTACTTATCTTCCCGATCAGGACAGGCTACTGCTCAAACTCTCGTTTGCAGAAAAAGATAAATCGGCCAGACAAGAAATAGACCTCTTGTTTACCCGCCGCACAACCATGAAGTTCTGGCCTGGTTTGCTGGAGGCCATGGGCAAACAAGTCAAGATGAGCAAACCCAGTGCCGCCCATGCCAGTTCAGAACTGGTGCAAATGGAACATGAAGCTTCAGTGGCGGAAATGAAGGATAGTGGCCATTTCAATGCGCCACTCGAAGATGATGTTGAAAGCTGGCCTCTGGGTAAAGAAGCCATGTTGCCAGAGAATATACAATTTCATGTCCATGCGAAACTGCCATTCAGGATGGAATTTACAGTAGCCGGTGGCAAGAATTTTGAAATTGCCATGGGCAAGCGTTTGCTGCATGGTTTTTGCAAATTATTCCAGGATGCCGTGGAAAACGCAGATTGGGGCTTCACCCTGGAAATGCTGGCCAACGCGCCGGAGGCACCTCCGGCGGGTATGCTGAACTGAGTTGAATAGCAAAGCCAAACAAAGCAAGCGGCAAAATCTTAATCGAATTTGCCGGATTTTTTAAATTGATTGGTTGCCTCTACCAGTGCAGCAGCAATACCATGCTCACCACCGGAATGGCCTGCGTCAGCGATCATCTGCAAACTTGCTTCTGGCCAGGCCTGGTGCAGCCTGTGTGCAGTCACTGGCGGGCAAACCACATCATAGCGGCCTTGTACGATGACAGCAGGTAAGTGACGGATGCGGTCTATATCCTCAATCAACTGATCTTCGCGCATGAAGGCACCGTTGATCATGTAATGCGCCTCCAGCCTGCCCAGGCCTATGCACATGGCGTCTGATTCAAAATCAGCAATGGTATCTGGCTGCGGTAGCAAAAAGATGCAAGAACCTTCATAACGGCTCCAGTTACGTGCGGCTTCCGTATAAATAGCGGGATCGTCACTGAACAAGCGTTTGGCATAAGCTTGCAGCAAGTCGTGGCGCTCTTCTGCTGGCACGCCTTCGGCAAAGCGCTGATGCACCTCCGGGAAGAACCATTTCATGCCATTCACAAACCATTCCACCTCAGCCTTGGTGCACAGGAAAATGCCCCTGAGGACAAAACCCAGGCAACGCTCAGGATGCGTCTCACCATAGGCCAGCGCCAATGTAGAACCCCATGAGCCGCCAAAAACCAGCCATTGTTCTATGCCCAGCATGACGCGGATTTTTTCTATATCGTCCACCAGCAAAGCCGTGGTGTTATTGCGGTATTCACCTAAAGGCAGGGATTTTCCCGCACCACGCTGATCAAACAGTACGATGCGATAATGCGCAGGGTCAAAAAAACGACGGTGATTTGGCGCTGTGCCTCCACCTGGCCCACCATGCAGAAAAATTACGGGTTGACCATCAGGATTACCACTTTCTTCCCAGTACAGGGTATGGGTATCATCGACTGGCAACATGCCTGTACGGTACGGCTCTATGGCAGGAAATAAAGAACTTGTATCAGCGCTCATATAGATAAAAGAATAGAGAAGAAATGGATAAGGTAGCTCAGAGTGTTAGCGGGGATTATACCCATGTGTATTGAGAAGCAATAGGCAATATTGCAACATCTGTTTGTGTATTGCAGTATAGACTTTTATTTTTTATGATGTTGTTTTCACATTCACCGCCCATCATGCCCTTATCAGATATCCACGCGAACTTGAATGGACGTGAACAATTACATGTCCCGGGCCTTTATAGCTATTGGTCACGTACAATGGCAGTCCTGAATGGCAAAGGTACTGGACATGATCCTGAATCTCACAGGGATCGTTTGCTATTGCATGTGCTTGGGTTGGGTTTGGAACAAACAGCACAGTATCTTTCACAAAACCAGCCAGCCTTTGCAGATTTCGAGGCATGGATTGTACAAACAGCAGGCCTGCCGCCCAGTAGCGCCATCGCCCGCCTGCAAAATTTGCATCACGGCACTGCACTCCCGCACGATGTCTCAAGCTTGTTTGAGAACGTGAATAACATGCCTGAGGTGTTGAGTGAAGAAGACATGCTGCACTGGTCAGAGCATGGTTTTGTTATTTTGCATAATGCCGTACCCGACACAGACTGCGAAATGGCTGCCCAGACCATCTGGGATGCTCTGGATGCACGTGAAAACGATGAAACATCCTGGTACCACAAGGGACATGCCAATATCATGGTGCAGTTATTCCAGTCTGCCGCATTTGAAAAAAACCGCCGCTCGTTACGCATCCACAAAGCATTTGCGCAATTATGGGGAACTGCAGATTTGTGGGCGACAACCGACCGCTGCAGCTTCAATGTTCCTGAAAAACCGGGTCATGTCTTTCAGGGCCCGGACCTGCACTGGGATGTAAGTTTGCAGCAGCCAGTGCCATTTGCAACGCAAGGTGTACTGTACCTGACCGATACCCCACCTGAGCAAGGTGCGCTGACACTGGTTCCTGGCTTTCATCGACGGCTGGCTGCATGGCTGGATGGGTTGCCTGACGATGTCAATCCCAGAGAGCAGGATTTACATGCACTGGGATCAATGCCGGTAGGTGGCAAAGCTGGTGACCTGGTCATCTGGCACCAAGCCCTGCCGCACGGCAGCCGCGCCAATCGCGGCAGAAAACCACGCATTGTGCAATACATCAATATGTTGCCCAGTCATTTGCAGATACATGAAGCTTGGCGTTGATCGCGCACCTGGCGCATCATCAGACAGTCGGTCAGGCAATCACTTTATAACTGGCAAAGCCGGCGAAACAACACACAATGGAACCCAGTAAATGGGCACCACTATGCAGCAAAGCCCAGCCATAGTCACCACGATGCAAAAGGCTCATGGATTCTGCTGAGAATGTGGAGAAAGTCGTCAAGCCACCCAGAAAACCGGTAATCAGGAACAGCCGCCACTCAGGTGAGAGATGCGGGTTGGCAGAGAAAAAAGCAACAGCAAAACCAATGACATAACCGCCTCCAAGATTGGCGATCAGGGTCCCAACCGGGAACAGGGGCAAAACACCATTCAGCCACAATCCCAAAGCCCAGCGTAACCAGGCACCGATTGCAGCTCCGACACCTACCGCCAATGCACCCAGCCAGCTCATGCAGCCTCTCCTGCTTTTGTTGGCGGGCTCCACTTTTGCAAGGCCAGATCATCAGTTTCACGTGCATCTACCCAGCGCGCACCCTCTGACGTTTGTTCTTTTTTCCAGAAAGGTGCCTGGGTCTTTAGATAATCCATGATGAACTCGCAGGCAGCAAAAGCATCGCCACGATGACGTGTCGCCACTGCCACCAGAACAATCTGATCCTGCGGTTGCAAGGGACCTACCCTGTGGATCACGAGGGTATTGATCAAATCCCAGCGTGCCTGCGCTTGCGCGACGATCTGTTCCAGCGCTTTTTCTGTCATACCTGGATAATGTTCCAACTCCATAGCGCTGATATCCTGCCCATCGTTGATATCGCGCACCAGGCCAACAAAGCTGACCACGGCACCTATGCCAGGATTGCCTTGACGCAGTTGCACCAGTTCGGTATTCAGATCAAAGTCAGCAGTTTGTACCCGGATAATCATGTATCACCCCCCGGTAACCGGCGGAAAGAAAGCCACTTCCGCCCCTTCACTGATAGCGGTATCCGGTTCACACATTTGCTGGTTATACGCCATCCGCAAAGCGCGTCCTGGCGCCAATACTTCAGCCCAGATATCACCACGCTCGGCTAGCCAGGACCTGACTTCGCCTACTGTGCTTATACCTTCTGGCAAGACTACTTTTTGTTCAGACATGCCCAATTTTTCACGGACACTGGCAAAAAAACGTAATTGTATATTCATCATCTAAAACACTAGAAATATGGGCAAGCAAAGCCAGACAGATTACATCAGGCTGCCAAAGGGAATATATCGTACCAGTTCGCCCTTGCGTATGCCCTGACCTGGCGCAAGATCGATCAAGCCATCGCCCCAGACTGTTGAAGTCAGTACGCCAGAACTTTGATTGGGGAACAAATCCAGGCCACCATCCGCATTCAGTCGGGCACGCAAGAATTCATTGCGTCGGTCTGGTTTTAGCCAGTCAAAATCGGCACGCATCTGGTAAGCAGCAGGTGCCACCTTTTCCACACCCTGCATACGCAGGATAAATGGTCGTACGAACAGCAAGAAAGTAACAAAACTGGAAACTGGATTACCCGGCAAACCCATAAAGAATGCCTTGCCCACTTCACCAAAAGCCAAAGGCTTGCCCGGCTTCATGGCTATCTGCCACATGTTCAGGCTACCTTCAGCTTCAACGGCCGGACGTATATGGTCTTCTTCACCTACTGACACACCGCCGGACGTGATGATGAGATCATGGCCCTGACTGGCACGGCGCAAGGTATCACGTGTTGCATCCAGCTTGTCTGGCACGATGCCATAGTCCGTCACCACGCAACCCAGGTCTTGTAGTAAGCCCGTCAGGGTAAACCGGTTGGAATTGTAGATGGCCCCTGGCTTCAAGGGCTCGCCCGGCATAGTGAGTTCATCACCGGTAAAAAATACGGCAACCCTGGGCTGACGTAATATGGGTAATTGCGCCAGACCTACTGAGGCTGCCAATCCCAGCTCCTGCGCCCGCAAACGTGTGCCTGCTTTCAATATAGTGGCACCGGCCTGAATATCTTCCCCCTGGCGACGCACCCACTCACCGGCCCGCGGCTGGTGCTTGATAGTCACGAAATCACCGTCTGCCTGACATTGCTCTTGCATGACAACCGCATCTGTCCCCTCAGGTATCATGGCGCCAGTAAAAATGCGCGCAGCCGTACCTGGTTCCAGTGCCTGGGCGACATGACCAGCCGGTATCCTTTGTGAAATTCGCAAACGAGTCTCACCACTGACGCAATCACTGGCACACACGGCATAGCCATCCATCTGTGTATTGTCCACAGGTGGCACGTTCAATAAAGACGACTGGTCCTGAGCAAGAATGCGGCCATTGGAGGCGATTGTTGCAAGCGTTTCCCTCTCTTCAATGGGGCGCACGGCTGCCAATAAAAAATCCAGCGCCTCTTTGGCGCTTAACATGGGTTTGGACATAGTTCAGATTTCCACTTCAGCTTATGTAGTATTAAGCTGCATTGTAGCCTGAGTCCCGGCGATTGACTTATGAGAGCGCCACTAAGCTTTATATGAAATCTGAAAATAAAAAAAAACACACGCAATGAAGCATGTGGATTTTTTATTCAATACAGTCAAGACGGGTCTAATCCATCGTGGCATGCACGCTCAGGGTGCCAGGACCATTTGACCGTTCTGATAAGTCACTCTGATTCTGTCGCCTACACGATAATAATTACTTGGCTCAACCAGTACTGCACGCTGGTCGCCATTGGGCAGACGCAAAGTCAATTCCAGCTTGCGTCTTGGGGTGGAATTGCGCTCCATTTCATTACCGATAACGCCGCCGGCAATCGCCCCACCTACAGTAGCAAGATCACGCCCAGTGCCTTTACCGACCTGATGACCAAGTACACCACCAAGCAAAGCCCCCACCACTGCACCACCACCAGAAGAGCCGCCGCTACCAACATTCACATCACGCATGCCCACAATAACCGCTGTGTCCACATAGGTATTTTGATATTGCTGCGCAGGATAATTCTGAGGGTTTTGCCCATAAGCCGGATATTGCTGCTGGGTCTGATATTGCTGAGGATACTGATTCTGCGTTTGAGCAGGATAACGCTGGACCGCACATCCTGTCAGTGCAACCGCAACTGCGATGGTAGTCAGGATAGTAAGCTTGCGCATGATGAACTCCGAAAATAGGTAATGTAGTCACTTAACGCGACAGCAAGCTTATTGTTGACTGGATGCGCCGAAATATCTCTCGAAATAACAATCACTTACAATTTCTTATCAAAAAGAAAATCAATCAAGACATTGCTTCCAAGTCGTTTTTACTCCCGTATTCAATTGCACCATAGACCATTTCCAGGACATTTGCGTCGCAACTGATACGAATCAAATACTAATAAGAACGATTATCATTTACTTTCACATTTCATTTCGTTACAATTACGCTCTGATTTTTTTACATTCCTACCTCAGCCATTCTTGAAGAAAAGCCAGCGGTATTTTATTTTCATTATCATCCAGGAAATATCATGGTTCACATCAAGAGTCGCAAACACACTAATTTAAATTCGCGCATCAATCACACGATGACAGTTGCCGCAGCAGCATTTTTGCTGCCTATCGCCGCCCACGCAGCTGACCCTGCTTTGCCAGAGGTTAAAGTTACCGCAAAAACCGAGAATGATTTCAAGGCAGACAAAGCATCTTCCCCTAAATACACTCAGCCGCTGGTAGATACTACTCAGACTATTACTGTCATCAAACGCGAACTCATTGATCAGCAAGGTGCCTTGACACTGACTGAAGCCCTGCGCAATACGCCAGGCGTTGGCGCTTTCTTCCTCGGTGAAAATGGTAGCACCAGCACTGGTGACAGCATCTACATGCGTGGCTTTGATGCCTCCAGCAGCATTTATGTAGATGGTGTACGTGATTTAGGCTCGATTTCCCGTGACTTGTTCAACATTGAACAAATCGACGTACTGAAAGGCCCTGCCGGCACGGACAGTGGCCGCGGCGCACCTACAGGCTCCGTCAACCTGGTCAGCAAACAGGCAACTCTTGATGATGCCATCCTGGGCAATGCAACTATCGGCAGTGGCAGCCAAAAACGTATTGCACTGGACTGGAACAAGGCTATCAGTGCAGAACAAGGTTCTGCATTCCGTTTGAACGTCGTGGATCAGGATAGTGGCGTGGTTGGCCGTAATGAACTCAAAAATAAGCGCTGGGGTGTTGCTCCATCCTTCGCCTTTGGCCTGAAGTCGCCTACCCGTTTCTATCTGAATTACCTGCATGTGCAACAAGACAATGTACCTGATGGTGGCGTACCTACAGTAGGTCTGCCTGGCTATACCAGCCCGGACCCAAAACGCCCTTTCATCAGTACTGCACCTAAAGTCAATCCAGAGAATTTCTACGGCTCTGTCAATGACTTTGACAAAGTCACAGCTGACATGCTGACTGGCCGCATTGAACATGACTTCAGCGACAAGGTAAAACTGATCAATACAGCACGCTACGGCAAAACCAGCCAGCATTACCTGTTGACCTCTTTCATGGGTTCAACTGCCAATCTGTTGACACCCTCAGTAACTGATCTGTCTACCTGGACACTGGCGCGCGGTACCCGCACGTTAAAAGACCAGGAAAATGAAATCCTGACCAACCAGACTAACCTGGTGGCAGACCTGGATTTGGGCGGCCTGAAACACAGCGTGGTCGGCGGCATTGAAATCACCAGCGAAAAACAAAATACCTGGGGCAATGATGGCCTGGGTACATTGCCAGCAGCTAATTTCTACAATCCAAATCCACGTGACCCGGTCACTGGCCTGAACCCGGTACGTAATGCCGTCTTCACCCGTGGCGCAACCAATACTGCCAGCGCCTACGTATTTGACACGATCAAATTCAGCCCTGAGTGGCAAGTCAACGCAGGTGTACGTATTGACCATTACACGACAGACTATTCCGCCGCCAGCTTGTCCACTGCTACGGCCAATCCCACTTTACCAGTTGGCACATTAATACCGACCAACCTGAACATGGCCGGCAACCTGGTCAACTTCAAACTGGGGGCATTGTATAAACCAACCAAGGACAGCAGTGTCTATGCATCGTATTCCACTTCCAAGCAGCCGCCTGGTGGCTCCAACTTTGCCTTGAGCGCATCTGCCAGCAGCGCCGCCAATCCAAAGTTTGATCCGCAAGAAACCAAGAATATGGAAATTGGTACCAAGTGGGATTTGCTGGAGCAGAAACTGTCTTTCACAGCAGCGATCTACCGTACCGAAGTATCCAATGAAGTCGTACAGAACCTGACAGACTTGCTGTACTACCAAACAGGCAAAAAACGCGTGCAAGGTGTAGAGCTGGGCGTGACAGGCGCGATCAACCGCAACTGGCTGGTCAGCGCAGGTTACACGCGCATGGATACCAGTGTTGAAAGTGGCCCACTGGTGACTGCCAGCGGCATCAACAACCTGAGCTACACACCTAAGCAAAGCTTCACGGCCTGGACTTCTTACCAGTTACCTATGGGTATCAAAATTGGCGGTGGCGCTCGTTTTGTTGATGCACTGTTGCGCGGCACTGATGGCGCAGTCGGCACACCGGCAAAGACTGAAGCGTATTGGGTATTTGATTCCATGGCCAGCTATGCCATCAACAAAAATATAGACCTGCAATTGAACATCAATAACATTGCAGACAAAGTCTATGTTGCTGCCATCAATAAGAGTGGTTACCGTTATACTCCAGGTACACCAAGAGCGGTCAGCCTGACAGCAAATGTAAAATTCTAAAGCAATCAAACTGGCCCCTCTCCTGGAGGGGCTTTTTTCTGGAGCATTCGTAATGATGTTACATATACCTGGCGTGCTCAGCCGTGAGCAAGTCAGCTCAATAAGACTAAGGCTGGACGCAGCAAACTGGGTTGATGGTAAGCAAACTGTAGGCGCACAAGGCGCGCAGGTAAAACGCAACCGTCAACTGCCTGAGCACTCTGCATTGGCACAAGAACTGGGTCACATCGTTCTGGCTGCATTAAAAAATAATCCCCTGTTCTTTGCCGCTGCGCTACCCTTGCGCATCGTCCCCCCACTGTTCAACTCTTATGCCGGTGGTGAACACTATGGCCTGCATGTAGACGGCGCGGTGCGCAATGTCGCCACTGCCGCCAATGTCAACTACAGTTTGCGTACCGACGTATCTTCCACCTTGTTCCTCTGTGACCCGGAAGAATACGATGGCGGCGAACTTGAGGTAGTCGATACCTACGGCACCCATGAAGTGAAATTGCCTGCCGGTGACTTGATACTTTACCCCTCCACCAGCCTGCACCAGGTCTTGCCAGTCACCCGTGGTGAGCGTGTATGTTCATTCTTGTGGACGCAAAGCATGATACGCGACGACGCTCGCCGTACCATGCTGTTTGAAATGGACCAGAACATCACCCGCCTGCGCAGCTTGCTTGGTGATAGTGCAGAAGTATTGAGCCTGACAGGCCAGTACCACAATCTCTTGCGCATGTGGTCAGAGACCTGAGCTTGCTTGTCGCTTGCAAATTAAACAGCAAAGCCCGCAAAGATAAATTTCCATACGGGCTTTCTTACTTAAAGGTAAACTTGCCTTAACCGAAGACTCTCCATTCCAGCCAGCGCACTCAGACCAGACAAACATGAAACTAGACAAGCACACCAGCCAGTCTGCCAGGAGCGTGGATGTTTAAGCCGTTTGCCGATTATCTGTCGAATAAGAGATTTGCATCCCTGGATGGCTTGCGCGCCATCAGCATCATCGCCGTCATCTGGCATCACACTGCGCCTGCAGGCATCAATGAAATACTGGCGGCCATAGGCGCGCAGGGTGTGCAATTGTTCTTTGCCATCAGCGGTTTTTTGATCACGACCTTGCTGTTAAGAGAACGTGAGCGCAATGGCAAGATAGACCTCAAGGCATTTTACTTGCGCCGCTCACTGCGCATTTTCCCGTTGTATTACGGCACACTGGCGCTGTATATTCTACTGGTTTATGCATTGGAAAGACATTCCGAAGTAGGCCAGGCTTTTTTTCACAACCTCATCTACTTTGCGACTTACACCTCGAATATCTTCGTCGCCCTGGATGGACGGGTGATCTTTTATTTTGCCTGGTCACTGGCAGCGGAAGAACAGTTCTATCTGGTGTGGCCACCACTCTTGTTACTGGCGGGTTCCGTCACCAGAGCCAGTATCATCCTGATCAGTGTCATTGCAGTTTGCGTAGCGAGTCAAATGGCAGGGCTACATGCATTCGATATCATACAATTGCCCATCGTCATCGGTGCCTTGCTGGCGATCGGCTTGAACAATGAAACGCATTTTACCTGGCTCTATCGCATCCTTGGTCAGGCATGGTCAGTGCCCCTGCTCTTCATAGCACTACTGGCTGTCTTGCTTACTAGTGTATTACCTGGCTTTGTTGCTTCAATATTGTTTGCCGCGCTGGTTGGGGCTTGCGTGATTCAGGAGCACCATCCTCTGGCCCCCATACTGTCATTAAAACCCATCGCCTATCTGGGGTCGATCAGCTATGGCATGTATATGCTGCACATGTTGTGCAAAAACTTTGTCACCAAACTTTTTGCTGTCTTGCAGATTAATGAACCAGGGATTGCGGTTTTCTTGCTGACGCTGATTGTGACGACCATCCTTGCCAGCATCAGCTTTCGCTATTATGAATCCTGGTTCTTGAACTTAAAAACCCGGTTTGAGCGTTAACACAAAAATCAGGCACGTTGCCAGGCGAATTGCTCAAGCCTGGTGGCCGATCTCCTACGACCCCTGTGATCAGCACTGGCATCAAACAGCGGTATCAATCCGGCAAAACGAGCGGCCCAGGAATTATCTGCTCTGAACTTGCTAAGACCATCTACACTGCTGCGATGTCGCAGGCAAGTCTTGAGCAAAGTCGTAAAATCACTATCCCCGTTGTATAAAAACACCCCGTCCTCATCTGCCCGCAAAGACATCTCGCCAAAGTCGGACGACAATACCGGTATTCCCAGCGAACGATATTCATAATATTTGATAGGATCAACTGAGGCCGTCAGCAGTTTTCGCTTGAACGGTATCAAGCCTACAGAAAATTTCTGCATGGCCTGCATGGCACGCGCATGGCTGCATGCCGGCAGGATTTGTACATTTTTTGGCAATGCGCAAGGTGGCGGCGTGAACACAGGCCCTATCAGGCGCACAAGGGCACGCGGCTCAGTGTTGATCAGGGACGATGCAAGCTTCACGACTGCATCCCAGTCGAACCAGTGCCCTATCGTTCCCACATAACCATAGACGGGTGACTGCTCTGACCTTGGCAATGCAGGTGGCAGGTTATCACTGTCACAGGCATTCAGGATCAGGCTCAGTTTGTCAGCCTGATCAGAAAAACGAGAAACGGCGCTGGAAGAAACCACTATCTTATTGACCCTGGCAGCCAGCTTGCCCTCTGTATGCTCCATGGCCTTGCTGGACAAGCCTTCATAGAAGGCCGGAAAATCATCCATCGCGTCATACATGGAGGACATCTCAGGGTAACGCGCCAGCACCTGCAAGGCCAGCTTGGATGGCTTGCCAACAACTATCTGTGCCTTGCCATTGACGACAAATGCATCTATCTCCGCCATGGCCTTGCGCCAAAACCATTGCTGCAAAAATCCGGAAGCAGGCAAAGGCTCTATCGGCAAGGCAGGAACCTTGACCAGTGTCAGCCAGCCCGCTTTTTCTGGATTTTCTTTATCCCTGACTGTGCCAGCAACAGCAGATACCTGCGCAAATTTTGAAGCCAGCACACGTTGTACATCGCTCATGTCTGGAAAACGCGTAGGATACGGGTCTACCCACAATACTCTGGCGTTGAATTGCTGGTGAAACCAGCGCACAAACTGGTGGGGTCTTTGGGCAAAGCTGTTCCAGGGAACAGGCGAGAGGTAGACGAGGCGCATCATGCAGGCTCGGCTTCAAGTGCAGCTTCGGTATCACTATCGGTAGAATTATCCTGAGCTGCATAGTATTGCTTGAGTACCAGCACGATCCGCCCGGCTGCCAGGCCATCGCCATAGGGCGATACACCTCTTGCCATCTCCTTATAGGCAAGCTCATCATCCAGCAATTTTTGTGTCTCTGCGACGATATTGTCGTAATTTGCGCCGACAAGCTTCACCACACCCTGCTCTACTGCTTCTGGCCTTTCCGTTTCTTCACGCAGGACCAGCACAGGCTTGGCCAGCGCTGGCGCTTCTTCCTGCACCCCACCAGAATCACTGATGATCAGATAAGCACGCTTCATCGCAGCCACGAAAGGCGCATAGTCCAGAGGTGCGCACAAATGAATATTGGCACTCTCCCCAAGCGTTGCATGGGCAACTTCCTTGACATTCGGGTTTGGATGCACAGGGTAAAGGAATTGTACATCTGGATTATCCTGTGCCAGCTTGAGTATGGCACGGCAGATATCTGCGAAGGGTTCACCAAAATTTTCACGCCTGTGTGAAGTAATGAGTACCATGCGTTTGCCTGCATCCAGTTCCAAACCCAGGCTCAGCTCACGCTCCGCCGTCATCAGCAAGGCATCAATCACTGTATTGCCAGTTACGATGATGTCACTATCTGCCACACCTTCACGCAAGAGATTCTGGCGTGAGTTTTCTGTTGGCGCGAAATGCCATTGAGCGAGGCGGCCGGTCAATACCCGGTTTGCTTCTTCTGGAAATGGATTTTGCTTATCCCATGTACGTAAGCCCGCTTCAACGTGACCAATAGGTATGCGGTGATAAAAACAAGCCAGCGATACCGTCATGACAGTTGTCGTATCCCCCTGTACCAGTACCACATCCGGTTTCTCTTCCAACAAGACCGCATCCAGATCCAGCAACATGCGGCCAGTGAGTGTCGTCAATGACTGGTTAGGGCGCATCATGTTCAAATCAATATCAGCTTCAATATCAAAAAATGACAGCACCTGATCCAGCATCTGGCGATGTTGTGCCGTTGCCAGTACCCTTACCTGCGCCCAGGGTTCTTGCTTCAAGGCCAGAATAACGGGGGCCATCTTGATGGCTTCAGGACGGGTACCAACGACACACAATATTTTTTTCATGATGATTTACTTTCAGATTCAGAAATTACTGTCCATGCATTTCAATGCAGTGAAGATTTTTGAAATGCCTTTTCCATCGCCCTGGCCCGACAATCCCAGTCATTGGCATCCGCCAGATCAGCCAGGCGTTGGGTAAATTCAGGGGCATCTTTCACCGCAAAGGCGGCATCCAGCGCAGTGCTTAAAGATTCCACGCTGTTGCCAGAAAATACTTCTTCAAACGCGACACACTCCGCCATATCCCTGGTCACAACCACAGGTTTTTCCAGCGCAAAGTATTCAAATAATTTGAGGGGTGAAGTGGTACGGGCGATTTCGCCGGGGGCGAATGGAATAAAACAAACATCAAACTGACGGGCATAGGCTGGCAGGATTTGATAATCCACCGTCCCCATATACAAAAGATTGTCAGCCTTCACCAGTTTGTCTGAACCACCGTAGTAATCAGGCCCGATAAACACAAAGCCAAGATCAGGGCGACTGGCAACCAGATCAGCCACAGCCTCATACCACAGCCAGGGAGCAAGCGCGCCGAAATAGCCAACTACCTTGCTGTATTTGGCGCGAAAATTTTGCAGGTTTTGCGGCAGCGGCGTACTCAAGTGTTTGGGGTGACGGTAATGCGCAGTATCCACACCGTTTTGTGCGAGGATGACTTTATCTGCGCCGACTGCAGCAACGGCTTCTTCATGCAGTTTTTTGGCAGATGCCACCACATAATCTGCGCCGCCATTGAAAGCGAAATCCTTCAGTGCCAGCAAACGGCGCACGTTTTCTGCATCGCCGCTGATTTGCGGGTCAATATGATCTATGTACTCATACACCAGCGTGCCACGCCTGCCGTTTTCCAGTAACAGCTCTGGCGTATTAGCATAGGCAGTTGAATACAAGGAGCGCACCACATCCTGCAATTGATTGACTTCATGGCGGTTGGTGATCCAGACATTTTTCGCCACTTCCCTGCAGCCCTGCACATCATCACCTGCCCAATTGTCAGTGCGGTAAATCACCAGATAGCCAAGACGGCCAAAGGCAGCAGCGATATGCTGTGGTCGCTGGTACAAAGGTACATTCCAGTCAATCACCAGTTCCTGCACAAAGATGCCCTTGTAATCTGCGCGGCGCGACAATACTTTTTGTTGAAATTCAGGCCAGCTCAAATCTGTGTTTTTTACCATTTTTACAGCGACAGGTGTGCTTGTGTTACCAGCGATTGCCGGAATTCCTGCAGCCACCAACTGCGTTGTATTAAGAGGTAAAGCTGACGCTCTCACCCAGCGTACAAAATCATGTCTTGGGCCATGCAATGCCCAGCGCATTTTTGCTGGCAAACGCCAGAACATGAATTTGGCAAGGTCATAACAGGCGCGCCCAGGGCTTTGAAAGAACTGTCCGGTAAAACGCAAGGGCCGCGTCAATATCCAGGAGTAAGACTGCGTCATCTCCCTGATAGCTTGCTCCTTGTAATGCACATCCAGATTGAGCCTGCTGATTTGCGCATCACGAAGGTCCAATTGCTGAACCAGCTTGTCGTAGTCATCCGCTTTCTTTTGCAGGCTGTCTGTCAAACTCTGCAACTCGGATTGAGCTTTGCCTTGCGCTTGCAATGCATGTTCACGACTCACCAATTGATCTTTCAGGCCGAGTATCTGTTGCACCTTCTTGTCTATGTCTTGCTGTAGTTTTTCACATTTCAAAAGCAATTCGGCGATATCCAGTTGCTGCTGTTGACAGGCCCTTTCATGTTGCAACAACATGTGCTCATGATGCACGCTTTGCAACTCAAGCGATTTTTGAGCTTGCTGTGCAAACTGCAATTGCAGTTGATATTCGCTCAGCGAAGTTTGCAATTGAAGCAATTCAGATTGCACATCTGTTTGCATCATATGCACATGACTCAGGCGCAAGCCCAGTTTCTTAAGCCAGTTCATATCCGCATACATCAGTATGATTTGCTCCCCCTGCCACAGGCTATCTGGCAAAGGACGACAATCCAGCACCTTGGCCCAGATCAGGTTGAAACCATTTTCCAGTTGTAGTGGAATATTCTCTGGCAAGAAAGAATAGAAATGCTCGCTCTCACGCTCCATCTCACGGTAAGGCAAAGCCAGAACCAACGCTTTCTTCGCCCGCTGACTCAGCGTTTGCAAAACCTGGTAAGGCTGATGAAAATGTTCCAGCGTATTCGAAGAAAATACTACATCAAATGCGTCCTGATCTGATGCAGATGACGCCAGCCAGTCCGTATTTGCAAACTCCAGGGCGGGATAACGTGTATGCGCCTGCTGTATCGCCGCAGCAGAAAAATCCACACCCTTAATCTGATCAGCCGGTACATAGCTGGCCCAAACATCAGTACCATCTCCTTGTGCACAACCCCAATCCGCCACGCTTAATTTCTCTTGCCGGATTTGATCCAGCAACCAGTCTGGCAATTGCTGAATGGCGATGCTGGCAAAGAAACGCGATTGTTTATCGCCCTTGCAAGCGACCCAATCATTTTCAAATCGCGCATCCCAATAAGCGCGGGAATTAATTTCTGTTTGCATGTTCGTGTTATCTATCACTGATTAATTTTGATGAAGAGTGCTTGATCACCTTCAGGCAGCCAGTTTTTTTAGCTTCAGGTCGAGTGCAGGCGCAACAATCTCTTGCGAGATCGGCGGTTGAAACAAACCAAAAAAGCGCTGATCCGCTAGTGAAGAAAAGTAATGCGCACCCTCTATGTATTCGTAGTAGTGAATGTCACGGTGCAGGCGATTTTCTACCGCGGCAACCAGCAGATATTTACCAGTGACCAGTGGGTTGATGAGTTTGAAGCTGACTTCAAATTCTTCATCGTCCGGCAATCGCCTGGTTTCAAAATCATGAGTAGTCGAAACGATCAGGTCACTGCCTTTTAAATCCTTGATGGAGACAGCAACGCTTAAATGTTCTCTGTCTATGCTTTGCGGTATGCGCAGGCTGATCCTGATCTCCATGCTTTTGCCCCAGTCATGGACATCGCGACGCGCGCCACTGGCATCCAGCACGGCAGCAGAAAGTATCAGACCCTTATGTGAGCCCCAGTGAGTAACTGGCCTACTATCAAGTGCAACATCTTCCACGGCCACTTCAGTCAGTGCATTTCCCAACACAGGGACATTGGCAGCATGCATGGCTTCATGTTCGTCATCATCGCTGGCATCATCATCCTGAAACATCATTTCCATGTAACGCCCAGTCACAGGAAAGACATCGCCCTGCTCCAGCATGCGTCCCTTATCGAGCCAGATGGCGCGGTCACACAGAGTGCGTACTGAACTGACGTCATGGCTGACAAATAAAATGCTTGCACCAGTTTTTTGTATATCTTTGATACGACGCATGCATTTGGCAACAAAGCGGGCATCGCCCACAGCCAGCGCCTCATCCACGATCAAAATCTCAGGATCAACATGAATCGCAATCGAAAACGCCAGGCGCGCATACATGCCGCTGGAATAGGTCTTGACCGGCTGATCCAGAAAGTCACCGAGCTCTGAGAAGGCCAGTATCTCGCCCATACGTTCCAGCATCTGCTCTTGCGGGAAACCCAGGATCGCCGCATTCAGCAAAACATTTTCGCGACCTGTAAACTCGGTATTAAAACCAGCCCCCAGCTCCAGCAAGGCAGCCAGCCTGCCATGCGTCGCCACCGCGCCAGATGTTGGCGACAGTGTGCCGCATATCATTTGCAACAGGCTGGACTTGCCACTGCCATTGCGACCTATAATGCCCACCGTCTCACCCGGCACAATCTCAAAGGACACATCTCGCAAAGCCCAGAATTCCCGGTAGTAAGTCTTGGAACGAGATAAAAGCATTTGCTTCAACCTGTCCTGCGGCTTGTCGTAGAGCTGGTAACACTTGCTCAGTTGCTCTACCTTGATAGAAAACTTAGAGGACATCAGCAAACCCCTTGCGCGTCTTTTGAAACCAGGCAAAACCCAGCCAGGCAACAACACCAGACAATAAAAAATAAGCCAGCCAGCTTTGCCAATCCAACGGCTTACCCCAGATCATGGCGTCACGGCTCTGCTCTATCACCTGCGTCAAAGGGCTGACTTGAACCAAGGCACGAAAGCCATCCGGCAAAGCCGCTATTGGATAAAACACCGGCGACAAAAATGTCAGCACTGACACGGCAACACCCACCACCTGATGTATGTCACGAATAAAAACACCCAACGAAGCCAGCAGCCAGCTCACACCCAGGCTCAACAAAACCAGCGGCAGCAAAACCAGAGGCAGGATAAAAATCGTCGCAGGCGGCACACCAAAAAATATCGAATAAAAAATCAGCCAGACTGTAAAGCTGACCATCAAGTGAAAACAAGCAGCCCCCATCACCACTACAGGCAAAATCTCCAGAGGAAAAATCACCTTCTTGACGTAATTCACATTGCTCACCACCAGACCAGGTGCACGGCTCACGCATTCAGAAAACAAACCAAACACCATCAAACCCGCAAACAATACAAGTGCAAATTCCGTCTTCGATTCAGACCCACCAGCCCAGCGCGCCTTGAACACCACACTAAATACAAAGGTGTAAACCGCCAGCATCAGCACAGGATTAAAAAAGGACCACAACAAACCCAGCAACGACCCTTGATAACGCATCAGCACTTCACGCTGTATCAAACTCGCGATGAGCCTGCGATGCAGGCGCAATGAGTTGAACAAACTCAAAGGTGTAATGGACGGTACTGCGTGTGGATTCATTCAATTCATTTCAAAAAAAATCGCAGCGTACTGAGAGCCGCGAGCTACCGACATCTACCTGAAAAAAGCACAGACGAAACTCATCCTCCCTGCAGGGATAAAGAATGTCCAAGGCTTGAACAAGTTGAAGTAATTAATTTTCGCAGCACAAATACATGCACTGCTCCCCTGTCCGGCGACCAGAGGCCAGACTCATGCATAAGAGCTCGTACAAGTTCACATCATGCAAACGCAAATCTATTGAGCATCACAGATATGCAACTGACGCACACTGTTTCAGATGGGGATTATAGGGAGAGGTGATAAAGAGTATTTCTAACAAGTGTCGTGCAATTGTATGCAATTTGTACACATGTGAAATTATGGGATCGATAGCCGTGTTGAATACAGTGTGATTCGTCAACCACAAAATGGGATGAAGTTGTTGCAGCAATTGTTGGCGTCGATTTGCAATAGCCGCGATTTGATCTGACAGCTATCTGATTTCTTCAAAGTTATTTTTCATGTCTAAATGGCGCATTGAGCACTGATTCAGGCGAAATGACATAGCGCTCAAAAAAATCATCTAAACTTTTTGCGACACAAACAGGTAGGCGATTATCGAAGCCATCAACCCAGACTTCCGATACAGCCTCTGAAACTGGCTTTAGTCGGAAATGATAGCAGTCTAGAAGATAGTCTGAAAAAATGATCCCACATGCTGACAAATCATGATTCGCATCCGAAATTTCTTGTAGAGACCAAATTCGCCAATTGTCATCATTCATATTTGGCATTCCACCAAGAGACTCATACAACACGACAACGTCGTCTGTGGCATGAGCACCGATACCATTAAAAATTTGGTGTACAACTTCCTTCGGAAATGGAGGATGTATCCCAATGTCTTGAGATCTCCAACGAGCAACAAGTTTGACAATATTGGACTTGAGACTCATGAAGTCCAACCAATCAAAACGAATTTCACGATGTATCTCATTATCTCTCCTAATCGATTATTTTAACAAACGAGAGTGTGCGAAAAAGTCAGGGTACCTCACAAACAGGGCAAACAAGCAAAATCAACCAATCCGAAAAGCCATCTCTGTGCGTTTGCTAGCTGAATTGATAATCATCTAGCCGTCCCCCTTCGGCAAGCACTGAGAGATAAAGTTACGGTGCAAACCTACTTTATCAAAGGAGAACGGCATGTTATTTTGTGGCATAGACCTTCATTCGAACAACAGTTTTGTAGTCGTCTCAGATGACAACGACAAGGTGTTGTTCTCCAAGCGGCTCCCCAACAATCTAATGGAGGTATGCGCTGCGCTCAGCCCCTACCGACAAGAGCTGTGTGG